>DJHI01000045.1:16080-25575 GCA_002431715.1 Armatimonadetes bacterium UBA5829
ATTTTTATCAGCATCTCTGCCAATTGATTAATGGTATACGGCTGCTCTGTAGCTATGTTGAACACTTTTCCTGCAACATTTTCGGCTGTGCATGCGATATAGTTGGCTCTTGCGATATCCTCGACATAGATAAAGTCCCTGGTCTGCTCGNNTCGCCATCGCCGTAAATACACAGGTCCTGACCGTGGAGAATGCGGTCTATAAAGATGGGGATTACGGCGGCATATTGAGACTTCGGGTTCTGCCTTGGGCCGAATACGTTGAAGTATCGAAATCTAACTGTTTCGAGACCATAGAGATGATAAAAGCAGGAGAGATAATGCTCCGCCGCTATTTTGCTGGCTCCGTAAGGCGAGAGCGGGTCGGGGAGCATATCTTCGGACTGTTTTTGCCTGCCCGTGTCTCCGTAGATTGCGCTTGAAGACGAGAAAGTGATCCGCTTCACATTATGCTTTCTTGCGTTTACCAGCACATTCATAGTGCCACCGACATTTACTTCATTTACAAATTCCGGCTCATCGACCGATCTAGCAACCGAAATCTCCGCTGCATGGTGGATAACATAATCTACTCCATCCATCGCCGAGTCGAGCGCTGATACATCTCTAATGTCACCATTTACGATCTTTATATCGTTAACCGCGGAGAGATTTTCCATCCTGCCTGTGGAGAAATTGTCGAAGACAACCACATCATGCCCCTTTTGGAGCACGAAGTCAGTTATATGGCTGCCAATAAATCCGGCCCCACCGGTTATCAGGAACCTGCTCAATACATACTCTCCTTATAAGCAATACGCTGAGAAGCGTTATTATCCAAGTTCGGGCGCGATCGGATATCGCGCCCGAAAAAGAAGTTCTTGCTGTTTAGTGTTTATGCTGCGGGAACGGCATCGACACTTAATCCTGACAATTCAAGCAGTCACAAGTTCCCGCAGCTCAAGTATTAAAGCACGCCCTTGATCTTGCGCACACTGTCTTCGAGACCGCCAGGCCTGTTGCGAAGCAGCCAGACTTGTTTGTGCTCTTCCTGAATCTTCTTTACTTCCGCGTCGAACCCGGTGGGTTTTGTCCCGCCGCCTAATCGCATTTTTCCTGCTTTTGAGGACAATCCCATTATATTAAATATAAAATCGAGTTCTTTCCGCACGATATCCGCGTCGACCGAACTCATCTTCTCGCCGCTGAGGTCCGACTTGATCTCCTTGAGTTTTACGGCCATCTCCTCAAAGTTTTCAGGGCTCGCCTGATGCATTACAGGAAGATCATTATGCCCGTCTTCCCGGAAAAGCGCCATCCAGGGAATGGAGCAGTTATAAACTTTACGGGTAAACAGCCTGTAGAGATTCCCGAGGTCATAGAAGGCTTTTCCAGACTTAAAAGTAGGATCGTTAAAGGCATGAATCGAAAGATTTTCGATGATGGTCTTACGGATATCGGGCTTCGAGTTCCATGAGGCCATCGCGCCGGTCATGTAACCGAGATACTCCACTGAATTCGGGTTCCAGTGACCATTGTCACCCCAGTTGGTGTTGAGCATGCCTATTGCGCCGTTGGCTATACCGTTTTTGGCGGCGTTCGTTATATTTGCGATGGCATTGTCGGTCATTCCGACGAGTGTGCTCCAGACCGAAGTCCCCGGGCACACGTAGAAAGGAATTCCTGATTCTGCAAATTTGGCGCTGTGTTCTGCGAACGGATGCTTGGCGGAATAACCCCACTCCAGGGCGACTACATCCTTGGGCAGTTCCGGGATCATCTCAGGATGCCTCATAATAATATCGCCCCAAAACTGCATAGTCCGTCCGCGCTCAGAGACCAGTTTATATATTTCGAGCAGGAAATTGACATAGACCCTGTCCGTTCCCTTTTCTTTACAGAGCTTTTTGCTTTTTCCATAGCCAAGGTCTACGGTTTCGTCACAGCCTATATTGAAATTGCAGCTCGTAAAGTGCGGAAGCAGTTCATCGTATAGCTCCGCCAAAAACGGCAGGCTCTTTTTACATGCCGNNCGGGCTTATGCTGAAAGGAAAAGACATGTGTCCCCAGCCCGTCTGCCCGCCGTGTGGAAGCTCCGCCATGGGGCGATATTTATCATGCTTAAGCCATCTCTCCAGGTGTCCGAACGAGTTCTGATTGGGAACGAGTTCGATAAACCTTTCGCGGCAGTAAGCATCGAGATCGAGTATCTGCTCGCCGGTCATCGGGCTTGCCTTCTCCCAGACTATCTGGTGAGTGGGATATGCAAAAGTGTGCTCGGTATAAAGCTGAAACTGATTGATTTTCCATTCGGCGAGTAGGTCGATCAAGTGGTAGAGAGTCTCCATCGTAGGGACTTTATCGCGACTGATATCGAGCATAACGCCGCGCTCGGGCATATCCGCCCAGTCCGATATCGCAAGGCATGGCAACTTTTTGTCAGACTGCCGGGCTATCTGCTTAAGTGTGCAAGCGCCATAAAATGCGCCCGCCGGAGTCGAGCTTGTGATCTCGATCACGTCAGGCCTGATAACGAGCTTATAGCCGTCCACAGGCATGCCTGAGGCGACGTCGATGATGAACCGAAGCGCAATGGAGTTCTTTGGAGCAAGCGGACTTGCCGTGATCTCAAAATCCATTCCAGTTTGTTTGACGGCAGGCATCAGGCTCTGGGGCTCGTCCGTCATAAGCTGAATGTATTTTTTGCCGGTCGGGTCAAACTCGCCCTGCCGCATTGAAAGCTTTTTGGGCACCGGCGCCAGATAAAGTGTAGTCTTTTCAGTCATTTTCTCTCTTACCGCCCTTGCACTTCCAACCTCCTCCCCCAAAGGGAGAGGGGTGGGATGAGGGCACAACCTCTCTGATTTAGTATTTTTAATTTCCGATTTTATATTAGCGTTAGCATTGCCAGCTCCCTCTCCCAGAGGGAGAGGGTTGGGGTGAGGACGCAACCTTCGTAATTCCCGCTTGAGTTTACTGCATATGAGCGATTGAGTCAATGAAATCAACGCTCTTCAGTTCGTGCTCTAATCTGTATCGAATATGCCATCTTAGAACGCAAGCAAGGTCGCGCAGCGCACCCTTTGGAAACTTAAAATCTTTGAGCTTCTGTGGCTGGGCATTTTTAAGCGCCTGGACATATGACACAATCGCTCCCGGAACCCAGATAGCGTCATTTGGAGGCACACCACAATCCGCGCAGACCATGCCACCCAGCGATGGGCTGAATGCTGCCTTCTCACACTTTATTTTGGCTCCACACCTCAGGCATTCCTCGAAGTGTGGTTCATACCCCAATATCGCAAGCGAGTGAAGCTCGAAATATCGAGCGGTTATTTCCGGGTTTGCGCCACTTTCAAGAACATACATCGCGCTCAGCAGAGTATCGAAAAGCTCCGGGTTCGGCTGCCTCTCATCGACAAAGCTGTTCACAAGCTCCATCAGATAGACTGCATAAGCGATTCCCTTCATCGATTCCTTAACGTTAGGAAACGACTCTTTTATCTCAGCCTGCGTCAGCACATCCAGGTTGTGCCCCGACGACAGAAACATCTTCACGTATGTAAAAGGCTCGCTCGCACCCGAAAGCTTACTACCCGGACGCCTGGCTCCCTTTGCTACAGCCGAAAGCTTGCCATTCTCACGCGTATATATCGTGAGGATCCGGTCTTTCTCTCCAAGATCGATCCTCCGCAGGACAATTGCATTTGCCGAGTATGTTCTCACCTATTCGAACCCGGAGAGGTCAGGCATATGCGCCAGGCCCATCGCGCGCGGATTGCCGTGGATCAAGTTAGCCCCGTTGTTTCTGACCTCTATCTCCAACTTGTTAACTCCAACTTTCGCATACTTCGCGATATCCAGAGTATACGGCTCCCAGAGTCTCATCCCGGCCGTCTCACCGTTCACCGTCACCGTCACCGAATCGCGCACGTCGTGCAGGTTCAAAATCAATGACGGGTAAGCTTTACCAAGCTCGAATTCGGCTCGATATTTAATCTCACCCGAGTAGAACGGGTAGTCCATCTCCAGCCTGAAGAGATTAGGCTCATCGGGCGGATTGAGGACAATATCCTTACCCGCGATTTTGACTATGAAATTTCCTACCAGCCCGATAGGCTCGCTGAGCTTGGTCGGCGATATCACCTTGAAATGATTTACACCCTGCTTCAGAATGTCTCCAACAGCAGCCCGAATATCCTCAAAATCGGTTATGTATGAGCCGCTGTCACATCCGCGGCAGCATTTTTCCATGTCGAGTTTCGACCCATTAAGATAAACCTCGCAATCGGCGAAATCCTTGTCCAAAATAAGCTGGATATCCTCAGGCTCGCAGTTTACCTCAACATTCGTCTCATATGCTCCCGCGAAAGACTTAAAGTCAGGCGTCTCAGGAGCCCAGTTAGCCGGAATATATCTTGGATGCGCTCTCACATCCACTTCCACAGCTTCCTCGTTCTGGTGTTGGGGCGCGATATCTGATCGCGCCCCGAAGTAATTAAAGTGATAGATCGAAGCCACGTTATACGGTATCTGCACATGCAGATTTTTTATCTCTATCGGCTGAGGCTCTCCGACGGTTTCCACTGGTGTCACAGCATCAGGAACACTGCTTACGATAAAGTAACTCTGGTTCGGCTGGAACCTAAGCTCGACCTGAGTCCGCGTGCCCGCTCTGCGGCCTTCGAGTCTTGTGTAGGCGCCTGTTTCCTGATCGAAAATTGCCGCATCGGGATAATCTTTGATCATCGCCGTCACTTTACGGTGTTTTTCAGACCGGTTGAGCAGGAAAGTGATCTTTCGACCGTCCTTTTCTCTGCGATACGCCATAATATCGTCGGCGCCGCCGCCTACAATCTGGATGTCGTCATCGAGCTGCTTTCGCAGTATCTCCACGAACGATATTAACTCTTCCGACCGCACAAAACTTGCATTTCCAGATCCGTTAGGGACGTTCTGAGGCTGCGGTTCCATAGCGGTGTGGAAGAATGTCGTGCTCACTCCCGAGACGGCGATCTTCCTAAGCAGAGCCACCTCCTCCGCGCGCATATACGAAGACGACGGTACAATCAGCGCCTCGTACTCCTCATCGGCCAGTTTTATCTTTCCATGCTCATAATCTGCCTCGGAGAGCGCCTTGAAGTCGAGCAGGTCAAAATCGATCTGGTTTTTCACCATCTCCAGGCACAGCGAGTTGATGAAGTTGTCTAAATGCGTGAAATCGGATGTTTTTACATCTGTCTGATAGCTCGACCACAGCCCGCTGAGCGGGTACATCACCGCAACCTTGCACATATGCCTGCCGCCGCAGAGCATCTTCTCCATATTGCGCAGATAATCGGTGAAGTAGCCGAAATCGCGCCAGTGTGGCGACTGATAGAAGAAACTGGGCGGTGATTCGCGTTTTGTTTCGGATGATATAGTGTGAAATAGCGCATGAGGAACCAGTAGATTGATTCCAAGCGCAAACTGCCAGTCGGTCACTCTCTTGAGATTGGTGAATGTGGTATCCCAGTCCATTCCACCGAAACTCTCGCTCATGCACCGGGCTTTGCCGGAGAAGTGTGTGACCGACGAGCAGATTTTCGGCCCTATTATGGACGCAAACCAGTTTCCCAAAGTCTGCTTGCCTAAGTGGTCAACGCCGGGTATATCCATCAAGCGCATCGTGTCGAACATATTGCCTTGATAGCGTATCTGATATCTCAGCGGTTCCTCGTTATTGTTGTGTCCCGTGTAGATTACGCCGTGTTCTCGGCACCATCCACTCAAGTTGGCGTGATAACGCTGATTGAAGAGGAATCCGGCATGGTCCCAGTAATCCGCTCTGAATGCGGTTCCTTCACGACCGGGATAGAAGAGATACGGAATCATCTGAGCCGGTGAGTATCCGAATCTCTCTTCAAATGTCTTGAAGAAATCGTCGGTATACGGCAGGTTGCAGTCGTCGTAACCGACGCTCACCCAGTAGATCGAGGGTTCGTCTGTAAATATCGCTCGAATCGTCTCGCCAAACTCATCGCTGAACCTCTTATAATATTCATCATATGTGACGGTCTTGAAGTGATTGACTGCCTCGAATGAGAGAGTATCGACATAAAATTTGTCGTAATCCAGCGTGCAGTTGAATATTCTCCACTCGCCTGTAAGTCCTTTGATGCTCTCTATGTCCGTGAGCAGCCGGGTCTTGGTTATGCTGCCTGCTTCGACATTCGCCGCGATCATGTATTTTCCGGGCACGAAGGAATCGAGCTGAATCTCATCAAGCGGCATTGACTCGACATGCAAAAACTTGCTTTGGTAGTTCGGATCATGCTCCATCACGGTCATTCCGGCAGTGCCGCTCGGCCAGTTCAACTCGTCATATATCCAAATATGCATCTTCTGCTTTTTCGCTTCGCGCACACACAACCCGAACAGCTCGAACCAATCATCCGAGAGATATTCGGTCTGCAAACCGTAGCGCGGATGCACTATGACTTCGTCGATGCCTTTTTCGTGCATCATCTCAAACTCACGCACGATGTGCCATTCTTCCATATAGCCGTTAAGGAACCAGAACGGCACTGGCGAGTTTATTTCTTTACTCATATTGTTGAGAACGTCTGAGTTCAATACATTCACCTTGTAATTTCATATATTTCTTTGTATATATCCCTCCGGGTATCCTTACCTGGAGGGACTGGCATGTTTGCATTAAAATGGCAGTCCAATACCCTATACGAGCCTGATTGCCGGTAATCCTTCGCAAATATCGCACGTTTCCCAAATCCTCAAACCCTCTCTAGGACTATCAGTCTTCCATGATTCCCGAACTCACGGACTATCGGACTATATAAAATGTCTGCCTGCAATAGTATTGAATAAAAACTTACCAAGCGCACACTATGTGTCAATATCAAATCATCATGTTTACCAGACTATAGCATGCTGGGTAGAGTGTTACCAATATAGATGCTTGCTCATCATAATTTGCTCAACGAGACAAGCGCGATGACGTCACAACACATAAAAACGATGTGTCGGTGTATCGAGACTTCAGGTGGTGTGGTGTATCGGGACTTCAGTCCCGATACATATGACCCGCTATTACTGCGGTCAGTTTAGCCACCGGAGCACAAAATGGCTATCGAGCGGCTATATTTCTCCGCTCTCAGCTTCAATTTAAGGAGGAAAAGGATGAAAACTCGCGCACGCTTACTTCTCATGCTTCTATTTGCATCACTCACGATACCCGCGTCTGCTGTGGTTTTCGTCTCAACCACAGGAAACGACCTCAATACAGGTCTTTCCTGGGCGCAGGCCAAGCGTACTATTCAGGCCGGAGCTACCCTGGCTGCATCACAACCCGATTTAACAGTCTGGGTTGAAAAAAACACTGTGCTTGTTCCCGCTTACGTCGAGAACATATCGGTTCCAGTTGGTGTTTTGATCTATGGCGGTTTTGACGGTACGGAAGATCCACTTACATTCGATCTCAATGATCGCGTTTTTACTCCTCCGACCGTGGTGCAGCCGCTTGTGTCCACGACAAGTATCTTTACGACCCTCGGGTCAAACCGTATCGACGGCTTCACAATAGAAAACGGCGCTGCCCTACTGGGTGCGGCAATAATGAATGCGAGTGGCGCCTTAATGGTCGCCAATTGCATAGTGCAAAGCAACACTTCTCACTTTGGCGGCGGCATTTATGCGACAAACGGCTATCTGTCGGTTACCGATTCGCAGTTTGTCAACAACCGCGCGCAGGATTCCATTGGCAATCCTGATGCCCAGGGCGGCGCCATCTACACTTCGAATGCTACTCTTGTCGTTACGGAGTGTGAATTCACGGAGGACTCCGCCATAATCAGCGCCATCAATCTCGGTACGGCAAAGGGTGGGGCGATTTATGTGGAAGATGGAACCAGCGCAGCTACTATTCAGCGTTCCACTTTCGATTCCTGCACTGCATCAGGCAATACGGTCACTACTTACTATGCATACGGCGGAGCGATATATGTCACCAGCACGGATACCTTAATCCGTAACAATATGATCTATAAATGCGGCGCATATGGAGCGGGAGATACCGAGACATCATACGGTGGTGCTATTGCCTTCCAAAACCCGGGAGTCCCGACGATTGTATGCAACACTTTCTACGGCAATGAAGTCACACCAAATGCCGGACTGGTTACTGATCCCGACCGTCCATACGGCTTTGGCGCCGCCATATTTCTCTCCGGTTCAGGACCGGCGTACATATTGAACAACATCATCTCTCAATCTCGCGGAACAGCCGTGGTAAACGAGGGCATGACCGTAAACTTCAACTACAATCTGCTCTGGCACAATGCAGGCGGGGACATATTCGGGTTTAATTTCCCGTTCTACAGCACAAATCCCGTGCTCAACAAAGACTTCAACATAATGAAAGACCCGCAGTATTATGATAAATACAACAATGACTTCCATATCACAAAGGGCTCTCCGGCCAGGAATGCTGGATACGTAGGCGCGGGAGCCGGATCATACGATATCGATGGTGAAACCAGAGTGATCAGCGGCACGATAGATATTGGTGCGGACGAGTTTCACGATAACGACAACGACGGCGGCGCCAATATAATCGATCCCCAACCCGACGTTTTTAATTTGCCGGATACCGACGCCGATGGTGTTTCCGATATCTTCGACAACTGTCCCACCAATGCCAACTCGACTCAGGTCGATTCCAACGGTGATGGCAAGGGAGATGCCTGCACACCTCTGTCCAGCGGTGCAACTCCATATGCCTATTATGTGGACGGTAGTGTTGTTTCCAGCGGCGACGGCACCACCTGGGCAACCGCTTTCAAGACCATTCAGGAAGCCATAGATGCCGCCGACAGCCACAACCAGGCCGGATGGACTCAAAACTATCCTGTTTGGGTTCGCGGCGGTCCTGCAGGCCAGACCTATGATGAGAATATTCTGATCTGGCATGGAGTAGCCGTATATGGTGCATGGTCAGGCTCTCCGGTCTCACCGACTGATGTCCCTAGCCCTTATCCGCTGCGAGATATCAATACAAATCAGACCACAATCGATGGAGGCGCACTGACATCGGCTGCGGTAATAGCTCACTTGCCTCAGGACAGATACCTCGACGCTTTGCTTAAGGCAACTTATGACGCCACTCACTGCGTCCTAGACTCATTCAGACTCACAAACGGCGATGCCGAACTAGGCGGTGGTGTGAGCATATATAAAGAGTTTGCCAATGTCTCCACCTGTCGAATAGCGGGCAATACCGCCGTTTTGGGCGGCGGCGTTTATGTATATGACAGCACCGCCATAATCGGTGACGGTCTGACCCCGCCGCCTGCAACACTTCTTAGCGGCGATACGACCATATATGCCAACGGTGCAACCGGGTCATACTCCTATGGCGGCTATGGTGGAGGGATATACACAGAGCAGGGTTCGCCCACGATATTCGCCAACCGTATCCAGGGCAACAGCGGATACTATGGCGGCGCAATTGCTTCCCGAG
>DJHI01000045.1:25617-25750 GCA_002431715.1 Armatimonadetes bacterium UBA5829
TTCAGCTCCGATCATTGTCGAAAACCTTATCGGCTGCCAGGCCGCACAAAATATAGCGACAGGATCAGCGGCAGGAACCGGCAAGGGCGGCGGTATTTACCTAGATAATGAGTCAGCCGCCGCAATGAACAAG
>DJHI01000045.1:25763-26840 GCA_002431715.1 Armatimonadetes bacterium UBA5829
AAGTTGACGATCGTCTCGAACCTGGCATCGGGGGTCGTTGGCCAAGGCGGCGGAATATATTGCGACAACTCCACCTTCTCCTTGAGAAATTCGATTGTGGCCTACAATACTGCCACAAATCCGACACCGGCGCTTAACGGCGGCGCGATATTTGCCGTCGGCACGACAGCGGTTACCATAGACCCATGGTGCTGGATCAGATATACGGACTTTTATAACAACTCTCTCAATCAGTTTGTCGGACTGCCCGACCCGACCACTGCGCCTCCGCCTACATCAGGCTGCACGCTTACCAATCTCACTGTCNNCCTCTGTTCATGGATCCGGCAACCTGTAACTATCGCCTGAGCGTAGGTTCACCGTTGATTGGAGCTGGTGATCCGGCTGATGGCAGCCCGAATATGGGAGCTTTCCAGGAGGAAGACCCGCCCGTCACAATAAGCGAGGCCAAGAAACTGGGCAAGGGTGTGATAGTCGAGATATCGGGTGAGGTCGTGAGCGCCGTATTTGATGACGGCTTCTATGTCCAGAGTGTCGACCGCACATCCGGGATCAAAGTCAGGACCTACAGCCCCACTGTCAGCGTCGGGCAGATGGTGAATATCACCGGAGTCATGACGACAACAGGCATCGAGCGGGAGATCATGAATCCTGAAATCACTATTCTTTCAGCGCCTGCCGCGGAGCCGGTACCGCTCTCGTTGACCAACAAGGCTCTCGGCGGCGGCCCAAGCGGCGCCCAGCCCGGTGTTTGGGGATGGGAGATCGTTACTGACAGCAGCGGCAACAGCGTCCGCCAATGGAAACCGGATAAAGGTCTTAATAATATAGGCCTGCTTGTAAGGGCCTGGGGTAAGGTTACAAAGGTAGTGAATCAGAGCAGGACATATGTGGTTATCTCTGACGGATCGTTAAATGATGTTCGAGTGTATCTCCCTGATGGAATGGATAATCCCGAGTTAGATGATATGCTCACTGTCGTTGGGATATCGACCGGCGCACTCGATGAAAACAATACAATAGTAAGAGCTATAAGGGCGAGGTCGAAATCCGATATCGTATGCCCGCAGTGACAGC
>DJHI01000236.1:0-1427 GCA_002431715.1 Armatimonadetes bacterium UBA5829
CAGGTTTGTCAGTTCCTGTTCGATCTCTGGTGTGTGCCTGTGAGCCGAAACGGCATAGGCCTTGAACCCTTCATTGACCTCGCAGAACATGCCCGCAACCGAAAGCTTGGAGCGTCCCGCTCCTGAAACGCCGGACTTGGAGTCAACAATGATCGAGCTCAAGCATACATTCTTGGCTTTTGCCAAAGGCGCAAGGGCGATTATCGAACTTGTGGCGTAGCACCCGGCGTTAGCGACTATCCTTGCATCGGCTATCGTATCGGCGTTTATCTCAGGAATGCCGTAGACCGCTTCCGCCGCAAGCTCCGGCGCGGTGTGCTCGATACCATAAAACTGCTTGTATACGGCCATGTCTTTAAGCCGAAAATCGGCAGGCACATCGATCAGTTTTTTGCCATACTCCATAAGTTCAGGTGCGACTTTCATCCCGTTGCCATTGCCCTGAGCCTGAAAGAAGAAATCGGCTTTATCGGCTGCGCTCTCTATATCCCACTTTTCGCACAGCGGCAGGTCCTGGCCGAGCAGGCTGGGATAAGCGTCTGAGAGCGGCTTGCCTTCATACGTAGCGGAAGCAAGATAGGTGATCTCGACACCCGGATGCATCAATAAATATCTTACCAGTTCGGCCCCGGCATAGCCTGAAGCGCCTATAATTCCTACTCTAACCATAACAATCAAACCTTTCGCGTCAGCTTTTCAAGCTCGATTATACCAGCGCATGTAAAAATAGTCGAGCTTGACGAGCTGCATTGCACGAGATAACATGCACATCAAATAGAGAAAGAAAGGATCACCAGATGAAAAAACTCCTTGCAATATTCCTTGCCATTGGCGTAGTTCTTGCTTTTGCCGGATGCAGCGAGAAAAAGAGCGAAAAGGCAGAGGTTCCGAGCGCTCCATCGACCGAAGGAAAGACCTCCGAACCTGTCGCTCCTGAGACAAAAACAGCCGAAACCAAGCCGAAGGCATCTAAAGACGGCTTTATTGTCACAAAGTCCGGTTTGAAGTATAAGGACGTAAAAGTCGGAACCGGGCCTGCGGTCAAAGTCGGCGACACTGTAAAAGTGGATTACAAAGGCTGGCTTGATGACGGAACGGTTTTCGATACCAGCAAGCAGCCGGGAAGAGAGCCGTTCTCATTTACAGTCGGCACAGGCACGGTAATCAAAGGTTGGGACGAAGGTCTTCAGGGAATGAAGGTCGGAGGCAAGCGGCAGTTAGTCATCCCGCCCGATCTTGGTTATGGCTCGGAAGATTTGGGACAAATCCCGCCGAACTCTACACTGCATTTTGATATCGAACTGCATAAAATTGGGGCATAGATGCTTTGATCAAAATATCCTGGAGGGATGTTGAAAGCAGATTCCTCACGTTTATCTGAAATGACATACAAGAATGCAATAAAATATGCCTCCAGGTAAGATACC
>DJHI01000236.1:1456-1672 GCA_002431715.1 Armatimonadetes bacterium UBA5829
GGTAAGATACCTGGAGGCATAAATACTATAACCTAAAACCTGTAACCTGATCTACGACCAGGGATGTTCGAATGTCTGAATGGAATCGTAGCCACGCCACATCATCAAGTGATCGAGCAGGGTTATGCGCACCATCGACTCCGCGACAGCGACAAGCCTCGCGGTAATTGTCGGGTCTCTGCGTGTAATGGCCTCGAGCTTGGTGTTCTTCATCTC
>DJHI01000236.1:1689-4328 GCA_002431715.1 Armatimonadetes bacterium UBA5829
CGACCATATTGACAGTATCCTGATCGATTGAGATCGTAGCGGTCGGCTTCACCGCTACTCGGACAACTATGTCTTCGCCGTTCGAGATGCCACCTTCAATTCCACCGGCTTTATTTGTGCGGAAATGGACCTTGCCGTCATCTCCGACGTAGGGAATATCGTTGCACTCCGAGCCTTTCATATTGCTCACGGCAAAGCCCGCACCGAACTCGACACCTCTCACCGCACCAATGCTCATTAGCCCATGAGCGATTGTGGCATTGAGCTTATCGAAAACAGGCTCACCCAAACCTGCCGGGACTCCACGCGCGATCACTTCCACAACTCCGCCGGCGGTATCGCCTTCGTCTTTTATTTCAAGGACCCGGTCGATCATCTTCTTCGCTGCTTCTTCATCCGGGCAGTTTATATGATTTGATCGATAGTTCTTTTCTATCTCCTCGAATGTGAGGTCCTTGGCCTTGATGCCCATGCACTCTTTGGTGTAGCCGATGACCTTAATACCCTGCTGCTCCAGTATTTTCTTTGCGACCGCTCCGGCTGCAACTCTCATGCAGGTCTCGCGACCGCTGGCTCTGCCTGCCCCGCACCAGTCTGCATATTTACCGTATTTGATCATATGAGTATACTCGGCATGGCCGGGACGAACGAGGTCTTTGACATCGAAATACTGCTTTACGTGGATGTCGTGCCTGTCCACGTTATAGATAATCAGACCTACGGGAGCGCCGGTTGTAAACCCGTCACGGACGCCTGCAAATATGTGGACCTGATCAGTCTCTTTTCTAGGAGAGTCAAGAGGTGATGTCCCAGGACGGCGTGCATCAAGTTCTTTCTGAACATACTCGTCTGAAATATCGAGCCCCGCGGGGCAGCCGTCGACAATCGCAACCAGAGCGTCTCCGTAGGATTCACCGCATGCGGTGACCCTGAACATTCTGCCAAAAGTATTACCTAACACAAATTTCCTCCTTTGTTCGCGATCTTCGCGCAGCCTGTCGGCCACGGCTTGTCACGAATATTAATAGCGAGAATCCCGGCATATTTATGCCGAAGACTTGAGAACTATTGAAAATGCCAAAGCTATCCGCTGCTCGACTCAGCGAGCGCTTTCATATTCAGCAGTTGTTTACGCATCATTATCAGGTCTCCCCACGGGATAAACCAGCACATAAATCGACCAAAAGGATCATTGGTGAACCTGCACAGGCCCTTGACCAGCAGCCTGCAACTCTCCTCAGACTGAGGGACGATCACATAGGTGGAAACCAGGTCTACAAACCGCAGATATGCCATCCCTTTCGGCACTCCACGCACCGTAATGCTTTTATTACGTTCGAAATCGATTACCTCGCACGAGCCGAATATGTGCGTTCCCACACTGATATCGTCAAGACCTGGTGTTAGGACCCTAGGGCTTCGTCTAAATAAATTGTCTATCCAATCATAGCTGTAAGGCGCAACTCTGAGCTGGCAAAGCCACCGGTAGATAATCTCAGGCGAAGCGTTGATGGTAACCCCTCTATAAAAAAGGCAGTCTACACCCTCGCCATCCCAGAATCGATCGCAGTTGAACGGAATTTCCCGCTCCTCAGCCGTGGTTCCCCAGGTATAAGCACAGGACATATCTGATTCTCATTCCATCAGCATTCAGAGACCATTCTATTCTCTTCTTATATTAGCGCCAACGCTCTGAATTAACTCTACGAAGCTCGGAAAAGTGACGCTCAAGGCCTCGGCAGAATAGATTTCCGTCTCACCCTCAAGAGCCAGACCGGCAACCGCCAATACCATTATAACACGATGATCGTAATGCCCATGCACAGCCGCCGATTTTAATTGAGACCCTCGAATGACCAACCCATCCGGCAGTTCCTCTATGTCAGCGCCCATTTTGGATAACTCTTCGCGAATAACCGCTATTCGATCCGTCTCTTTCAGCCTAGCCTGAGGAACGTTGACCAGTCTCGTCTCGCCTTTTGCAAAGCAGGCAGTAACAGCCAGTGCGGGCAGCGCATCGGGAGTATCGGAGAGATCTAGCGTTGTTCCGTGAAGATCACCGCGCTTGATAGTCAGGGTGCTCTGTTCTCCGCACTCTGCTCTCTGCTCGATCGTTACGCCCATCTGCCGCAGCATATCGACTATTGCCTTATCGCCCTGGCTGTCATTAGGGTCCAAGCCAAGGAGAGTGAGCTCCGAGCCGGTGATAGCAGCCGCACAGAGGAAGAAAGCCGCCGAACTCCAGTCGGCAGGAACGGCTCGATCAAAAGGCCTGTAACTCTGCCTGCCAGGTATTATAAACTTTTCGAAGTTCTGATTTTCAATGGAAATCCCCTGCTCCTCGATCCACCGCAGGGTCATCTCGACATATGGCTTTTCGATCAAGTTCTGAACTTCGATAGTCGTATCGCCAGCAGCAAGCGGACAGTTTATCAGCAGGCTGCTTAAATACTGCGAGGTCTTGCTCCCGTCTAAAACGATATCTCCACCGGTCATCGGGCCGCGAACTATTATGGGAGCCATACCGTTCGAGCGAGTCGATTCGACATTTGCGCCTAAAGCATTCAAAGCATCGATAATAGGCTCGGCCGGTCTTCGTCTGATCTGGTCATCTCCAGTGAAAACACTTACTCCATCGA
>DJHI01000283.1:0-224 GCA_002431715.1 Armatimonadetes bacterium UBA5829
AGTTCAGCCGCCGACTGTTTGCGACCCAAGCGGTCGGCGGCTGATAAACACTCGGGAATCCACCTTTCCACTATGTCCCAGATATAGCTATAGGTATGGCGCGTGCGGCCTGTAATGCCTGTTTTGGTGATTATGAACCTGCGCTCAAGTGATATCAACATCTTACTTGATGCGTGCTTGGCGTCAGGTGTGAGAATCTTCTTCAGGTCTCTTGTGGATATCGG
>DJHI01000283.1:319-2667 GCA_002431715.1 Armatimonadetes bacterium UBA5829
CGACAAACGGCGCCGTTTGTCGCAATCAGAACGGGCAACATTGAAAATGACAAGAATCCGGGATGTCCGCCGAACACTCGTGTGTAATATATGCGTTTTTCAGCATGCAGGTCGTCTTTCCAGAACCAGGGATCAGACACGCCTGCGGCGACAATTCCGATCGCCTCTTCTTCATTGGGAAAATCAGGATAACCTTGTAGGGGCATGGTGGAGCAGCACCCGACCTCGTTTACAAACCGCACCAGGTCGTCAGGCGTGCTCACCTTTCCCGCCCATTTCTCGCGCCAATTACTTAACTTCATACGATCATGATATCATACAAGCATAGGATTAGATCAACAATCATGGAGATCACGTCCGGTTCCAGGTGTGTCCTTGTATAGGGACTTAAGTACCGATACACCAAACGTGCATTCGAATATGGGTGTATATTTAAATCCGTTCAGTTTTTTAGGCTCGGCGGGAGTCTCGCCCTCCTACACTCATGGTGATTTATAATATGCTTGCTATCGATTGCAGGACACGCGAACTGTAACCTAAAACCAATAACCTAACTTTCCGGCCAGGTTGAAACGCCGCATTCGGGGCATTCAAGTTCGGTTAGATCCAGGACATCTATTACCTTGACCAAAGTTGCATCCAAATCGCCTGAAACAGGCGCTTGCAGCTTCAACTCGCCGAATTTATCGGCTACATAGATCATACTTTCCGTAGCGCCATATACAACGGCTGCTTCGCCATTGACATCGCTTAGAATCGGGAACTTGAAGTTCATGCAGGTAATACACTCGTTTAGCTGTTCGCCGGGGCCGGAACCGACTGCAAGAACCTCTGCATTCTCGTCCGTGATCTCATGGTATCTGCTGTTGATCTCGGAAAGAGCTTCGAGATCGCTCGATTTGGCGGGGTCGAAGAATACAATTACAAGTCCCTGCTTCTCTTTATAGTCCCATGGAGAATACTTCTTACCACCAATCGAAATCAAATCAAAAGTAGGGATAAGACTGCCGTGTGCGTGCATATGCTCGCTAGTCTGCTCATTACTTTCCATTAGAACACCTCGCCCAGATGAATTCTGTTTAATACTTACCCATTGCAAGATTAAAAAGACGAGGATTTCATAAGGGGAATAACAGGTTTCAGCGAATACTTTGCCCTCCCAAGTATTGGGAGGGCGATTTACTAAGGCTCTTCCTCTACCTCTTCGGCAATGGTCTCAATCGCTTGCAGCATTTCATCCTGGTTGATGCCACCGGTATACAATACGCCGTTGATGAAAAACGTTGGAGTGTCTTTTACGCCGCTTTCGATGCCGCTGGACCTGTCATTTTCAACACGTTGAATATATGCGTTGGATGCCAAATCGGCTTCAAATGTATCTACATCCAGGCCGATCTCCTCTGCATAATCCATAATCATACCTTCGTCGAAATTTGGATGCTGCATGAGATAATCGTGCATCTCCCAGAACATTCCCTGGGTACCCGCGGCCTCGGCTGCCTGGGCGGCTACCATCGAAAACTCATATTTGTCCGGCTGTGAAAAATTCCTATAGGAAAACCGCAGCCAGTNNCAGTCTCCAGATATCTTCTGGAGTTTTTTGATGACGGGATGTGCAGACTGAGTATGCCTGCATTGATAATCTCCATATTCGACCAGAGTTACAACCGCCGAAGCGGGACCTTGAACATGATCGCCTTCCGCAACCGGCCTAGCCAGTCGGCTTGCTGCTGCACCATAATCCATCACGACAACCTCCGCAATCCAGGTTATGCAGTTTCAGAATTATTCGTACCCAAGATGCAACGCAGTTTAAGCCGACCGGATTTTGTATTATGAATGAAGTTTTTTTGCAAGCCAGGCAAGATTTTCAGCGAATCTGTCTACCGTTTTGAGGCCTTCGTCATCATTTTCCACTTCGCCGACCGCTCGCCCGAATGCTATGTTCCAATAGGTAGAACCCGGAACGATCATTTCGTTTATCATAAACCAGTACATAAGCTGGGCGTATGTGAAGTTTTGACCTGCTCTTCGCGCCACGGTAATCGGGCCGCCGATTTTTCGCGCGAGGTAATTGCCATCGCTCCTGGATACATATCCGGTGCGATCCAGCAGCGCCATCGTCTCGGGTGTGGCTGAGCCAAAATAAACAGGAGAGCCGACCACAATGATATCCGCTTCTTTGATGGCGGCTAGAATTCCATGAAAATCATCGTCTTTGATCGCACAGGTGCCGTCCTTACGCTGACCGCACGTTCCACATGCAATGCAGCCCTTTATAGTCTTTCCCCTGAGCTCGATCAGCTCGGTATCTATGCCGTCATTTTTCAGATGATCTAAACATCGCC
>DJHI01000283.1:2672-3029 GCA_002431715.1 Armatimonadetes bacterium UBA5829
GTATCTCGGTGTTGCCGCCTTTGCGCGGGCTTCCACATATTGCAATTGCTTTCATTTCCTTCTCCACAAGTCTTTATTGGTCACTATCATCTTAGGCACGGGTCGGCTCTGCTCCTCTTTACATTCATTTGAACGAGAGGACGCAAAATAATGATTATTGTGACATTATTTGGTAGTGAAATGTTTCGAGAGAAAAGTTGAGGGGTAAAAACAGTTTCGAGAGTAAATCCCTTTCTCTCCTTTCTTTCCGACGCGGCCCCGCATGCCAGAGCGGGGCCGTGCTGGTAAGTGAGTCAAAAAGTTGGAAGTATAGTGGCGGATAAGCAATATGAAATCTGGGTCAGGATTCGGAAATCC
>DJHI01000283.1:3062-3483 GCA_002431715.1 Armatimonadetes bacterium UBA5829
TTCGGAAATCCTGACCCAGATTAAATTTAAGCGCATACTTCGACAGGCTCAGCATGCTGACTAGTAAACATTTTCGTTACTAAGCTGCGACTTCGATGGTAGAACCAAGCAAGCGAGGAAGACGCTGAGAAAGAGAGATCAGGGCTCCGCGAGCGAGGCCGTATTTAGGGTCGAGCTCCAGGGCCTTTTTATATTCGAACCAGGCTTCACGAGGCACTCCGGCGGCCTCATATGCCTGACCAAGATTATAGTGTATTCTGGGAGAATCGGGCTTTATCTCGGAGGCGCGCTTGAGGGCACCTATCGCAGCATTGTGACGGCCCTGCTGAGCATAAGCCGCACCCAGGTACACGAAGGCCTCATAGCTTCCCGGAAACTTTCGAGAAGCATCCTCCAAGATGCCGACCGCCTGCTCAAAATT
>DJHI01000253.1:0-339 GCA_002431715.1 Armatimonadetes bacterium UBA5829
ACCTGGTTCCTATTATATTGCCAATGCGACCGAGGCGTGATAGGATACCTGATATGGACGACAAAAATAAACCCAAAAACAAACGTGCGACATTTACACGCCTGCTGGGGTATCTTGGGCCATATAAGCCTGCGGTGGCGGTCGGGATCATCTCGAATATCTGTATCGGGCTGATCGGCTTGGTACCGCCGCTGATTTATGGAAAGCTTATCACTGATAAGGTAATAATGGCAACCCATGATCCAGCCGGTGGCAGAGTTCATCTGCTGGTCTGGTCGATAATAGTGCTTCTGGCCATATATATAGGCAGCGCATCTCTTCTCTTTGCTCGCAGCTATA
>DJHI01000253.1:364-2438 GCA_002431715.1 Armatimonadetes bacterium UBA5829
AGATCATCCGCGACTTGCGTAAGCAAATTTTTGCGCGATTGCAGACTCTCTCCGTCTCATACTTCGATTCCCGCCAGACCGGCGAAATAATGTCCCGTGTAACAAATGATACGCAAATGGTCGAGGAGTTCGTGAACCATGCCGCCGATACTCTCGTGTCGGATGTTTTTCGGCTTTTTGCGATGTGTGCCGTGATGTTTTACCTGTCCTCAAAATTAGCGCTTGTAGCTTTGATACCGGTGCCGATACTATTTTTCCTGGCTTTCAGATTTGCCCGCCGAATCAGAGGCACTTATCGAGCCGTGCGTGAAAGGCTGGCTGAAATCAGCGCAAATGTGCAGGAGAGAATAGGCGGAATAAGAGTCGTTAAAGCCTTTGCGCGTGAAGATTTTGAATTCAAAAACTTTACGGCTGATGTCGACTCGTACTACGATCAGCGGGTCAAGGCCGTTCGTATGTGGACGAGTTTCTTTCCGAGCGTCGATCTTCTTATTCAGTTAGGAACCCTTGGTATATGGGTTGTCGGCGCGATCATGATAATGCGCGGCAGCCTTACCTTGGGATCGATGGTGATTTTCACATTTTACCTTGGGATGCTTTATCAACCCGTAGGCAACCTCGCCAGGATAAACGATACCATCCAGCGCTCACTGGCCGCCGCGGAGCGTATATTCGAGGTGATCGACGAGGAGCCTCTGATCGCCGATCCTGAGAACGCGATAGAGATGCCGCGAATCCAGGGACGAGTCGAATTCGATCATGTCGATTTCAGGTATGAGGACGGAGAATACGTGCTTCAGGATATCTGCATCGAGGCCGAGCCGGGGCAGATTGTCGCGTTGGTCGGCCGCAGCGGAGCTGGAAAGACAAGTATCGTCAATTTAATTCCGAGATTTTACGATCCCAGCGCGGGTCGGGTACTGATCGACGGGTTCGATGTAAAAAGTGTTACGCAGAGATCGATCAGGCAGCAGGTCGCTATGGTTCTCCAAGACACATTTCTATTCAATGGCTCCGTGCGTGAGAATATCCTTTACGGCAAACTGGACGCTACCGACGATGAGATCATATCGGCAGCAAAGGCGGCCAACGCGCACGAGTTCATACAGGTGATGCCTAAGGGCTATGAAACCGAGATCGGGGAGCGCGGCATTAAGCTTTCCGGCGGTCAAAAACAGAGGCTTGCTATCGCCCGCGCCATTCTTGCCGATCCGCGAATTCTGATCTTGGATGAGGCGACAAGCTCGGTAGACTCCGAAAGCGAGTATCTCATACATCGAGCGATGGACCATTTGATGGAGGGCCGCACGACATTTGTCATCGCCCACCGTCTCTCGACAATCAAACATGCCGGTCAGATAATAACTCTCGAACATGGCCGTGTAACCGAGATTGGGGATCACAAATCCCTTCTGGATCAGGACGGCGTATACTCTCAAATGTATGCCATGCAGTTCAGGCTTAATGAGGAGCTGAGCTAAGCAATTTATGCTAAGTATTGCTACAGTGTATGAGAATTGCATTTTCTGATACAGTTCAAGGCCATGATTTACTTAGGATATAATAAAAAGTAAGCATGCTGAGCGATAAAGTTAACCGCGTCTTTCGACTGCGCCATATGCTGGGTTATTGTTCAGCCTGACAAATCAAGGGGATTGGGGATAAAGTGATGAAATATACCAGAGCTTTGGCTACCTTATTATTGTCGGTCCTAATACAAAGCTCGTGTTCCGCAAAGCTGGTTGTTCGGGTCAAGAAGACCGAGTCCGGACCAAAACTGTTTATCAATGGTAAAATCACCGCTCCAGCTTTTTTCTTCGTCAATTATGATACGGATGGAAAGCTGCGAGAACTCCAACTCTCCGAAGTCGAATCGGCGGGGAAAGCTGGAGTCAACATTATTTCATTCCCGCTGCCGGGGATGTGGCTTCGAGATGACGAGAAACCGGATTTTACCGAGACCGATAAGCGCATGGATGCCACAATCAAACACTGCCCAAATGCTTTGATCATTCCTCGGCTCGGTGTATCGAGGCCTCCAAAGTGGTGGATCGATCAAAACCCCGATGAGATG
>DJHI01000253.1:2485-8338 GCA_002431715.1 Armatimonadetes bacterium UBA5829
CGAACGTGGAGTCACCAGTGTTTTCTCAGAGAAATGGAGAGTTGACGCTGCTAAAACACTTCGGGTTATGATCGAACATTTGGAGAGCAAGTATGGAGATCATATTCTTGGTTATCATCCCGTAGCGCAGAATACGGGCGAGTGGTTCTGCCAGGATTACTGGAAAGGCAAGCTCGCCGGCTATGAGAAACCAGCCCAAACGGCATTCAAGCTTTATCTGAAAAGAAAATACAAAAGCGAAATGGCGCTGCGGAAGGCCTGGAACAATCCCACTATTACATTTGAAAATGCGACCGTACCGTCCGCAGCAGACAGGCGTAAAGCTTCTAACGATGACTTTCGAAATCCCGAAAAGGAAAAGGCTGTAATCGATTATGCAGACTGTGAGAACAATGCTTATGCCGAAGCTGCAAACTATATGTGCATGGTTTCAAAGCAGATAGCTCCCAATAAGCTGGCTATGGTCTTCTACGGCTATCTCTTTGAGTTACCAGGTTATCTTCGGAACATACAATGGAGCGGTCATTTGGGTATGCGCAGGCTCCTCGATTCTCCTTATGTCGATCTCCTGTGCTCACCTGTTAGTTATAACGACAGGGATGCAGGCGGCGCGGGATTCTTTATGTCGGCGGTAGATTCGGTTCAACTTGCAGGCAAGATGTGGCTTGTCGAGGATGATACCCGCACCTATCTTGTTCCTGATGTGCCTGAGGACATCAAGCGTTTGAAGACTGCTCAGGAGACTTATGGCGTCCTTGTCAGAAATTTTGCGCATGTGCTCACGCATGGCACGGCGCTCTGGTGGATGGACCTTTTCGGGAACGGCAGATTCCAGGGTGATGATATCTGGCAAATGTTGGGCAGTCTTACCTCTACGTATCAAGCCGCCCTGCCGAACCTCAAACCGTACAAACCTGAAATCGCGGTTATTGTCGACACGCGCAGTGAGTATTATACTAATCCATCGAACATTGCGACCTGCACACTTGTTAATATGTTCAGGAAGCAATTTTACAGGATAGGAGCGCCGGTGGGTCTATATCTGCTCGATGACCTTACAGCCGGGAAAGTGCCTCCTGCGAAGATGTATATATTCCTTGATCTATACAGGCTCGACGATAATCAACTTGCCGCAATCAGAAAGTATACATGCTCGAATGGCTCTCTTGATCTCTGGATGTATTCACCGGGTGTGATCAATAATAATAAGCTCATCTACGGCAGAGTCGAGCAGATAGTCGGTATGAAGCTCGAAAAGCTCGAATCCTGCGAAGGCGAGATATCTTACGGCAGCAATAACGAGTTCGTTGCCTGTGACCGTATGTTACCTACCTATACCATAATCGATCCCAGCGCTCGCTCAATCGCAACATATTCAAAAAGCGGAAAGGTGGCTGTCGCATCCAAAGCAATGAAAGGCTATACCAATGTATTTAGCGGAGTCACACAGCTCCCATCCGATTTGCTCAGAAAACTTGCCCGGCAGGCAGGGGTACATATTTATAACGATCAGAATGATGTAATAGCGGCCGGTAATGGCTTCGTAGCGCTAGCTGCTTCGAGTGCAGGTAATAAGAATCTCTATATGCCCTCGGACTGCATTCTCCAGGATGTCCTTACATCACAAAAATACGGCCCGACGAAGAATTTCACATTTGACATGGAGCTAGGCGATTCAAAGATATGGAAAATATTGCCCTCCAAATAGGTCGAGGGCATACATGAATAGTCAGAACTGGTCTCATGGTTTTATTTAGTCAATATCATACATGGTCAGTAAATCGGTTTTGTCAAAACTGCTCAGAGTTACTATAATATATTGGTTCGCAGAACCCTCCGCACGCGGAGGGTCTGGTTATGTACGGGCCAAATTCTAAATGAGGAAAACAGTAATATGAGTGCCGATATATCCGCATTGCAAAAGGCGCGAGCCGCCTATCAGCCTAAACTGCCGAAAGCTCTCCGAACCGGCAAAGTGAAGGTCGAACTCGGAGCGCCGACCGAGCCCGCAGTTGATAAGGCAGAGATAAAGAATCTATTCCCGCATACATACGGTCAGCCTGTGGCCAAGATTGTTGAGGGCGAAGGCAATTTGAACAGCGCTCCCATGAAGGTCGGTGTGGTTCTCTCAGGAGGACAGGCTCCCGGCGGGCATAATGTCATCGCAGGTATTTTCGATGCCCTCAAGGCTGCCAACAAGGACACCAAAATCTATGGCTTCCTGAAAGGCCCCGGAGGATGCATAAAAGGCAAGTATAAGGAACTGACTTCAGAGATTATCGACAAATACCGCAACACAGGCGGTTTCGATATGATCATGAGCGGACGCGATAAAATCGAGAAACCCGAAGACCTGGCTGCGTGTCTTGCCAATTTCAAAGAAATGGACCTGGACGGCCTTGTGATAATCGGCGGAGATGACTCCAACACCAATGCTGCAATGCTCGCCGAATACCTCGATTCACAGAACTCCAAGACAAGAGTGATCGGCGTCCCGAAGACCATCGACGGCGACATGAAAAATGAACAGATCGAAGCTTCATTCGGTTTCGACACCGCCACAAAGACATACTCCGAACTGATCGGCAATATCTGCCGCGACGCCACATCTGCTGTAAAATACTGGCACTTTGTCAGGCTTATGGGCCGCGCTGCGAGCCATGTTGCTCTCGAATGCGCTCTGCAGACCCACCCGAATATCTGTCTGGTATCCGAAGAGATTCAGGAAAAGGGAACAACCTTGGGCGAGATAGTCGATTATATCGCCGATGTAGTAGTAAAGCGCGCCGCTGAGGGCAAAAATTACGGAATCCTGGTCGTCCCCGAGGGCCTTCCTGAGTTCATTTCAGATATCAAGGCTATGATAGATGAGCTCTCCAATATCCTCGGTAAAGATGAGAAGTTCATCAAAGAGATGACCGATCATGAGGATCGTGTTCAGTATCTGAGCGGACAGCTTACCGACCACAGCGCTCGCGTTTATAGCTCGCTGCCTGTGGAGACCCAGGAAGTCCTGCTAAAGCGCGACAGTCACGGTAACGTTCCGCTTTCTCAGGTCGAGACCGAGAGGCTGCTCATCGACCTCGTTTCGGATAAGATCAAACATTTGAAATCAAAGGGAGAGACTGAAGCGAAATTCAGCCCGCTCGGTCACTTCTTCGGTTATGAAGGCCGATGCGCTTACCCATCCAACTTCGATGCCGATTACTGCTATTCACTGGGTTATGCCGCTGCTCAGCTCGTGCGCGCAGACCTCACCGGCTACACTGTCAACGTCCAGAACCTTACCAAGTCCTCTGATGAATGGGTTGCGGGCGGAACACCGGTCACCATGATGCTTAATATGGAGATCCGCAAGGGCAAGCCGACACCGGTAATCAAGAAAGCTCTTGTCGAACTTAATAGCGCGCCGTTCAAGTATTTCGAATCGAACCGCGAGAAATGGGCGCTTGGCGATTGCTATGTCTTCCCCGGCCCGATCCAGTACTTCGGCCCATCCGAGGTGTGCGATGCACCGACTTGCACTCTCGCTCTTGAGAAAGGCGCAGGCAAGTGCTGCTGCGGTAAGTAAAATAGCAAACACAAGATAAATATAATTCCCTCCAGGAAGATACCTGGAGGGAATTTGTATCGAAATTTGCCGTATTGCGGAGCGATACGGCAATATGGTATAATTCACTATCTATGGTTGGCTTCACGAGCTTTTCGGATCGATAGTTAACCCCAAGACATTGTGTGAATACGCGCCTGTGCGCGCCGGAATTGATTAAAGAGGTGGATTTCATTGGCTGAAAAAGGCAAACTTAGTAAAACCGCGCGAGCCTCGACCCATTTTGCGAAGGCCGAGGCGCAGACCGTTATTGAGAACGACAGTTCTCGCGGTAAGGTATTCGTTGAAGTAAAGAAACTTCTGACGGAGGCCAGTATCGGGTTCCAGAACCTTAGTTCTTCCCATCCGATCATTGTTAACAAAGGCAACTTCGATCAGGCTCTCGGCGTGATTAAAGGCGCTCTGGTTGATGGCGACGGCGGCCGCTATAAGGTCGAGAAGGAAGAAGCTGGACAGGCTATCCTTATCGAGAATACTCCCAAGGAACCGGCTAGAATGGTCATCAAGGAAAGCCCGTTTGCGTGGTATGCCGCCAGCTAGATAGCTGCGGATAAACGTGTAAAAAAGTAGAAGTGCGAAAGTCTGGAAAGATTTTCGCACTTATTTTTTATCTGAAGGAATGCTTTTAGTTTTATCTTGATTTTTATATTGCCTGTATACCACATAGTAAATTATTGCTACCAGCGCAAATGAAATCACAACTGTGAACTTCCCATATGGTCGGGCCCAGTTTGCCCTAAAATCAGTTACTATGTTCATGGCATTAACGGTAAGTGCCATTGAGACTATATTGAGCAGGCAGGACGGCCCGGAGGTTGGAATATCCAGCTTTTTAAGATTGGCAAATTCATCTTCGCGAGGCGGCGGCTCAAACTGCCTGTGGGTTGAAGAGGCTGATGCATCCTTATGCCAATCACTCAAGAGAGAGAAAAGCTTGAAAGTCTTCCTGCTTTTTCCGAAAATCCGACAGCAATCATCCAGCTCGATAGCTAATTCCTGCACGCCATTTATGTCGGGATGAGCCCAGAAAATTATCACTCTTGAAAGCTGGAAGAAGTGGAATGATCCCACCTGCATCGTAATGTCAGATACTTGCACGTTTTTCAGTTCGAACTCGACTATATCTCCATAGAACATTAGCCTGCCGGGTTCTATGGATAAAAATCCCAAATCTAGAGAACTGTCGCCGTCAAAGATTGCCAACGATCGACCTGGAGCTATTCCAACAAACCAGGCACCGGACAGATCCGCCGGACATCGTTTAAGTATCTTGTCCTTTATCTTCGGTCGTAAATATGCAAACGCGGAAGATATTAAATAGTGGAACGCCGCAATACCGATAGCCGCAGCAGACAAAAATACAGCCAGAACAACAACCGCATAAATCTTCTCTAGATGGCCTTCGAAAATGAAGTATATGGTTAAACAGACCAGGCCGAGCAGAACGACACCGGTAATAATCATGTAAGTAAGAGTGCCGATTTGCAGCCGCTTTCTCAGTCTCTTATCATATATCTGATCGGGCAACCGATATCTTCCAAAAGGATCGGATGAGCCATTACTCGTCACAATCCGCCTCCCCAACTCAAAATTCGGAATTCAAAATTCAGAATTTCCGTCAGCCTTTGGTCTCGCTCTTTTCGTAGACTACCCGGACGGCTTTGCCTTCCTGCCTCGGGAGGGTTCCAGGCTTGAAAACATCTCCCTTGGGACTGAATCCGAGGACTTCCTTGAGCTTCTTTTCCACCACAAATCCGGTGACGCCCTCTTCGGCCTCCACATTTATGCGCACGTCCTTGACGCCGTCCACTTCCTCTATGATGATCTGATAATGGCTGCAAACCCCGGGAATCTCCAGAAGGGCCTGTTCGACCTGCTTGGGGAAGAAATTGACACCCTTAACGATCAGCATGTCGTCTCTCCGGCCTGTAATTCTGTCGAGCCTGAGTGAAGTCCTGCCGCATTCGCACTTCTGGCGAGTGAGAATTCGAGTAAGATCGCCGGTTTTAAACCTTATAATCGGCAGAGCCTGGCGGTTGAGGGAGGTAAACACCACCTCGCCCGGTTCACCGTCTGGAACAGCCTTGCCTGTAATGGGATCGACTATCTCACAGATATACTGGTCTTCCCAAACATGGATGCCGCTGTGGGCCTTACAGTCCATACCCGTGGTCGAAACGCCGCCGGTTTCGGTCATGCCGTAGATATCGAATGCCTCTATGCCGAGGCCGTTTTCGATCTTC
>DJHI01000100.1:0-3367 GCA_002431715.1 Armatimonadetes bacterium UBA5829
TATTCCTCTCAGATGTTTCTGAATCGATTGCGCATCTACGCCTGCTCTCAAAGCAAGTGATATCAGTCTACCGATGGCTTCAAGCTGGCTTGCTGCACAGCCCCCCGCTTTGCCCATTGCGGTAAATACCTCGCAAAGGCCCTCTTCATCCTCATTTATCGTAATATACAGATTTCCGCAGCCTGTATTTACGCGCTCAGTAGAACCCTGAGTTCTGTTCGGCCTGGGTCTGGGACCTCTGACAACTGTTCCTGCAGCGTCAACAGTCTTTTTGTCCTTACCGGAAACATTTAAAACCTGAGCATCTCTGCTGCCGTACCGATAGATCGTGCAGCCCTTACAGCCCTCTTTGTAAGCAAGCAGGTAGACCTCGCGGACATCCTCCGGGGTCGCATCCTCCGGGAAGTTGACTGTCTTCGAGACCGCATTGTCGGTAAACCTCTGGAAAGCCGCCTGCATTCTGATATGCCAATCAGGCGAAATATCAAGAGCGGTTCCGAAGATTTTCTGAACATTTTCAGGAACTTCCTTCATCCCACGCACACTGCCGCGTTCCGCGATCTTACGCATAAGCTCTTCGCTGTAAAATCCACGCTCACGGGCAACTTGCTCGAAATAGGGATTGACCTCCACCAGTTCGGTGCCATCCATTACGCGCTTAACGTAGCTTATTGCAAAGAGCGGCTCAACACCACTTGAGCACCCTGCTATTATGCTGAGAGTGCCGGTCGGGGCGATGGTGGTGACTGTGGCATTACGCACCTCCATGCCTTCCTTCTTATCGTAAATGCTTCCCTTGAAGTTCGGGAAGACTCCTCGCTCTTTAGCAAGTTCACATGAAACTTTTCGGCCTTCGTGATGAATGAAGCTCATCACCTGCTCGGCAATCGATATTCCCTCTTCTGAATCGTACGGTACTCCAAGCTGCAGGAGCATATCGGCAAAACCCATAACTCCAAGGCCTATCTTGCGGTTTCCGCGAGTCATATCGGCTATCTGCTGAAGGGGATAACGGTTTACATCGATTACATCATCAAGGAACCTAACCGCAAGCTGGACCGCTCTTCGAAGTCTGTCGTAGTCAACCTCTTTATGGTCTTCTACAGTTTTCACCATCATCGCGAGGTTTATGGAACCGAGGTTACAAGATTCATAAGGAAGTAACGGCTGTTCGCCGCATGGGTTGGTGCTCTCGATGTCGCCGACATGCGGGGTCGGGTTGTCTCGATTGACTCTATCGATAAATATGATACCGGGTTCGCCATTGGTCCAGGCCATATTAACGATCAGATCGAACACCTTGGCCGCATTAAGTTTTTTGCAAGGCTTTCCATCACGCGGGTTGACCAGATCATACTCCTTGCCTTTTATAGCCGCCTGCATGAACTTTTCAGTCAGCAACACACTGATGTTAAAGTTGGTAAGCTTGCTTGTATCCTTCTTGCAGGTTATAAAATCTATAATATCCGGGTGATCGACTCTCAGACAACCCATATTCGCGCCGCGCCGCGTGCCGCCCTGCTTTATCGCCTCTGTGGCTGAGTTAAAAACCTCCATAAAGGAGATCGGGCCACTGGAGACACCATTGGTAGATTTAACACAGTCATGAGCCGGTCTCAGTCTTGAAAAAGAAAAACCTGTGCCTCCACCGCTCTTGTGAATAAGAGCAGTGTTTTTGACTGTCTCGAAGATACTCTCCATCGAATCTTCAATGGGAAGCACAAAACAAGCCGAGAGCTGTCCTAGGTCGCGTCCTGCATTCATGAGGGTGGGACTGTTTGGTAAAAAATGAAGATTGCTTATAAGTTCATAAAACTCGCCAGCAAGGCCTTCAATGTGCTTCTCTGATTTACCGTAAGCTATTTCAGCCTCAGCAATTGCGCCTGAGACTCGCTTAAACATGCCGTCGACATCCTCGAGCAGTTCGCCCTTTTCGTTTTTCATCAGGTACCGTTTTTCCAAAACGGTTATTGCATTCTTAGTAAGCATAAGCCCACCCCGTTTGAAGTAAGATTTTTAGAGAGGTTATAGATTAGATTAAGATAATTTTATCGTGATGCCTTTTTGGATGTGCGCCGCCCGCTTCCGCCCAGGACATCTACTATTTCTCTGAATTGACCGGCATCCTCGAACTTCCTGTAGACCGACGCAAACCTTACATACGCAACCTGGTCAACTTTTCTTAGGGCCTCAACGACCATCTCACCGATCTTTTCAGAGTCTACTTCACTAACACCGGAATCGTATACTTCACGCTCTATATCGTCTGCTATCGATTCCAAAATATCCATTCCCACCGGACGTTTTTCGCAAGCGACGATCATCCCTTTCAGGATTTTATTTCTGTCAAACAGCTCCCGCCTCATGTCTCTTTTTACTACCATGACGCGGAGCTCTTCGATCTGTTCGAACGTCGTGTATCGCCTGCCGCAACCGACACACTCACGCCGCCGCCTGATCGCCTCTCCACCTCTTGTGTTGCGCGAATCAAGAACTTTATCGTCCAGATGGCCACAAAATGGACACTTCATGATAAGACCTCAGCCACTATATCTTGTGGCATCCAGAATGGTATCACACAATATATGCACTGTCAATGAGACGGGCATATTTTTTATTGTGGCAAAATTCCCCGATTATAAGTCCGGCTGTTATTACCAAAAATAAGAAAAGTGGCGATATTGTCTATCGCCACCTCATACTTGAGTAACATTATCTTTGAAACTTTGTCAGTCTTTCACATTGAGCTTTTTATAACAGTTATACTGCTCGTCTTTGCAGAAACTATTGTATTGCAAAGGCAATGCAGTAACCAGTCCTCTGAATCGTTACATCTATAAGCATGCTTATTAATNNATTATTGTCGATTATTTAACCGTATGATATTCGTTATTACATAGACAGCTCCGTTGATCTGTGATAAGTACTATAGGGACTTCTCACAAAGGCTGGATCGATGGAAACTACACGCGGTAATCTGACGGTAAAGAAAGAAAACTTAAATATCGAGATTACCAATGGCTGTGTTATGGTTCGGCTAATCATGCGTGACGGCGGTTATTGCGAGGAATATTGCGCCATAGATCGCGGTGGCCAGATGCAGCTTATTCTCTCCTCACTTCATAAAAATATGATCCCATCAAGCGATCATCGTGCCTGCGCTTCCCCTATGATATCTGGAGACCAGTCGCATATATTTGCTATCTGCCGGGAATCCTTGAGAATGGTCTACTCATCAGCAAAAATCGAAATGCATAACGACCGTCAAATAGTTGCTCTCCTATCCGGCTCTGCAATGGGACATAACCTCACCTGTCGGATTTGTCTTAATGACGGCGAAAAGTCGTTTAAGATATGCGTTGAAGAC
>DJHI01000100.1:3397-10450 GCA_002431715.1 Armatimonadetes bacterium UBA5829
GTCGACCAGGCCTCCATTGGTGGAGTATCTGATGAGTTCATATGCCTTTATGCCTGCAAAATGGGCGGTCACGGTCGGAAACGATATCGATTATACCTTTTCACCAATCTTGCGTCCTGGTGACGACCAAATCATAGGTGACCGCGCATTCTACAGCCCTGCGGCTGTAATTCAACATTCAAATTTTGCCGCGGCTCTGATACCCGACTTATTTATTCACGATGAGCGTATGGCCAACGCACTCGATCTCGATGCTGAGAATGGTCTGTTGAGCGCCCCTATTATCTCATATGGTTTTTGCGGATATGAGGAAAACGAAGGGCACTGTTATCACGACGTGACTATGTCAAAAAGGCTCGACCCTCCACATCTCAAGTATGCTTTTGATCTGTTTCTCGATGCCAACTGCCCGAAGAAATCGATTCATAAGAGAGTGGCAAGAATACTATGGGAGAGACATGGAAGCAGGAAAACTGTTTCTATCGGACATTTGGATGAGATCAGAAACCAGAGGCCAGAGCATAGAGATAGCAATATCCTGTCGTGTGCTCTTCAAGAACCGGACGCATGGGCGGCTTTAGGTGTTTACTGCCAAGGCAACCAACAATTGAAAAAAGGCGCGAAAGCCGTAATAAATGCTCTACTGGATGTGCCTAAGTTTGATGGACTTTTTCCTACGAGATTTGACCACACCAAACGAGCCTGGACAAACTCCAATCCCTCAATTAATGGTGCTTATTATAATACATCCGAGTGCTCACGACAGTGCTGCTGGATGCTTGATTGGTATAAGTTAGTAGATGATGACGAACGTATTCTGGACTTCTGCAAAGAATATGCAGATTTTCTGGTCGATCATACACCACAGAAAGGAAATATAGCTCCCTGGTTCGACAGACAGGGTAGACCGCTACAGGCTCTCAATCTATCTTCCCAGGCTTCAGAGTCGGCGCTGTTTCTTGCTCGATTGGGAGCCATTACCGGCATTAAAAAATACATTGGAGCCTCGGCAAAGCTATTGAAGTCAATATTGAAAACCAGAGTGTTCCAAGATCAAACTCTCATCGATATCAATCGGCGTCTTTCAGTGCATATACGGGACCCGCATACCGGAGCACCGCCTTTAAGCGCCTGGTCTTTGCTCTTGGCAGCAATGTCCTGCATGGAACTATATGAATCCACAGGCGATCGAAAGCTTATTGATCAGGGCGCCTCTATCTTCGACCAACTCTGCCTGTTTCAGTCGATTGGAGGCTCTTCATCAGAATCAATTTCTCTCGGAATGCTTGCAAACAGTAACACAGGTATATGTCCAGACATCGAGTTAACGGCCTTATTTGCATGGTGCGCGATGAGATACGCCGATATTACCGGAATATCCGAGTACTTTTCCCGGGGAAATGCAGCGCTGAAAGCTGCTTTAAATGCATGCATTGATAATCCTCTCTCCAGTGCGCATGTTGCCGCCATTCAAGAAATTATCAATAAGTCATATGGTAATGCATACGTGCATGTCAGCAAAAGATGGGCAGTCCCTGTAAACGGCGCGAGGATTCAGAATATCTCATTCAATCATGGCGGAATATCTATTCGCATAACAAATGAAAATCACTGCCCGGAAAGAATCGTATTCGGAGGGATGAGAGGAAAGACTTATAAATTGAATATAAACAAACTTGAGATCATCGCTTCAAGTGATCAAATGAAATCCGGCATCAATATAAACAGACATTAGGGACGGGATTCGGATATCCCGCCCCATCAAGGTGTTTCTGCCGCCTATTACCTGTTACCGGCCATTTCCATCTCAACTGATCTGATACTCTCTTGCGGCTTAAGAGAATCGCCGACATCCGCCAGCATTCTCAGCTTTTCTATTTCTTCCTTGACGTTGATCGATTCAACATCTCTGCGGTCAAGGGCCTGTATTATTCTTTCAGCGACCCTTATTGCTCCAAGGACTAGCACTTCGTTCTCATACTCAACATAGACATGAAAGCGTCCCTTGGGGTCAACCCGCCAGTTCCATTGGGTTTCGCCTTTCAAAGTCCCAGAACGAAGAACTTGGCCTTGCAGCTCAATAATTAAGTGCTCGAATAGATGAGGAATCTCGGTCGATTGGCATTCCCTGCGAAATGAAAACCCATTTTCGTTCTCGCAGCGATGCTCAGAAAGATGCGGAAACAACTTAAAGAGAAGTTTTGGAATGTGCGGTGCGTGCTTTGTAGAATAGCAGTTAGGATCAGGCATCTCTACAACAAGCTTGACATGATGATCGTCATAGAAGAGGATTTCGACTACCTTCAACTTCTTACTCCTGTGGCAGGCGACTTGATTATTAAAGTCATTGTATCACGAGAACACAGGAGTGTAAAGCAGGCGGCAACAATTTGTCGATAATATTTTATATATTAGACAAACAAGCTCAACGTTATGCAGTCCTCGCGAATTTTATGCGAGGACTGCATGAACGCTTGGTCAATATCCCGGTCCATAACTTGGTCCGTATATGTACAATCCCGGCGTAATAGCCTTTATAGTGCGCAAAAATCGTAATTGATCCGCACTCACATATCCTGGTGGTGGCAGCGGACCCTGACCATATGTAGCAACATACGGAACCCCGCCCAAAACCGCAATGCCTCCATAACCGCCTATTATACCGATATTACCGGCTTGATAGTAATTCGGCCAGTATCCGTAATATCCCGGATTGACATTGGGCTGCCCATAAAATACCGGCGCCTGCTGAGATACGGTTATCTGCTGTGACGGCTGACTAGGGACGGGATTCGGCAGAGCAGCAACCTGCTGATTTTGATTTTGCTTGACAGGCTGTTGCTGAGTATACGGAACTGATGCGGCAGGCGTTGAATTGGTCACAGACCTAGCGCTGCCCTGCGCGACGATAGTAGTCGTGGATTTCGAAGGTTGCGGATTTTGTTTTATATAGTAGACACCGTTTTTTAGTTCGTATGTTAAATCCGCAGCCTTCAAAAATGCATTTAGGGCCTGATCGAATGTTACGCCCTTAATTTTCAGTTCCACTATTTTTCCGGTAATGCCCGGCTCTATTGTATATTTATATCCACTTTTTTCGAACAGAGAAGCTATCCCCTGCTCAATGGTGACGTTTTTCAACTCTATATTGACGAGCGCCGAACTACCCGAAGACTCTATAGCAGCAGACAGCGTGACTGGAAGAGCGATCATAACCATCGACACCGCCAAAAACAATCCAATGCTTTTCATCTCATGCCCCCTGCTCCGGCTAAGCCGGAAAGCACAAAGCAATTTACTAACCGAAAATTGCTTAGTGAATCACACTGGTAGTATACCCCGTACCGAGGATACATACTCTGCCGTAGAAAAATAACAATTTTAATCTATAGAGGGTTGACCGGCGTTCCATCAACGCGCTTTTCAAAGTGACAGTGGGGGCCTGTTGAGTAACCGGTACTACCTGATTTTGCGATTACCTGGCCTCTCGAAACATGCTGGCCTCTTCTTACCAGCAGCCGTGAATTATGACCGTATAACGTTGATATTCCACCGCCATGATCGATAACGACGGCATATCCGTAGGCGCCCATCCATCCTGCCATAATTACTTCGCCATCAGCAGCAGAGCATATGGATGTCCCGCATGGAACGGATATATCTACTCCCGTATGCAATTTGTATTTGTGTGTTATCGGATGGACACGATAGCCGAACGGCGACGTAATACGACCGCTGCATGGCATACTCAAACCGCCACTGAATTTCCGCGCATAACTCAATCTGCCTTTTCGAGTGGTCTGATACTGTCTGATCTGAGCTTCAATCTCACGCGATTTCGCTTCCTGTTCATCGAGAGCATTTTCGATTAAATCCTTGCTATGCTCTATACTGCTAACCATCTGCTGCTGGCTGTCTGCAAGCGCTGCAATTTTGTTGCGCTGAAGCTCCAGCTTCGCTTGAAGCGAACTAATCTCGCCAACCCGCTGTGCCTTGCGGGCCTTATCTTTCTCTATGGCCGATTTATCCGCTTTGATCTGTCTAATCAACGATGTATCTGAATCGATTATTCTTTGGAGGTAATAAGTCCTCGTAAGGAATGACCACATATTCGATGCACCGAGAACAACGTTTATATAGTCGAGCCCTTCACCTTCGTAAATATCTACAACACGCCTTTTAAGCAGTGTCTCTCGTCTTTCAAGTTGCTTCTGGGTTCTGTTGAGCCTTTCGACAGTCAAATTCAGATCAGTCTGGGCATCCATCAATTTGATCTTATTTCGAGTGAGGTTGGTTTGAGTGCCGGCCAGATCACGCTGCGTGGAGTAGAGTTGGCCCATTACGGTACGTTTTTGGGACTCTTTTTTCTTGATTTCATGCTTGTAATATCTGATCTTCTTTTCGACATTACGAAGATCGGATTTCAATGCCGCCTTTTTCTTCTTTGCGCCAAAAGCGGATGCACTCAACCCCATAACCGCGACAATTACAACGAGTGGAATTATTGCAAACCTTGTTTTTGCTGACATTTTTTTTAGCATAACGCCGGTCATTCCTCCTCACCCCTGCCCTCTAAATAAAGCTAAGTAATTCACGGTTGGTCGCTTGCATATCACTATGATTTTTCATATCAATAAAACCACAAACAACAGTGCAATTTACTAACCGTAAATTGCTTAGAATATAGGGGATATTGTTATGTCGGTTATCGCGAAGCCCATTTCATGGATGAATCGGGCCGTTACGTTGGCTAATCTTTTAGAAATCGCCTTATAGATACAAAACTGCCTGCAGCGCCAATCGCTGCGCCTAATATTACCAGCCAGAGCGCCTGAGTGATAGGCATCAATCCGCTTGAAACCTGTCCTAATAAAGGCGTAACTTTATCCGCGGCGTGAGCCATATATGTCGATGCCAATCTCAGCAGGCACCATGCCACTACCGCGCCCGCTACTCCGAATACCATTCCCTCTATAATAAGCGGCAGGCGTATGAACTCGTTTGTAGCGCCAACAAGCTGCATTATACGTATCTCTCTCCTTCGCGCATACAGAGTGAGTCGAATTGCGTTGCTGATGATAAATGCGGTCGTAATAAGGAGCATTATGACTCCGGCTATGCTGATGACTTTCACGACTCCAGCCACAGCCATTACCCGGCCAAATGCATCTCGGCCTTCGCGCACTGCATCTATTCCGCCCATCGCTCGTATCCTAGATGCAATGACAGGCAGCCTATCCGGCTCGATCACTTTGACATCCATTGCAAACGGGAGGACATTGGTAGGGAGCCCTGCGGAGTCGATATCGGGATGAAGACTTTTGAATTCACGCCATTCTTTATCGCGATCACGCACCTCCACACTGCCGACACCGTGCATCTTGCGAATTCGAGCGGCGGTGTCTTCCGTCTGCTTACGGTCGGCGTCGTGATGCATAAAAACGCCTATCTGGAATTTGCCGACCTGTGCGGCAGCGAAGTTGTTGGCTCCCATCGCGGCCAGCACGAAAGCTCCAAGCACGCCTAATGAAAGCGCAATCGTGGATATGGAAGCAAATGCCATTACTCCATTGCGCCAAATGCCGGTAAAGGCTTCCTGTATAACAAACTCTATGTTTCTAAGCTTCACTGATCTGATATTTGCCTTTATTGTCGTCGCGAACCAGCATGCCTGACTCAAGCTGTATGACACGCTTCTTCATTCTGTCAACGATCTGATTGTCGTGCGTAGCGACCAATACGGTTGTGCCGCGTACGTTGATGTGTTCTAGAAGCTGCATAATCTCCCATGAAGTAGCCGNNGCTCGTCAGCAACCAACAATGTGGGGTTATTTATGAGAGCACGGGCGATTGCAGCCCGCTGCTGCTCGCCGCCTGACATTTGATTGGGAAAAGAATCGCAGCGGTGGCTGAGACCAACGAGTGCGAGCACTTCGCCGATTCGGCGTCTTATCTCTCTCGGGCTTACACCAATAACACGCAGAGCAAATGCGAGGTTCTCCCAAACGTTTTTTTGAGGCAGGAGCTTAAAATCCTGGAAGACAATTCCCAGTTTACGGCGCAGGTAAGGCACTTTCTGGGATGACAGGAGCGTAACATCATCATTATCCACGATCACGCTGCCCCGTGTAGGGAGTAATTCTCGGTATAAGAGGCGAAGCATAGTAGACTTTCCACTGCCTGTAGAACCTACTATAAACACAAACTCGCCCTTTGTTATCGACAGATCTATTTCTCTGAGCGCTCTTACGCCGTTTTGATATTCGACGCAAACGCCTTGTAGTTGTATCATGATTGACCTAATTATACTTTAAGCTCGTGCAGGATGCAACTTGAGGTAAAAGGAAACAGGAATTAGGTAATAAGGAAATAATGCACTGCCTGTAACCTATTTCCTGATTCCAAAGTTGTGTTATAATCGAGTTGAGCATGAGTATGAAAACCTTAGATAAATACGTCGCAAGGGAGATGATGGTTCCGTTTATAGCGGGATTTGCGGTTGTGCTGATTCTCCTGATCGGCAATATCATCTATAACAGCCTTGATCTTATAGTAAGCAGAATCAGCCAATGGCCTGACATACTTTACTATATACTCCTGCAAACGCCTTACTGGGTTATGCTTGCTCTGCCTGCAGGCGCTCTATTCGGCTGCACCTTAGCCGTCAGCAGGCTCGCACGTGACAGTGAAATAACGATGATGCGTATGGCCGGGATAAGCGTGCGAAGGATTTTCCTGCCCGTCTTTATCGTCGGAGCGCTTACAAGCCTCGTTGCATTTGTTTTCCAGGAAAGAGTGACCGTATGGACACAGCGTGAAGGGGTCAAGGTGCTCAAGAGAATCTACCTCGCTCCCGGGCCCGTACCGGTTCAGGCAAATGTCTTCTTCCGCGCGGAGCAGTATTATTTCTATGTTAATCGTGTGGATCACGAAAAGGGTAAGGTTTTGCTCAGCGACTTGATGATCTATGAACCTCCAGTCGGGCAGGGTTTCCCCACCCTTACCACCGCGAGGTCCGCTTTCGAGGAAGATCATGTATGGTATTTGAAAGAC
>DJHI01000100.1:10460-10652 GCA_002431715.1 Armatimonadetes bacterium UBA5829
ACGGCACCATCTATAAAGTCGCGAATGACGGCGACCCGGAGCTCATCGGACATTTTAAACGAATGAAGCTTGATCTACGCCGCGCCGTAACTCAATACATCTCTCAGGAGCAGAAAGTCCCGGAGGCAATGTCGATAGCCGAGCTTAAAGGTGAGATGAAAAAGCTCAAAGAGAGCGGGCATAAATCCAATC
>DJHI01000100.1:10701-12353 GCA_002431715.1 Armatimonadetes bacterium UBA5829
AATACCAACTCGAATACGGCTACAAACTCGCAATTCCATTAAGCTCCCTGGTACTGCTTTTCTGCGTTGCTCCTCTCAGCTTGAAATTCGGCCGAGGCGGCGGGTTTATGGGAGTGCTGATAGGCATTGTCGTGCTCTTTTTCTACTGGAATGTTATACTCTTCAGCCGTGTTCTAGGCAAAACCGGCGGCTTACCACCATATCTGGCCGGGTGGAGCGAAGTAATTATATTTACTCTTCTCGGTATATACCTCATGTGGAAGGTGGAATAAGCAGCCAGGCAGAAGTATTCTAGGTAATAGGCAAAAACTGTCGCCTTCTTTCTAAAGGAAATCTTCTGCGGATGCGGTCTGCATTATGGTATATAGTTCTGGTTCTGGTTTTAGCACCTGCAGGTGTGTTTGCAGAGACAGTCGATTTTCCACCTCTGCCTGTATACACCGTCGAGCCGGGTTTTGATTATCCATCACCTTTTCCTGAGCTGACTCCACCGACGCCCCTAACAAGTTCGCCTAATCAGATATCTCCGACGCCAATAGCACCGTCGGAACTCCCTACAGACTACACACCCGCGCCTGCTCCCGCGTTCGAGCCGATATCTACCAGAGATATGGTGTATGTCGAAGGAGATGATGTCAAAACGACATTCGATGAAGAGGGCAGAGCCGAGTTTACAATAGCTCGTGGGAATGTGAAAGTCCGCCATCAAAATATAATCGTCACCGCGGACAGTGGCGACATAGACTACATATCGGGAATGGCCACTTTCAGCGGCAATGTGATTTTTCAAGTCGATAAGCAGCAGGTTCACGGCAGTATCGCCACACTGAACATCCGCACCGGCGCCTGGAATATGAATGCAGCGAATTCTACTATCGAGCCTGCTTTTACACGCGGATACCTTGTTGCCCCTGTTTTTTCCGACGCAAGCGCAATCTATGGCGTAAAGCAAAAATCCATGGGGGTTCGTATCGGTGAGGTTACCACCTGCAATCTGGAGCATCCACATTACGAACTGGTGTCGAAATCCGTCGATGTCTATCCTAATGTAAGAATCGTACTGCGGAATGTTACTTTTTATGCTCTCGGAAAAAGGATTGTCTCTTTCAGAAAGCTCGTAATACCTCTGCGTCAGGTTATGAGAGACCCTGAGCTTGTGCCTAAAATAGGACAAACTGCAGAAGAGGGCTTTTACGCCAAATTCAGTTATCCTCTATCCGGTAGTAAAAAAGAAGCATCCATCCTGCTTTTGGACCTGATGAGCAAGAAGGGCGTAGGAACGGGTCTTAGAAACAACTATCAGTTCGGCACCGCCACCGGCGAGACACAGTTTTACACTCTTAACGATCAGAACATCGGCAAACAGACCTATTCTGGCAGGCTGAGCCACAGCCAGCTTTGGGGTGATATCAAGTTCAATCTTACATCCGATTTCAGAGCAAATGAATACCAGTATGCTCCTCAGAGCCAGACATTCATTAACAAAGCTACTTTCACTCGCGATACGACCGATACAAAAAGCTCGCTTGTTATCGGCTACCAGAGCAATAATACATACACAAAAACCTCCACTACCACAGGCAACCTGAGTTTCTCGCAGAAGTTTGGAGAGACCTCTGAGTTTCAGAGCCTCTTCGACTACATTGCCTACT
>DJHI01000116.1 GCA_002431715.1 Armatimonadetes bacterium UBA5829
GCGGCGGATTGCGTCGCAGTATCGATTATGTACGGCTCTCCGCACGAAAGCTTCGATATTATCGATAGATGTTTCGGACTCTCCGGCCTTGAGCGCGCTGATTTTAGTCCAGATCGCGAGGATGCAGTCTTCCTCAAAGTCATCGAGGTCTGAGACCTCTCTCTTGCCGACAGCTCTGTGAACGAGGTCCTGCACGACATTAGAGAGTCTTTCCCAATATTTATCGCCGCTGTTACCCGGAGAATTTATGTATGCCTCAAGCAGGCCTTGTGCGTCCATCCGACTCCAAAATCAAGAAATAAATAAAAAATCCCAAATCCCAAATCCNNTTTCGCAGAAAATGCGACAGGTAATAAATCTAATTGGGGCTGCCGTATAGTGCGAAACAGGCCCAATAGAATGGGTGAGCGAACTGCTTTTGCTCTATCGCGGCCAATTGGGCAGCTCTGAGCGCTTCAGCTTTTGATTTTCCTTTGATAAGTTCCTGATAAAAGTCGCCCATAATACTAGACGCAGCATTATCAGAAACCTTCCACATTCCACCAATAACTGACTTCGCTCCCACCATTGAAAATACCTCCGCGGCTCGCGAAGGACCTGAAGAGATTGGATCGGATGATGCTATGGAGTCACATGCCGAGAGAACTACTAAGCTCAAATTTCTATTCTTTATTGAAGAAAGCTCTTTTATAGTGAGGCTTCCGCTACTGTTGTGGCTATCGGCAAATAGCAGTTCAAATTGCGCCGGGTTCGGATCGATCTTATGGTGAACGGCCAAATGCAGCACGCTGACTTTCTCCGCTTCGTCCATAAAATTGGCTGCGGTTGCTCTGTCACCGATATACCACTGGCTGTTTAGATAAATCGCTTTGATCGCTTTAGCCTCTTCTTGAGCTCCCGGTAAGTTATTTTGAGGGTCTACGAAGAGTGCCAGACGATCTGTCCTGGGGTCAATTTGTTTGTTGCTGTTATAGATAAGATTATTGAGCATATCTTTTCCAAGATAGCCTATGGCAAACTCTTTAAGAAGAAAGTATGGCGGCTGTTCAGGATTGCCGGGCTTGATAAGCGCATGCATCGGCAGCCCATCGAGTTCTTCCGGCAAGGCGAAATAAAGAGCCTGAGCGGTCTCTATGTCAGACCTAATAGGCGATATTAACAGCTCATAGAGCTTTTCGAGCGGCTTTTGTATATCAGTAAAATCGGAGCTTTGCCAATCGCTGATTGGCGGAACAGGTATACCTGCGCTTTGATTTTCTTCGCTGCTCTTTATCACTCCGCGCAACTCCGAAATCATTTTATCGACTTCCTGTTTGCTGATTCCTGTTTCCCTGCAAACAGGTCTACCATATTTGCCCGCGAACACATACACACCGTTATCGGTAAACATATACTCCACGACCATACCAAATTTCGGCAGAAGGTTTCTAACCTTAAAGAGGTCCAATGGATTTACGGGCAGAGCATTATACTGTGCCGGATTTTGTTTTTCCAGCATCCAGCAAGCCTGTACATACGATGCCCAATCATTGGCAAGGAGGGTATTGGCTTTCGGCTGGCTGGATGTGTTTTCCTGAGTGCTGCCGATTATATTAAGGTTTTGAGCGAATCGAGCGACCTCCCTGTTAGGATCGACCTTCATCTCCTTTATAAGGTCGGGCAGCCAATTATAGCGTTTTGCCTTTTGAATTACGGCTTCGGCTGCGGCGTGCCTGGACTCTGCAGTCCCATTTTTGTCGGCTAGATATGTTACTGCAAGGTCGTGTATTATATCCATCACAACCTTTGCCTTGGTTGAATTGATAGTAGGATCAAGGTTTTCAGTTAATGATTTCGATTCCAGTTCAGACAGAATTGCTTCGAGTGTCGAACGTGAGTCCCCTATGCGTCCGACCGATTTTTGAGCCGCTGCAAGCTTCAGTGAGACATCGCAACCGGACCAGAGGTCACCGATCTGCGAAAGATATCTGTCGCGCGCTTCCTGAAAGTCTTTTATTGCAGCGTTATACTGTCCATCTTTTGCAAGAAGGATGCCTCTTGCTTCAAGGACACGTGCAGTCCCGCGCAGCTTGCCTGAGCTTTCAAGTATCGGAACCAACTCAATAAAGCCTTCAAGAGCATTTTGAAGATCGCCGATGTCTATGAACGCCTGAACCATATCCTCGACTATATCGGCAGCAACTGCCTTTTTATTTGCCTGCATAGCCGTCATGGCCGCTTCTCGTCTGGTCTCGAGAGATTGCTGCGGTTTTTGCTGTTCGTCGAATATGGAAGCCGCAGCACACAGAGCCGATATGCGACGGTCTATCAAGTTCATTTTTAAGTAGATAACAGCTATTCGCTCCCAGGTCGAGGCTGCTTTATCTAAATTATTGAGCTCTTCATAGGCGGTTGCGCCGTTTTCCGCTTTTCTATAAAGATCCTGACGCTTATCTTCCGAGGCAATGGAGTACTTCTCGAGCTTTAAGATTGCAGCTTCTCCGGTTGATGCAATTTGATTAAGCGCCTGCTCTCGTTTTCTCTTCGCTTCTGTTGCGTTTGTAGCTTGATGAGCAGTGGTATATACATCTGCAAGTTTTTCATANNAGACAGCAGCAGTTCATTTGCCGATGTGCTTGTCCTCTTTGCCTCTCCAAGTAAATCCAACGCTCGTGGAATATTCCCACAGTCTTTGTAGAGGTCGGCGACGGTTATAAGATTTTCAATCAGAACGGAGAATGATTTAGCCGAATGCGCCCATGTTCTCTGCTGAGCTAAAGCATAAGCCGACATTATCTCAAGCGCTCTATCGGTATTGCCGGATGCCCGCAGAGCATCACCTGCTCTCATAAATTCTCTTGCAGCGAGGTCANNAGTATCCGCTTGGGTCTCGACCTGAGAGCAGGACCCACTGCTGCGCTGCAAGCGTATAGTTTTCAGTCGCGGCGGCATATTTGCCGGTTTCTACATTCAGAGTGCCATAGTCATCATAGACAATCGCACTCGACTGCGCGCAGTTGTATGTTGAAAAGTTCCAAATCGCTCGCCTGTAACAGGTCTCTGCTTCACGGTATCTGGCCATGTCATAGAGATAATGATCGCCAAGTTCTTTCAATATAACAGCCGCCGACAGGTCCAACTCAAGTTTCTGGCATATCTCGACCAGGTTTTTTAGTGACTTGACCGCTTCTACCGGATACGATTGGCTGTAATTGATCGCTGTCGTATATTCCGACTGAAGCTGAGTTAGCAATATTGTCTGATCGTCTTCACGCACTGACGAAGCTTTAATGTTTTCAACTTTTTGAGTAGGTGCAAAAATTTGCAGCGCATTATCCACAGTCCGGTCGTTTACCACTTTAGTCAATGCGGGCAGGGCAGTGGAGATATTGGTGATGTCCATAGGCAGGGTTGAAGATTTCACCAGCCATCTGTAGACGATCATGTCGAGTGCAAGTTGGGATGCGGAGGCTGGATCGGTCCTTACGGCAGTTGACACGCGAGAAGGCAGCTGAGTCTTAGCTGCTTCGGTCATCTGCGACAAAATACGAGCCTTATCGGAGGACGTTTGAGGCCATGATGCGCCGGCTGATATGACGATCACCAAAATCACGATTCCGATAGTTCGGGTTGTTTTTAGAATGCGCAAAATCCACCAGATTCGATCATGATTAAGAGATTCTATCATATAAGGTAGCCTCTTGAATATGACGAATTACTACAGCCCATCGTTCCAGCGCATAAATGGATGCTTCTTTTGGATGAATGCCTGCAGCGAAAGGAGTATACTCTGCCTGCCAAATTTATTGACAAGCGCGATTGTCCCTGATATACTATTTTCACGCACTTTGCTGTAATTTATTTATGGCCCCGTCGTCTAGCGGTCCAGGATGCATGGTTCTCAGCCATGAGATCGAGGGTTCGAATCCCTTCGGGGCTACCAAGTGTAAAGCGGAAAACTATCTCTGTGGTAGTTTTCCGCTTTTGCCATCTATAGCCTCCGTTTAGCCGTTCCACGCGTGAATCTGAGCACGAATCCCCTGTTTCAACCGATGTAGCTCCTGCCGAATCTTGAGAACGGGGTTGCTGCGCCAGACCACACATTTGCCCCCATTTGTCTCTCTTTGGGCGATTTATCTCTGAATCTCGGAAACGGGGGCAAAGCCCGTTCTCAAGATGAGTTGCGCGAATTCTTGGGGGACCAAACTTGAGGCGAAAAACATCTCGCTGATCGCTTGCCGACCATCATTCAGGGTTCCGCTGCAGTGCTCGCGACATCAATCTGAGCACGAATCCGTGATATCAATCGTAGCATACCCAGAAGAATCTTGAGATCGGGATTGCGTTTCAGACCCCGTGTTTGGG
>DJHI01000297.1:0-3832 GCA_002431715.1 Armatimonadetes bacterium UBA5829
CTCCAATCGATTTCGCCTGCTTCGCGGGTTAGTGAGCGGGCCATGGTTGCAAGCTCATCGTCCTGAGGGATCGGACTGATCGTGCCGGATTCGATGCCGTCTAGAGTCTCGATCAGTAAATCGGCACCTGCAAGGGCTAGGCGGGCCGACAACTCACCAGAGTTTTCATTCGGCAGAATATCAAGAGTCTGTTGAAGCAGCATATCGCCGGTGTCCCAACCTTCATCCATCAGCATGGTGGTGACGCCGGTCTGTGTTTCGCCCGCTATGATTGCATGCTGGATTGGCGCGGCTCCGCGATATTTGGGGAGAATGGAGCCGTGCACGTTTACCACGCCGTGCTCGGGCCATTCGAGAAGCTCGGGAGTGATTTTCTGGCCGTATGCAACAACAACCATAGCCCCGATATGTCCATAACTTTTTATTTCAGCAACAGACTCGGAAGAGCCTATCTTTTCCGGTTGCAATATGGGAATACCATGGGCAATAGCGACTTCTTTGACCGGTGTAATTTGCATCTGCTTGCCGCGGCCTTTGGGTTTGTCGGGCTGGGTGATAACCGCCAGCACTTCATGCGCCGAAGCGATCAATTTCTCCAGCGAAGGCACTGCAAATGGACTTGTCCCGGCAAAAATTGTTTTCAAATCTCTTCCTCGTCCTCTTCATCAACAGGAACCGTCTCCAGGGTATCGGGATCGGCTTTGTCTATGAAAATGATGCCGTCCAAATGGTCCATTTCGTGCTGGAAGACTCGCGCAAGTAGACCATTAGCTTTTATTTTGACCTTTTTGCCCTCTTCATTTATTCCGGTCACGACCACCCGTTCGGCTCGAAGAACCTCACCCTGCAGACCAGGTACACTCAGGCAGCCTTCAACACCCCACTCTTCACCGCTGGAACTAAGCATCACAGGATTGACAAGCGCGTGCTGCCCCTCGCCGACATCATACACGAAAATACGCATGGACTGAGCGACCTGAGGCCCGGCGAGACCGTAGCCGTGACTTTCAACCAAAACCTCGCCCATCATCTCGATCAACTCTTTGATATCATTATTAAACTCTTCGATCTCGTCCGCTCGCTTTCGAAGAATCTCATCGCCATATTTAACTATACTGCATACTTCCATATCTAGGCACTCTCCCGAATTCCCGTTGCTACATTTACCATTTTCAATAAAATTTAAGCACCATAGGCCTGTAATGTCAATTTTGAATCTGTTTGGTTTTATGAAAGTCGAAACAAAAGCTCGGTGGGAGCCTCGCCCTCCCACACTTTCGGGATAAATATTTGCGGATATAATTGCTCGGTATTCCGCATTTCTTCGGCAAATGCTTCGCCCCTGCAATATATACACGCGACACATCCTCATTTGACAGGCTGGATGCCAATCTCTACCATATATAAAACTTATGCTTAAAGAGGGATAGAGTTATGAGAAGCACGCCAATCGGGCTTGTAATGATGAACGACGAGCGAGAGCACGTCTGGAAGCAAAACCAAGAACAGAACATGGCGGTGGTCAGGCANNCAGTGGGCGGAGATCATTCGCAAGGGAATGAAGAACCAGGACGGCAGCGCTCCTGAAGTGGTAATAGCATCGAAGACGATAACTTCAGTGCGCACCGCTCAGGAGGTCGGAGAAGAGCTTTCGCGAGCTAATGTAAAGCAGCTTGTGATGTGCTATAACGTCTGGAACTTCCCGTTCCTCGTATGGCCTCTCGTCAACAGCCTCGGAGCCGACACTCCTATACTATCGCTCTCCAATAATAACGGTCAATTCCCCGGTAATGTCGGTCTGCTGGCGACTGATGGAGCACTGAGACAGGCCGGTCGGCGCACTCACAGGATAGTCGGCGAAATGGATGACCCAAAGACACAGCAAAAAGTGTTTGCCTGGCTTCGGGCATCGCAGGCCGTTACGACTATGAAAAACGAGGTGTACGGACTCTACGGCGGCCACTCGATGGGCATGGAGACGGGCTTCTTCCACCTCACCCCCACACTCAAGGCTTTCGGAACGACCTGCTGCCAGATCGATCAGTTGCAGCTTGTTGAGACTCTGAAGACCATCCCGCAGAGCGAAATCGAGGCGGGTCTGAAATGGTTTGAAGATTTGCTGGGAGACAGGCTGCTCTTTGATGGGAAAATGCTCACTCCTGAGACTCTGAAGACTCAAATCGGCATTTATCTCGCTATGGGCGCGCTCAATAAAGAAAAAGGGTTCGATTTCTGCGGCCTAAAAGGCCAGCGCGAGCTTACCGAGTATGTCTGCCTGGGCGATGTGCCGGAGATGATTATGAACGACCCGTATGACTGGCGAGGAGCCAAAGAGCCGACCGTCTGCGCTACAGAGGCTGATTCATACGCGGCATTCACCATGCAGGCATTAAAATATATCAGCGGCGGGCTGCCGACTCTCTTTATGGATGTCCGGCTTTATCACCCTGAACTCGATTTATGGGATTGGTGCAACTCAGGCAACCATTCATCATGGTATGCCGCCCGAAGCTATGACGCGAAAGAGAACTTCAAAAAGATCACGTTCCACCCGGCATTGGAGTATTACTTCAAGGCAGGAGGAGCATCGGTGGAGTTCGATGCTGCGCCCGGCAAGATGACATTCGCCAGAATCGGACTTTGGGGCGAGAAGCCGTTCATGGCAATTGCGCCGGGAGAGGTAGTAGATTTACCCGCAGAGGAGCGAAAGAGACTTAACGCGATGACAGACCCGACCTGGCCGCACGTTCACGCTCGATTGGACTGCACTTTCGATCAGTTTTTGACCGTATTCCCGGCCAACCACGCTCAAGGAGTGTACGGAGATAAAGTCGAAGAGCTGAATTACTACTGCGAGATCGCCGGTATTACACCGATTATTCTAGGACCTGCTGAGAAAGATCGGCTGCAGCCTATTTGGGAGCGAGTCAAATAATGAAATATGCTCTTGGTATAGACTTCGGAACGCTGTCGGCTCGGGCGCTCTTAGTCGACATCGAGACCGGCGCGGAGGTTGCGACCAGCGTATGCGATTACGTGCATGGTGTGATCGACAATACGCTGCCGACCGGTGAGAAGCTGCCGCCTGACTGGGCACTTCAAAGCCCGCAGGATTATCTGGATGCTCTTGAATCCACCGTGCCTGATGTTCTATCGCAGGCTGGAGCGAAAGCGGACTTCTGGCACTCGATTGGTGGAATGGAAACCGAAGCGTGCTTGTTGACGCCGACCTTACGGGTTTCTTTATAGGAATGAAGCTGGACACAAAGTCCGAGGATATGTATAGAGCGCTTATTGAAGCCACAGCTTTTGGGACAAAGGTCATAATAGATGCGTTCGAATCAAACGGCGTAGCGGTCAACGAGATAGTGGCCTGTGGAGGACTCGCTGAAAAGAACGAAATGCTGATGCAGATATATGCGGATGTTACCNNCCAGATCAGCCCAAACCTGCGCACTTGGCTCCGCTATGTGGGGAGCCGTGGCTGCAGGCAAAGCAAAAGGCGGATACGATAATATAACCAAAGCAGCCGCGAAAATGGCCGGGGTGAAGGATAAAACCTACATACCAAATGCCGCAAATAATGCCGTATATGAAAAGCTCTTCGTGGAATATATGAAACTTCACGACTACTTTGGGCGTGGAGGAAATAATGTAATGAAGACTCTTAAGGAGATTAGCTTAGGCCTTCATTCATAATGTTATGTGAGGAATCTGCTTTTTATTTACAGCAGATTCCTCGCTATGCTCGGAATTACTTGCCATTACGGACACCGGCAATTTAATCTACTGCATTTTCTTCCCGCTCTTTCGAGCAAGTTTTAGTCAATAC
>DJHI01000297.1:3926-4109 GCA_002431715.1 Armatimonadetes bacterium UBA5829
ATCGCCCGCAGCCGGTGCAGCCGACCACGCCGAACTGCTGGTGCTGATATTTGAACTTATGCAGCAGGCGCTGGCGCGAACGCGGAACCTGGTTATTTCGAGGATTGTGACCATGGCCCATGAGAGTAAAGTCTTCAAACTGGCAGGTATCGCGACACCTGTATCTCTCGACGCAGGAGCCGC
>DJHI01000005.1:0-3165 GCA_002431715.1 Armatimonadetes bacterium UBA5829
GGAATTTCGATGTGCCTTCGACCCCTGCCTTGGTAGCAAGATTGGCTGTCCTCTCAAAGGCCTCTATAAACTCAGCGCGGCAGTCGGGATAGCCGCTGTAATCGATCTGATTTACACCAATGAAGATATCCTCAGCGCCGATTGTCTCGGCATAAGAGAGTGCGAATGACAAAAAGATTATGTTTCTAGCAGGGACATAAGTGATGGGGATACCTTCGCTCATTTCATCGGTCTCGCGGTCCAGGGGAACATCGATATCGGCGGTCAGAGCGCTGCCGCCTATCTTTCGCATGTCGAAGGAGATTATCAGATGATCCTTAGCACCAAGGCTCTTTGCCACGGCTTTTGCGCTCTCTATTTCGCGCAAGTGCCTCTGCCCGTAATTAAACGAAAGGGCGTATATATCATAACCCTCTGATTTTGCAATGGCCGCCGTGGTGGCGCTGTCCAGCCCGCCTGATATCAGAACAACTGCTTTTTTCATCCCTGTAACTTCCACTCCTAATAATGCAACGTCAGTTTAGCTCAAGCGTGCAAGCATGTCAAGTTATTTTACAAATTCTATTACTAGAACCAAAGAATAGTGTATAGGTATATGTTGTTATCTTATACACTCATTTCGTTTGATCGATAATCGTCTGATCGTTGATCGACCTGGCACTTTCGACAATGCACGATCCACGATTCACGATCCGACGCTAATTGACATATTATCCCCAGGATGCTAGAATCTGGCCGTGGATACTGAATTTAAAACTGCAACCGNNNAATTCGATGACTTTGTCGCCCGTTTCGAGACGGGCGATTTGCTTCAGTCGTTCGAGTGGGGCGAGCTGAAATCCCACAGCGGTTGGAAGCCCGTACGCGTATATGCGGAGCGTGATGGTAAGATTGTCGCGGCTGCATCGCTGCTTAAAAGAGCTATTCCCAAAACAGGCAGATGCATAATGTACGCGTCGCGAGGACCTGTGCTGGACACTCGGGACTCTGAGCTCGTTCAATCGTTCAGCAAATATCTGAAAGAAACGGCGATTAAGCATAAGGCCATTTTCCTTAAAATCGACCCTCCTGTTCCCGTTGAGGACACAGTAAGTGAGGCTAATTTGCAAGCGGCGGGATTTGTCCCTATTGCTGCCCAGGGGTTCGGTGGAACTCAGCCGAAATGCGTTATGCAGCTCGACCTTGATAAGAGCGTCGATGATCTTATGGCTTCGTTCAAAGAGAAGTGGCGCTACAATATACGGCTGGCGGCGCGCAAGGGCGTTACAGTGGATATGAACTGCCCGAAATCCGACCTGCCCAAGTTCTATGAGCTTCTTAAGGAAACCTGCGAGCGTGACGGATTCCTGGTCCGCGGCTTGAGCTACTTCGAAAATATGTGGGATGTGCTGGAGCCTGCCGGTTATATGCGTCTGGTGCTCACCTACTATGAAGAAAAGCCGATTGCGGGAGCGATAGCTTACTTATTCGGCGACAAGGCGATGTATACATACGGCGCTTCATCGAATGAGCACCGCAATGTTATGCCGAATCACCTTATGCAGTGGACAATGATCCAGTGGGCCAAAGAATCGGGCTGCAAATGGTATGATTTTCGAGGAGTCAGCCCCAAGAAAGGCACTGGCGACGATCATCTCCAGGGCCTCAACAGGTTCAAGGAAGGCTTCTCTCCGAGGTTTGTAGAGTATATCGGCGAGTACGATATGGTCCTCTCGCCGGGCTTTTACTGGCTCTGGAATGTGCTGCTTCCTAAGATAAAGAAAATTCTGAAGGCAAGGAAAGGCACGCCTGATCATACAAACGCAGAATAAGGGAAGCTCTTCGGTCTAGTATTTGATATTTTGCATGAGTATTTGGTGGTTGGCAGGTCTGATTCTGTGCCTTAAACTGCTCAACATGATACTTTATGAGGTAATATGAGCACATCAACACTGCTTGGGGCTCTGGTGGTCGCGCTTGCAGGCTTTCTTATTGGAACAAGCGCATGGCCGATCAAGGTCATGCGGAAGTTCGAAGTCGAGCACTGGCTTTTTGTGGGTCAGCTTACTGGCTTGGTAATACTTCCCTGGACTATAACACTGTTTTTTTGCCCACATGCTTTTGCGGCATATAGAAACGTAGAGCCGGTAATTCTAATTAAGTCAAACCTGTTCGCTCTCAGTTGGGGTATTGCCAATGTTATGTGCGGCCTGTGCTATGTGCGGATAGGCGTAGGGCTTACGGGCGCTATTCTGACTGGACTGGGCGTCTCGGTCGGCGTAACAATGCCCATGCTTGTGAAGGGCACAGGGCTGTTTAACAAGGCCCCATCGATCTGGTCTCCAGCTGGTTGCATCGTTCTGGTGGGTGTAGCGGTGATGCTTGCTGGGGTGGCACTCAGCTCCGCCGCGGGATTCGGGCGCGACCGTGTTTTGAACAAACTCCAGAAAAAACAAGGGAACTTTCTTGGAGGCCTTATCATGGCTTCCATCGCAGGTGTTCTATCGTGCGGTCTCAGTTTTGCATTCGTTTACAGCCAGGGACCGGTTATCGAAGCGCTGAAAGCACAGGGCGCAGGCAAAACAGCCGCGACATTCGGCGTATGGGCGATAGGACTTCTGGGCGGCGCCCTGATAAACGTGCTCTATCCGGCATACCTGATGACCACGCACAAGAACTGGCATGTGCTCATCCACAACGGCAAAGATGTCTTACTTGCATCGTGTATAGGCATAACTCTTATCATAACTGTTGTTTTGACAGGCAGAGGTATGCTTCTATTGGGAGCACTGGGTGCTTCGGTAGGTTTCGGCATACAGCAGGCCATGCAGATGCTCGGTTGCCAGAGTGTTGGGTTCGTCAGCGGGGAATGGAAAGGTGTTCATGGGAAACCCGTTAAGATGATGTATGCCGCAATTGCGACACTTGTAATAGCTGCGCTTATTATGGCTTACGGCAATTCCCTGATATAATGAGACAACCATGAAAAATGACTTGTGGATTGAGATCGATCTATCGGCTCTCAGGCATAATCTTAATCAGGTGAAAAATACTGTCAGCAGCGGTGTAAAAGTCTGTGCCGTGGTCAAAAGCAATGGGTTCGGACACGGATATGTGGAGCCGTCCCGCGCGTTTATCGAAGCCGGAGCCGACATGCTCGCAGTGACCCGTCTTGATGAGGCAACA
>DJHI01000005.1:3171-4333 GCA_002431715.1 Armatimonadetes bacterium UBA5829
TTGAAGCCGGTCTTGAGATGACCGTTTCAGACTTGGAGCTTGCGCGGGCCATCTCCGAATCAGCTCAGAAAATCGGCAAAACATCCCGCGTGCATGTCAAAATCGATACTGGAATGGGGAGACTGGGAACTCTGCCGGACAAGTCGATAGGACTCATCGAAAGCATCAAGGGGATGCCTAATATCGCGTTAGCCTGTATATACACACATTGCGCGACAGCGGCGGAGAGATCAATATCTGGCGCAGAGTCTCAGATTCAGATATTCGCACGCTTGATGAGTGAATTGCAGCAAAAAGGCATCGATTATGGAATAGCACACGCAGCTAACAGCGCATCTATTTTGCGAATGCCTGAGGCGCATTTCGACATGGTTCGGCCCGGAACGCTGCTATACGGCCAGTATCCGTCGCAGTATGTCCCCCACTCTCTCGATCTCAAGCCTACATGGAAGCTCAAAGCAAGGATATGTGAGGTCAAGGAACTTCCCGCCACTGCTCCCATTGGTTATGGTGGAGAATTTGTGACCAAACGCCCAACAAGAACGGCTGTGATACCAGTCGGATGGTCCGACGGCTTCACATTGGCCCCCGAAGGCCCGATCTACAGGCAGAGCCTGCTAAAATTCGCACTAAAAAAGATGAAAAGGCGGCCATTTGTCGAGATAAGAGACAATAAAGCGCCCGTTCTTGGCCGCGTGGCTATGCAGATGATCGTGATAGATGTTACGGATGTTCCCGGTGCGCAAGTTGGTGATGAAGTTATAATCCCTGCAATGCGAATCCCAACGAGTGCGCTTGTGCCAAGGGTATACATAAATTAGGAGGGCGCATGCCGAAATTCGAGATCGAAGTGGAAAAAGTCAACGGACGCTGTTCATACTCATACAAAAAGGGTGAAAAATTCATATTCAACGGCTTTGATACACCCGACGGCTTCTGTGGCGGGGCATACACAATGCTAGTCCCTATTCTTGTAGCCCTGGGAAGCGGCGCGCGCTTCGACTTCGAAGCGGACCCCATATGTAAGACAAAAATGGCATGTCCCGACAATGGCAACGTCGTATTCAAAGTCAAACTGCTCGAAACAATCGAATAATATTAAGTTTGCAAGTTGACTCTAGGGCAGGAACGCCCGAATATACGGCGGAGCTATTTCGGTCGC
>DJHI01000005.1:4345-7160 GCA_002431715.1 Armatimonadetes bacterium UBA5829
GGAGAGGGAGCAGGCTTACTTTCCACTTTTCGACTCATGCACTCAAGAGCTCTTTGAGCCGCTTTAAAGCCTTTTGTTGAAGGCGAGAGACGTGCATCTGGGAGATATTCAAGCGCTTTGCTACCTCTGTCTGGGACATGTCTTTGAAAAACCTGTAGTAGATAATTGCCTTTTCACGCGGCTCCAGGCAGTCCACGGCCTGCTTGAGGTCGCCGTAGGTCTCGATGCTCTGCAGAGATGAATCCAGATCGCCCACAAACTCAGCAAGAGTTAATGGCGCGGACTCGCCTTCATACGGCAGCTTGCTGTCCAGCGAGACAGTGTCATAGGCGTTTCCGAGTTCGATAGCCTCCAGAGTCTCTTCCTCGGATGCCCCGACCTGGTTCGCTATCTCCTGGATTGTCGGCGGATGACCGAGGCGTTGGCTAAGTTCCTCGGCCGCCTTGTTGGCCGCTAGGTTGAGCTCCTGAAGTCTCCTTGGAACCTTGAGGCTCCACGCTTTGTCCCGAAAATGACGCCTGATCTCACCGACAATGGTCGGAGTCGCATAGGTGGAGAATTTGGTCCCTCTCTCAGGATCAAACCGGTCGATGGCGTTTATAAGCCCGATAACACCCACCTGAACCAGATCCTCAAGCGGTTCTCCTCTGTTCGCAAATTTACCCGCCAGAAATCTCACCAGGTTCTGGTGCATTATGACTAACTGATCGCGGGTTTTGCGACTCCTTGTTCGAACATATTCACGGAAGAGCTGATCCGTCTCTTCGTCGGTCCATTCCGCAACACTGCTTTTTTTGCGTACAGTCGAGTGTTCATTGTCCCGCATACTTAACCATCCGCACACTTGTGCCGCCGTTTTTAGGCACAACGCTAACCTCGTCTACAAGTAGTGTAATCAGAAGGGCTCCCAGGTTTTCAGGTTCCTGTTCGGTTTCACTGACTGCACCTTCATTTCTGGGGCCTGATTCATCGATTATATCCACAATCAGCTTGTCGGAAGCAATCTCGCTCCGCAAAATTATGCTGGAACCCGATTTGCCGTTCCGTTCGGCCCATTCGACTGAAGTTGTGCACGCCTCTCCAACGGCAAGGCGGACATCCTCGACCTCGTCATAGGAAAATTTCATGCGGCTTGCCACGCCTAATATCGCTAACCTGGCCACGCCGACGTATTCCGGCTTGCATGGTATCCTAAGTTCCACACAGGCTGGGCATTCGTTGTTCGGCACGTTTATTCTATCTCCTTTCCCATTACCTCTCGGGCGTCGTCCTCGGTGTTGTATATATCGAATATCTTATCAAGCCCGGTAATTTCGAACACACGGCGGATTCGAGGGCTTGGACAGATCAGCACCATATTACCATCCACTTCGCGCATTCGCTTGAGGCCACCTATTAAAACACCAAGAGCGGTGCTGTCCAGATAATCGACCTTGGTGAGATCGACCACCAGTTCTTTAGCACCGCTCTCCAGAATGTTTATAATCTGCTGCTTTAGCTGTGGCGCCGTGTAGACATCCACTTCTCCCTCGAGATCAATGATTGGAAGGTCTTTTTCAAATGTCCTGACATCCATTTTGAAGTTCACTCTATGTCACCTCATCTTATTCGGCGTCGTATGACTGCCGTCCTCAACTGCCGGACACACACATCCATCTTTTCGTTTAATCCACTGCGCCTTATAAAGTAGATTCCTCGCTAAATTGAATTGCTGCACCAATAACTCCTAAGAAATCGCCCATTTCGGGACTGAAGTCCCGAAACACCAGGGCAAATTTCTTTACAAGTAGCCATTGGCATCGCCGCAGTCAATTGCTCGGAATGAACGTATCTACGGCGTTTGTGGGGATTACAGGCTAAGACTCTGTGCTTTCAGACTCTTCGGTTTCTTCCGCCTCTTCTTTCTTCGAGATCATTGCCTGCTTGCCGGCTTCAACTGCGCTCTGAACCTTATCACGGGTGGACATGAGCAGCTCTTTGCTCTTCTTGACCAACTCTTCGCTGGACTCGGAGATGTCATGAACCACTTTGTTTGCCTTATTTTTAATATCATCGGTGGCATGTTTAATGTCTTCACGGGTCTCGGTGCCCGCTTTGGGCGCCACCAGAAGCGCCGTGACAGCGCCTATTAAAGCGCCTATACCCATACCTGCCAGAAAATTAAGGAATACGCCTTTTTCCTCTCTGTCATTCATCGTCAATATCCTCCCTTGATTGTTTGCCGGCGCTACGAAGGTTTTTGATTCCCTCCTTAACACCCCGGACCATGGAAATCAGTGTTGTCCTTGAAGTGGACACAGCCTTTTCGGCGGCTCCGACAATCGTTTTGCCCTCCATCAGGTTTTCGACCGACTGCGCGGCACGCCCCACGCGGTCGAGTTGCATCTTTGCTGCAATCACCAGTTCATTGGTGTGACGTAGAACCCGACTTGTCTCCTCTGAAAGAGGCACGATCTCTTCCCTGATGGCTTTCATTGTCTCTTCAATCTGCTTCGTAGCGCATTGAAGCCGCCGGAAGTAAAGCGCTAAACCCACCACGATTGTTATCAACGTCACGCTAAGTAAAACCGTTACCGTGACTAAAAGAGCTGTCATATCACTACACCGGTTTCATTTTTATCAGCGATAATTCCGCCGCCCAAAACTTCGTCGCCGTCATAGAAAACAGCCGACTGGCCGGGGGTTACCGCTCGCTGTTCTTTCTCAAATATAAGCTCCGCAAGATCACCATCAAGCGGCTTTAGCAAGGCAGGCGAATCCTGCGCATTATACCTTATCTTCGCCCAAACGGCAACGGATTCCGATAACTTTTCGC
>DJHI01000005.1:7169-9824 GCA_002431715.1 Armatimonadetes bacterium UBA5829
CAGACCTCTGCGCTGACCGACCGTATAAAAGGCCACTCCCTCGTGCCGGCCCAATACTTTTCCGGAACTGTCGATTATCGGGCCCGGCTTCATCAGCTCCGGCACATTTTTCTTCAAAAAATCCTGATACCGACCGCCCGGTATGAAACAGATATCCTGACTTTCAGGCCGTTCGGTAAGGTTCAGATGCAACTTTTGTGCCATTGCCCGCACATCTTCTTTAGTATGATACCCCAGTGGCATCAGTATCTTACCCAACTGACACTGATTCAACCTGTACAATACATAGGCCTGATCTTTTTCCTTATCGACGCCCTTAAGAAGCTTCCACTTTTCGGACGGCAGGTCCCAAACTATCCTCGCATAATGCCCGGTAGCGATATGATCCGCCTGCAGTTCATCCTGCGCGTATCTCAAAAGCTCCCCAAACTTTACATTGGGGTTACAGACCACACAAGGGTTGGGCGTCCGGCCCTGTCGATACTCGTCTATAAAGTTACCTACCACGCAGCTTGCGAACTTGTCACGGACGTCCAGCACATAGTGCGGTATTCCTAGATTCGACGCGACATAGGCCGCATCCTGCTCAGCCTGTCTGGCAATCGATTCCACGGCCGGATCATCCGATGACCACATCCGCATCGTAACCCCGATAACTTCACAACCGTTTTCAAGGAGCATCGCGGCGACGACCGAGCTGTCTATTCCGCCGCTCATGGCTGCGACAACCCTTTTGGGTTTGATGGTTTGAGAGTTTGATGGTTTGATGGTTTCACTTTCTCCGACCATCACACCATCAGACCATCCAACTATCCGACTACTCATCCGAACCGGTCTTTCTCAGCCTTTCGAGGCGCTGTTTGAATTTCGCTTCATGGCCATGCTCGGTCGGCTCGTAATAAGGCCCACTCTGCGCGCCGGGCGGAAGGTATTCTTGCTCGACATAATGGCCGGGAAAGTCGTGAGGATATTTGTATCCCTTACCGTGCCCGAGGACCTTTGCACCGGGGTAATGCGAATCACGCAAGTGCACCGGCACCGGGGGTCCCTTTCTCTCCATTACATCGCTACTTGCCCTACTGATCGCCATATAGCTTGCATTGCTCTTCGGCGCGCATGCCAGGTAAACAGTCGCCTGAGCCAGAGGAATCTGAGCCTCCGGCATGCCCACAAACATCACCGCCTGCGCCGCCGCGTTGGCAACAACCAGCGCCATCGGATCCGCGTTTCCTATATCCTCAGCAGCAGCTATCACAAGCCGCCTGGCCACGAATTTGGGGTCTTCTCCAGCGGCCAGCATTCGAGCGAGCCAGTAGACTGCGGCATCGGGGTCGGAGCCGCGCATCGACTTAATATATGCCGAAACGGTATCGTAGTGGTTATCCCCATTCCTGTCGTATTTCAACACTCTTTTTTGAACAGCTTCTTCAGCAATTTTCAGAGTGACTTTTTTTGTGCCGGTTTCTGAGTCCAAATCGGCAGATGCGACAGCGGATTCGAGAGCATTCAGAGCATTTCTGGCGTCGCCTTCGGCTATATATATGATGTGAGCCAGCGCGTCATCATCGAGAGTTATCTTCTCATTGCCGTAACCGCGCTCTTTGTCATTTAGCGCCCGCTCGATAATCAGGCGGACATTTTCATCCGAAAGAGGCTCGAACCTGAAGATACGCGCGCGGGAAAGCAGAGGCGTATTGACTTCAAAATACGGGTTTTCGGTGGTAGCGCCGATGCGGATGACCGTGCCATCCTCGACATGAGGCAGAAGAGCGTCCTGCTGAGCTTTATTGAAGCGATGGATTTCATCGACAAAGAGAATCGTTTTTCGGCCATCGATCTTTCTCTGCTCTTTCGATCTTGCGATCACTTTGCGCATCTCGGGAATGCCCGATGTGACCGCGCTGAAGTTTTCGAACCTTGCCCTGGTGTGGTGTGCTATCACAGCAGCANNTGCTTTTGCCGCATCCAGCCGGGCCCCAGAAGATCATGGAAGGCAGTTCGTCCTTTTCGATTGCCGTGCGAAGAAGTGTGCCGGGAGCTAAAATCTGTTCCTGGCCGACGAACTCGTCCAGAGTCACCGGCCGCATTCGCGCTGCCAGCGGCTGGTGGGATAAATCTTCGTGGCTTTCAAAAAAACGCTCCATCGATCACCTTGGAAAATCTGATAGTGTAGATTTCCCAATTTAGCGGGCGAAATCCTGCGTACATAAAAAGGCCCCGGATAAACCGGGCCTTTACATTGAGTATAAAAAAAACGCTATGCTTTGCGCCGTCTGAGTGCAAGCAATGAAGCTATGCCGCTAAGAACGGCAATGACACTTGACGGCTCAGGAACAGCCTGAACAACACGGAAACCGATATATGGATTTTCATATGATGCAAAGCTGGCATACCACTCGTAGTAGCCGTCACTGCGGTACGATGCTTGAAGGTCACCGCAGCCGTCTTCAAACGAACCGCCGCGTAGGCCGCGGCCATATCCATAAAGGAGAACAGCCTCATTCCACTCAACAACATTACCGCCCTGGTCAAACGTGCCATACGCGCCAGCATATGGATAGGAGCCTGCAATTGTGGTGGTTCCTGCAGGATTGTCATAGTTGGCCATCATCGTGTCGATTGTATCACTCTGGGTCGGATACAACCAGTAACCTA
>DJHI01000178.1:0-181 GCA_002431715.1 Armatimonadetes bacterium UBA5829
TCTGAACCTGCTTCATCATATTGCCCATGCCGGGAATATTCGGCATGCCGCCAAATCCTTTTGCCATTATCTAGTCCTCCCAAGGGTCTTTGTCGATCTCAACGGGGGTTCCGTCAAATATCGTAAGAACATCATTTATCAATGGATGCTGAGTCGGTTCATGAGCCGACTCAGCATAATC
>DJHI01000178.1:200-1411 GCA_002431715.1 Armatimonadetes bacterium UBA5829
CTCGACTATAGTCGTTTTAACTTTAAGCTTTGTGCCGAGGACGTCCCACAAACCTCTCTCTACCCATTCGGAATCCCTCTCGACGCGTTCACGGTGGAAGTCCCATTTTTTCGTAAAGCCAAGGGTGAGAATGTGGCCGTCAAGCTCCACAGGTCTTCCCTGCTGCGCGAGAGCCGATATATTGGGCTGCTTCAGAATCTTTTGAATGTGCTTCAAGACCTTTTGNNTCTTTGAACCTCGCCCAGAGTGATGCTGGTTTCGCCGTTTCCAGAATCCTCAGCCTGAGTCTCTTTGCTTTCAACCGGCTTTGCTGATTTTGGAGCCTTCTTAACAGGCTTTTCAGCAGCGGGTTTAGGCTGCTCGACAGGTTCAGAGATGGAAACCGGCTCAGGTGCGGGCTGGAATTTTGGCTCCTGTCGAGGTGTATGTGGAACAGATTCAGCAGATGAGGCAACTGGGGCCTCTTTGGGCCGTATCATCGCTCGGAGCAAGGCCATTTCCAGACCCAAACGGTGCTGCTCATTCCACTTAAGGTCTTTTTCTGAGGCGCTCAGGACGTCTATTATACGCACGAGGCGGTCTTGAGTGAAGCTTGCAGCCTGGTCATTCCAGCGTTGATCACTCTTGTGCCTGATATCTGCGCCGACCTTGAGAGCGAGAACATCCCTGAAATGATTCGATGCGTCTTTCAGGAGTTCGCGGACGTCTTTCCCCTCTCGCAGGAGCCTGTCTGAAATTGCAAACGCAGCGGCGGTATCGGTGGAGGCCAATACCTCACCGAGTTCGAGAAGAACGTCCTCTTCAACCGCGCCGAGGATCGTATAAACATCCTTGGCAGTAATTATGCCCTCGGTATACGCCATCACCTGTTCGAGCAGGCTTAGAGAATCGCGATATGAGCCGTTAGCCGCTCGCGCAATAAGATCGACCGCGTCTTCGTCTATCGATGCGTCCTCGCCCGTAACCACAAATTTCAACCTGCCGCCTATCTCGTCGGCTGTGCCTCGGCGGAAGTCGAACTGCTGGCAGCGAGAACGAATTGTAATTGGAATTTTCTGAGCCTCGGTGGTCGCGAGGATAAACACTGCATGTGGAGGCGGCTCTTCGAGCGTTTTTAAGAATGCATCTTTCGCCGTTGCGGATAGCTGATGAGCTTCGTCTATGATATATACTTTGTATCGAAGCTGCATCGGAGCATATTTGACGCCATC
>DJHI01000178.1:1436-4830 GCA_002431715.1 Armatimonadetes bacterium UBA5829
TGTAGGGCCATCTGAAGCCTGACAATTAAGAGCTTTGGCGATGAGTCTGGCAACGGTAGTCTTGCCGGTCCCTCTCGACCCGCAGAAGAGGTACCCTTGCCCGATTCGGCCAGCCTTGATGGCGTTCTTGATCGTCCGCACGACATGGTCTTGACCAACAACATCTTCGAACGTCTGCGACCGATATTTGCGATAGAGGGAAATATATGCCATAAGAGTTGAGGTTGACAGTTTGCGATCAATAACCGACAACCAATAACTAAATTGCGACCGTGCACCTGCCTCTGACAAGACCGCCCAAGCGCTGCCCGAGCAGTTAGCTCCAGCCAGATCACCATACGGCACATGCGCGAACGTGTTTACCGCTGCTTCCTTCCGGACCTGACGGGGTTCACACACCGGGCATTGCGTAGGGCCCGACTATCAACACCACTTACTAAGGTGCTACTCAAACGACCAGACCGCGGGCAGGACTTCAACCCTGTTATAGCGGATTACAGGTTACAGGGCACCGCTAGCTCCCCATCTAGCACGGTCACGACTGCAAAGGTTAGTTCGTTTCGGGACTGAAGTNNTTCGACCACTCAGCCACCTCTCCGAATCTAGAAATTAGAGGTTAGAAGTTAGAAGTTAGAGCCTACCCAACTTCCAATTTCCAACCTCTATCTTCTAATAATACCCTTTAAGAAAAGATAAGTTGTGATAACAGACTATTGAACGCAACCAAACTTTGTTCAATTGAAAAAGATGGCAACCCCTAACTAGGGGTGGTGGCCGATGAGGGAATCGAACCCCCAACGCCCGCCTTAGGACGGCGGCGCTCTATCCATTGAGCTAATCGGCCATTACTATCAATTAATAATTGAATGTGGTGCGCTTGGAGGGAATCGAACCCCCGACCTAATGGTCCGCAACCATTCGCTCTATCCCCTGAGCTACAAGCGCACGACGAAAGCCTTGCCGACCGTAAAAGTATATCATTCCGGGGGTCGGCATGTCAACCAAAATCGTAGAGATAACAGACAATAGGCAACAGGTTATTACCTGCTGCCTTACCTGCTGCCTATAACGAAAAACTATAACTTGTAACCAATAATCTAGTGATAATATCTGCTCTGAGGATCGCTTGGGAAATTGCATAGGTCGAGCTGCCTTAGGGTTGCAACTCCCGCGTTACTTAGGTGGAAACCACGCTCAGCCAACGCGGATTCGGTATCTAGCATGAGTTTTGTTTTGAATACTGCGTCTTCCACTACTAAAGTAAGTATTTGCCTGAGTTGATAGCTGTCTAAAGCGGCTATCGCCTCGCGGGCATCATCGGCAAGCCCGCCTTCAGGCTCCATCTCAAGCGCAAGGAGAAACGCACTCATCGCTCGAGCAATCTCACCCTTCTGCTGGAGCAATACAGCCTTCTTAAAGTGATGAGCCGCTTCCGTGGGAGCAAGGTGGATAAGCTCATTCGTCACTTTGAGAGCAGAGTCCAACCGACCTTGCTGAAGATATGCTATGCCGAGGATATCTCGAGCAAGCAAGTCCTTGGGGTGGCTCGCGAGAATCTTGTTGCTGGTTATGATCGCTTCGTCATAACGGCCCATCTCTAAAAGCGCGCGAAGGAGCTGCTGCTGAGTGTCCGAATCTCTGGGATCGAGATCAACCGCAGCCTTCATCGCCTCAATAGCCGGTCCCATTCGGTTCTGCGCGCGGTATATATTCGCAAGCTGAATACTATATTTAGGATCACCGGGACATATGGCAATTGCCTCCTTGATGTTGGCAATTGCTTCATCAAAAAGCCCCTGCTCTACAAGAGAATTCGCCCTTTTCATTAGGCTTGAAAGCCTTGACGGGCTGCCTTTTGTCCGGTTTTGAGTTGTATTGTCGGTCTCTGTCATTTTGTACTCCACTTACTGCTTTATCCTGCTTTTCCTTTTTTCCTGCTTAACAGATAAAATCAGGTAGAATAACCAGGTAGGCAGAGAATGATAAATTCCCTTTTATCTATGTTTCGATAAGCTCAGGATGTACTGCCAACGAACAGTATAGCTAGAAAAGAATCTTAAGTGATAGAGACAGCGGGCCTTACCCCGCCTTTAACAGGATAACGCCCGCTGCCTCCTCGTAGTGTGAGGACGACGACTCAACCATCGAGAGCGCTTATACTGGTAACACGCTCCAAGGAAACATCCTCGACATCACCTATCAAATACGCCCCGTAGAGCGGAACAAAAGTGACATCGTGGATGTGTAAATCTTTTGTAATCTCATCTCCGTGTCTATTACGGAAAGTTACGGCGCAATGGCGCCCTAAATACTGTTTTGCGTCCGGTATTAACATTGTCCGAGCCTCCTCCGGTGCTCACTCTTCCTTGATGGAGCAGCTCGAATACCATTGGCTGATTCGAGCGCCCACGAGCAATGGTGACAGCCGAACTACCGACCGAAGGATTGGCATTGAACAAATTCCGCGCACCCCGCCATCGGCCCATCGGAGTCGCCTGAGGACCAATAGCGTTACAGGGGTCGCAGCCTCTTTTCACTGACAATTCTCACCGGCAGTCCGGCGTCTAACACTAGAGTTATGCCGCGCGAAGCATACCCGGCGCGCTGTGCGGATTACCTGTTTTGGCAGTTGTGGCTCAACATGAACCTCGCACCTGTCGATATCGAGAAGGAAGCTTTAACTTCAGAGTGTAATTCAATATCAGGAGACTATCTTGAGCAAGGCAAATGAACATGCAGCATTAAGGTCGTTCGTAGAGCGGTGCAGCCGTGCAGCCGGATCGCTTGTCGCCGACAAGGATTCGTCCGGCGGCAGAGCGCATGCGGTGAGCGATGTGGTTAGGATGCTCGCGGTCTTATTGGCCTCGGAACAGATGCCCGGTGGCAGGCTTGGCAAAGATTCGATTTCGTCTGCAGCAGATATTTTGCGCAGAGCCGCCGAAACTTCAGAAACAGGACTAAGTAATGGATATAACCTGGCCTGCTCTTCCATCTTCGAAAAAACAGGTTATGCAATATTTGAGCCGAAAGATACTACTCTTAGTGACGAAGCTTTTTTCCGGGCTGCCCGTGATCTCTTCTTGCCGATTTCACAAACGCCGATTGATTCGATTTTCTTCCAGACAATGCCTCTTTCATGGCTTGGATGCGCTTATCAGGGCATGATCAATCGAAGCCGTCGTAAGGATGGCGGAGTCTATTACACCCCACCCTCGCTTGTCAGATACATCCTCGAGAGCGTCATTTCATCGGAGAATAAGAGCCATTTCAGGATACTTGACCCGTCTATGGGCGGCGGCGATTTTCTATCGGCGGCAGTAAAGCAGTTATCTGGTGATGCCGACACTGGACGAGCCGCGGCTGAATGCGTTTATGGGCTTGATATCGACCCTAT
>DJHI01000178.1:4865-8123 GCA_002431715.1 Armatimonadetes bacterium UBA5829
ATGGCCGTTGAGATTTCGCGCTTCTGTGTGTGGGCCGCTTCTGGATTTACGGATGGTATTTCAGACAGAATCAACCAGCATTTGATTTGCGCGGATGCCCTCTGTCAGGATCGGGAGAAACTGGACTGGCGGAACGTTTTCCATGAAGTCTTCAATGCAAACGACGGATTTGATGCGGTTGTTGGAAACCCTCCATATATAGCATCGAAAAACGGACTGGGGAGAGCGAACTCGAAAGGTCAATCGGACACATACATATTATTTATAGAGTCGATAGTTCGGAACCGATTGGTCAAACCGAGCGGAATGTTTTCGATGGTGCTGCCTGACCCGATGCTTGTTAGAGAAAATGCTTCAGAAATTCGGCGTCACCTCATGAACAACTGGACGATAGAATCTCTGGCGCACATTTTAGGTGCTTTTCGCGAGGCAAATGTTGCTAATATCGTCCCGGTTTGCAGGAACTCGAAGCCGACCAAATCGTTTTTCCCTGCCTGCAGGATAGAGTATAACACCGACAGGCGAGCATTCAATCTGAGGCCAAAGCAGACTTTCAACGCACTGGCGCACAGTGTGAGGCGGGATGTTATCTTGTCTCAGCGAAGGCACGAGTTTCTTTATCTCCTCGAAAAAGGCAAATTTGGAGATGTGATACGGCATATACACGGTCCCAATGCAGATCTTCGCAATTACGAGGCCCCGTTCGCTCCTCTGAAGGATTTCAATATCAAAGCCGTATACAGAGGTGAAGAGGTCGGAAAACCTGCAATTGAGCGTGAGACTGGCGATTTACCGGTCATTTTAGGCGGGCAGAGCATAAAGCCGTATGAGATCGATTGGGAGGGAATTAAAACAAACCAATCCTGGGTTTCCAAGCCGATAGAGCGTTACCACAGCACAAAAATCATCATGCAGAAGAGTTCCGCAAGACTGGTGGCCGCTCTTGATTCCGTCAGCAACCGGCACAAAGGCTTTATCTTCCCGCAATCCGTCTACGGGATTGAGCTCACTAGGCCCGGAATAGACGAGATTTATCTGCTCTGCATTTTGAACTCGGGCATAATGAATGAGTATCTGTGGCGGACTGTTACGGGATACAAATTTATTCAGCCGCAGATCGAGATGGAAGATATTCGAGCACTACCTATACGGCAGGTGTCTTTTATTACTCCGATTGAAGACAGAAAGCGTTATGTGGCGGAGGGCATATCGATTTTTGAAAACGATGCGGGACTTGAGAAGCTTTCAAACTTTGTAGCTTCCTGCCTTATAAGCAGGCCTGAAAGATCGGATGTGGTTCACGATGTGCTCGTTCACCTTGGGCAAATGGTGATCGACTTTACGAGAGAGTGCGATGCGGATTCGTCCAGCAGGCTGGATGCAGCTAGGGCAGCCGTGGAAACAATCGTGCGCAGGATATATTCACCTGAGCTATTACAGATGGACCTTTTATAGTACGCAGTTCAGGGCCGGTTTCCCGGCCCCGAATTAACTCTGCCGACCGCATCTTATGGCCGTATATCAGGTTGTTGTTGTGGTGGTTTGCTCCTCATGTACAGGTGGATTTATACCTGCCAGTCCTCCCAGAATGGAAGCGGCCAGGAAGATCAAAAATCCTCCGAAGAACCACCAGGCAGCGCCGCTGACCATTGCCATCGTAGGCGCGCCTCCTCCGACTCCTCTGTTTAGTGCAGAAGCCACAATGGCTCCTACCACACTCCCAAATGCAAGCACATGAAGAATCATAGCCAAAGTCCAGACTATAACACCATGCAAAATCGCTGGTAATACATCAGCTTTGGCTGTCCTGGCTGCAAGCATGCTGCCCAAGAACAGACCGAGAGAGCCAAAACCGATAACCCAATAACCCATACCTCTGGCTCCGATTCCAATTGCTATACCAAGCGAAGTAAACAGGAATGTCACTGCCAATGCCACCAAAAGACCTGCAAATACAGGCCCCCACTGTATTCGTGTGGCGGGAATAATCATATCAGTGACAGCAGTTACTGTAGGTTCGTAATAATGGGGCCCGGCGTAGGCTTCCGAGGCTCCGGCCTTTTGGCCCACTATTTTTTCCTCATGCTCATCCATGTGAACCCCTCCTAGCGTCAGATCAAGGCCTTGAGTAATATATTGATCACGACCCTTATCCTTTTCCTACTTTCCCTCGTCAAATTTTATCTAAACACTAGGAGATGGGTGATGGGTGTTGGGGATTAGGGATTGGTATTTGGCTGTGGATCTATCTTCACTTTGTTTCCTTTTGAGACGAAAACATTGAAGGATTTGCCGCGCCATTGCACACCGGTGAGCTTGATACTCTTCCATTGGCTGGGAATGCATGGAGACCAGTTTAAGATTTTGTTATTATCTTGTGCATAGTAGTCCACATGCGCGCCTGCAAGACCGAAGACAGCGGCTTGTATAGGGCCTGCGGCACCAGTGAGGAAGCACATATTTTCATATGTCGTTGAGGCCTTTTCATTGAAATAGTTAAACGGCCCACGCAGATAGGGTTTGTAGCTCTTTAAGAACTCGCCGTATGCTATGTCACACTGCCCAAGGCGTGCAGCGATAACCGAATATGCGGACGTGCTCATTGCAGGACCGTTTTTATGAAGTCTTTTGGAGTAATAATCAAACGTGTTCTTGTATATGTATGTCATATCTTGACCATTAATCTTATACTGCAGCGGGTAGATAATCAACTCAGTATCGGCCTGTTTCGCCTGCCAGTTGTCTTTGTAGCCATCGAATGCTATGAAGCGCTTATTCTTTGAGTCATAAGGAATATACATCTTCTCGGCCACTTGCGACCACTTTGGATTGGGCGAAGAACCGATAAGTTTGGCGGCCTCATGTGCAAGACGCAAGTTCATATGAGCAATGATATTGGTATAGTCGCTGTTATTGATAAGGTCGGCGTTCTCATCCGGCGGAACAACTTGAAGGATTTCATACCGGTTCTTTTCAGGATTCCATTTAGCGCGGCTGATCCAGTAGTCTGCAGTTGCTTTTAGTACGGGATAGCCTTTGGTTTTGAGCCAGTCAAGATCGCCTGTCGCAAGATAATACTGCCATTGGCAGAGAGCGATGTCGCCGTTTATGTGTCTTTCGTTTTTGTAGACAAGCCCCTCGGGTGTGTCTTCTCTACCTGTCTGCCCGCTCTCCCATGCATATTCTGCTCCTGCAAGACCGTGGGCCTTTGCATTGGCAAGCGCTCCAGGAAGGGTATTATAGCGGTAGTCAACGATA
>DJHI01000178.1:8149-13602 GCA_002431715.1 Armatimonadetes bacterium UBA5829
CGCGGGGAACATCCAAAGATCGGCATCCCAGAATACATGCCCGCTGAAGGCGTTGTTCGATAGACCCATAGGCGGGATACTCCACTGGCTGCCTTTACGCGCGCTTTGGAGCAAATAGAACATGCAGGAATGGAGGGCTTGCTGGTCTTTTTTTGGTCCGTCTATGATGATGTCATGTTTCCAGAGATCGGCCATAGCGCGCTTATGTTCTAAAGTTAATATTTCCTTCGCTGCTATAGCCTTGTTCAATAACGATACAGCTTTTGCACCAGCTTGATNNTTGATTAGCTTTTTTTTCAACAACAAGGGAAACAAAGTGATTGATTACCAGGTTTTTCCCTTTTGCTGCACGTCCGACAGAATTTGTATTAGTGGCACAACCTATTGCTAATCCAGTTTGTGGTGTTGCATATTCGGTCAAGATGATATCGCCAGCGCCATAAATCATCTTCATATAAGCTCCGCCGACATATCGCAAAGAAGTGTCTGATTTGTTTGAACCACCCTTAATGGAAAATCTGCCATTAAAATCCGGCATCAATGTAGCTCGTATAAGCGCAGTATTCTGCCTTGCTCTCGACACAATCACCTCGATCTTGCCATTGAGAGTCTTTCGACCGGCGCGCCAGGTGGCGTAGGTAGTTAGAATGCCGGTCTTCATATCGAGAACCTGCTTATAATTAGCTTTTTTGTCTATTTTGAACTCGGTGTTACCATCGTAGAAACGCAGATCGCTCCACGTCGGTGTCGGAACTAGTTTTTCATTATCATACAAACCGGCCATAAAGCAGGGCAGAGGATCGCCGTTGTGATTTCCGACTCCCTCGCCCATTATTCGGCAGCCGATGAAGCCGTTACCTAAATAAGTGCCGTAGGGATTGTCCGGATCGTATGAAACCAGAAGCCAGGGATCGTCATTCGGCGGGTGCTTTACATTTTTTGACTGTTTTGGAAGGAAAAGCAAGCCCACTATAAAGGCTGCCGCTAGAATGATTAATGCTATTCCACGTTTTAGACTTCGATGCATTATTTCACCTTTTTCGGTGTCCCCTCACCCCAACCCTCTCCCTTTGGAGAGGGAGTAGAAAGTGCATTTCTCACGCACATCGGAGAGTAAATGATCAGATGTCCCCTCACCCTAGACCACTCCCTTAGGAAAGGGAACAGAAAGTGCAATTATGAACTAATAAGAATCAGTTAATTTTTCTTGCTATAAAAAACACTCTATCCGACCGGCGGGTGGGAGGTCGAAATTTATAGGCATGAAAAACATCGACCATTTCGAAACCGGCGTCCAGAAGCATCGATCTCAACTCTTCCAGGCTGTGGGCGCGCTGAATGTGCACCTCTTTGAACTGAACCTTTTCACCATTTTCGATCACTTCAAAGGTCATATTGACGGTGCAAATTCGACTGGCAGTATCATATTGGCTGTTCCAGATATAGTGAGGATAATGGACAGATGCGATATTTGCCTGGTCGAAGAAATGATGGGCAAGAGCATACTCAGTATTTATATCAAAAATAAACACGCCGCCATCAACCAAATGATCCCCAACTCTTTTTATGGCTTTAGCGAGATGCGAGGGATCAGTGATGTAGTTGAGTGAATCGAAGAGGCTTATCGCAAGATCGAATTTACGGCCAAGGTCAAGTTCGGCCATATCCTGGACGTGGTATTCGACTCCACCGTCTTTTGACCTTGCCACTTCTATCATATCGGGCGCTATATCGGCTCCCACCACCTCATAGCCTTTTTGAGCGAGGATTTCGCTTACATTGCCCGTTCCGCACGCTGCATCCAGGATGCTTTTGGGATGGCAGCTTATTCTGTCCAGAATGCCTTCGATATACTTGACCCAGAGGTTGTATGGAACGCCCGCCATAAGGTCATCATAGTAGGCGGCGATTTGTTTGAATTGAGTTGCCATAGTCATGATTACTACGGTTGTTGGTTCACCGTGGTGCCATAAATTCCCTTCGTACAAAAAAATTGATGGTTGCGGGGGAGTCCGCAACCATCCAGACTGAAAGGAAGGAGAGAAGATGAAAATGAATGTATTAAGTTATGATAGCTGCAGCCGGTGCCTTGCTAGTCCACATAATTGCGTTTCGTGCTGGCAGGTCACTTAGTCGCTTGGACTTCGCTGGGTCCGAGAACAACTCTGCGGGCGGGCAGATTAGGAAAGTTGTTCACGGTCTGGCTGTATAGCTCGGGTATTCCGCCTTACGTCCTTTGCTATACGGTTCAGCCACCGGCTATATAGATGATACCCTCATTAACTTAACCTAACAATTAGCTTAACGCCCTATTTTTAAATTGTACCAGCGGACTAGCTGATAGTAATACCTAAGTATTACATCTGTGTTTAACTGCAGTAATCAAACTATTCAGAATATCTCAATAGACCTCTTGACCATGAGGAAAGCCTAATCTACAATTAATCAATGAACTCAAAAGAGTGTAAGAAACATTTAATACTAGGCACGGCGGGACACGTCGATCACGGTAAAACCACGCTCATAAAGGCTATGACCGGCGTCAATACGGACCGGCTCAAAGAAGAACAGGAGCGAGGACTCACTATTGATCTGGGATTTGCTTCACTGGCTCTTCCCAGCGGTCAGCAGATCGGAATCGTGGATGTCCCCGGGCATGAAAAATTCCTCAAAAATATGCTTGCGGGCGCAAGTGGAGTCGATATAGCCCTTCTGGTTGTCGCAGCCGACGAAGGTGTGATGCCTCAGACTCGCGAGCACCTTGAAATCCTCGAAATCCTTGAGACCAGGCTTGGAGTGGTCGCGCTCACAAAGTGCGATATGGTGGAAGATGACTGGCTGGATATTGTCCAGGAAGACCTAGAAGAATACCTGAAAGATACGGTCTTTAGGAACTCCAAAATAGTGCGCGTGTCGGCAGCGACGGGCCAAGGCATCCCCGAACTGATAAATGAGATCGACTCTTTAGCCGAAAAAGCAGTTCAGCGTAATGAGCAGGGGCCCTTCAGGCTGCCGATTGACAGAGTATTTACGATGACCGGGTTCGGAACCGTGGTTACAGGCACACTGGCATCCGGAACGATAAGGCTCGGCGATAATGTTAGGATACTTCCTCAAGAAATAGAGAGCAGGGTTCGCCAAATCCAGGTCCATGGAAAAAAGCAGGAAGAGGCCTATGCGGGGAGCAGGGTCGCGGTCAATCTTGTCGGAGTCGAGGTATCGGATATCGAGCGCGGGAGCGTGGTACTGCCTCCTGGATATCTGGAACCTACGAGCATTCTTAATGCAAGAATTTCCGTGTTAAAGGACTCCACTCGCCCACTTAAAAACCGGATGCGCATTAGGATGCATATCGGGACTGTCGAATCAATCGGCAGAGCGGCCATATTAGGTGGAGAAGAGATCGCGCCCGGAAAGACCGGATTTGTCCAGTTGAGGCTGGAAAGCAGAGTGGTCGCGGCGCGGGGAGATCGATTTGTACTTCGGTTTTATTCGCCAGCCAGAGTTATGGGCGGTGGAGTTGTTTTGGAACCGAATGCGGCAAAACACCGGAAATCAGACAAAAATGTAATTGAGAGGCTGGAAAAAATAACCAAAGGCGATCCGGCGGATATCATTGAAGATCTGCTGGCATCGTCTGAGGCAGGGCTCGCACGAAAAGACATAGTTCAGCGAACAGGCATATCTGAGCAGGATGTTGATTCCGCTATTAGAGAATTGGCCGATAATGCAGATATTATAGAATTGCCTGGCAGATTTGTGCACAAGAGCATTTACGAAATGCTTGCATCACGGATAATATCGGCGCTTGAAAATTACCACAAGGCCGTTCCCATTAAGGCCGGTATGCCTATTCAGGAGCTAAAAGCTGCTATAGGGCCGAGAATGGAACAGAAAGGGTTTCAGGCGATTCTCGCTTCATTGACGGCAAACGGTGAAATTAAGACCTCGGAAGCGCTTGTGAGCTTGTGCGATCATATTCCTACCTTAACTCCTGAACAGCAGTCTCTACTTTCTAAAATCGAAACAGCTTATCGTGAGTCTGGAACAAATCCGACTCTGCTTTCCGAGATCGAAAAACAATATGGAGATGAATCGAGAGAGATTACAGCACTGCTGGTATCTCGTGGAGAGCTTGTGAAAATAGACGACGACCTCTGCTTCCACAGATCAGCAATCGAAAGCGCCGAAAGCGCGCTGCGGAAATATCTACAAGAGAACAAGCAGATAACGGTCGCGCAGTTCAGAGACCTGGTGGGTTCGAGCAGGAAATACGTGGTGCCCCTGCTCGAGTATTTTGATTATAAGCGCGTTACGCGAAGGGTCGGCGACCAACGAGTGGCTGTTTGATTTCTACTTTTTCCACTAGCATTGTCAAGACTGTCTGCTGGTGGTATCATATTGTCGCAAACCGCTGGGGGTGCTGGTAGAGCAGCTGAGAGAAGTGGAAAGTTACCGCTTCATCCCTTTGAACCTGATCCGGATAATACCGGCGTAGGAAACGCGGAAGTCCTCTTTATAGAAGACCTCACCGTAAGCGCATTCGCGCATGCTCACCTCCTACCACCCAAGCAATATATTTGGGGGTAAACCAATGATAGGAAAAATCTCAGACCTGGAAGTATCGCGGCTCATAATGCGCGACTACTTCGACTTGATCGAAGACTCGCTTGAATCCGATGTTATTATAGTCGGCGGCGGGCCAAGCGGGCTAGTGGCGGCCTATACGCTGGCTGAGCAGGGTAAAAAAGTCACCATAATGGAAAAGCGAATCTCCCCAGGTGGCGGTATCTGGGGCGGTGGAAAAGGCTTCAATAGAGTCGTTTTAGAACCGGATGTAGCCGACATCTTGCGTGAAATAGACGTGAAGGCCAAGGAAAAAGACGGATACCTGGTAATCTCTTCCGTTCTGCTTGCATCGGCGCTTATAAAGAAAGCTGTCGAAAGCGGAGTTACTCTCCTTAATCTGTTCGCTATTGAAGATGTCTACTTTGATGAGAACCGTGCGCTAGCAGGAGTAGTGGTCAATGATACAGCCTACAAGATGATGAACTTCCCTATCGATCCGCTAACATTCAGGAGCGAGGTGGTAATGGACAGCACAGGTCATGAAGCAGTGGTGGTAAACTGTTTGGCAAAGCGCGGCATAGTCGAAATTAAAGGCGAGGACACGATGAACGCTCAGATGGGTGAGGAAGGTGTAGTAGACGGAACGCGCGAGGTATATCCAGGCCTTATCATAACCGGCATGNNTCAGTTCTTTGGAACTCCGAGAATGGGACCGATCTTCGGAGGCATGCTGCTGTCGGGTAAGAAGGCAGCCGAGATTGCTTTAGAAAAGTTCCATTCAAAAACGGAAAGTGTGCATTAATCTCACTAAGTAAATTATGGCTCTAGACTTGTATCAGAGAATGTTATTTACATATACCGAATCCAGGCCAAGACGTGCAATT
>DJHI01000260.1 GCA_002431715.1 Armatimonadetes bacterium UBA5829
AGTAATTTAAGATTTTGCCCCGGATTATATCTTTGCCTTTACCACATTCTTCGGCTCACCATTAAGGAAGCTCTCTATATTCTCAATCGTTGTGTCTACAATTCGGTGCTCTGCTTCAACTGAGTAGAACGCAACATGCGGTGTTATTATTACGTTATCCCTATGAAGCAGCGCGTAGTTTCGAACGATTGCTCGAAGCTTTTCCACGGGGAGGTTATCTGATAATAGCTGCGCTTCTTCTTTAATCGTATCCTCGCCTTCCAGCACATCCAGCCCGGCTCCTGCAAGAATGCCTTCATCCAGAGCCTTGACCAGAGCCTCGGTATCCACAACAGCTCCACGAGCAGTGTTTATGAGTATCGCGCCTCGCTTGATCTTATGGATATTGTCATTGTTGATCAGATGATAGGTTTCAGGTATTAGCGGCACGTGAAGAGTTATAACATCGCTTTCTTCAAGAAGTCTATCGAGAGAGACATATTCGAACCCCATTACCTCCGACAGGATAGGGTGAGGAAACGCGTCATAGGCAAGCACGTGCATACCGAATCCGGTGCCTATCCTTATACTGTGCAGACCTATTGCTCCGGCGCCAATAACGCCTAATGTCTTATCTTTGAGATCGAATCCACGCAAGCCCTCAAGACTAAAATCTAGCTGGTTCGTTCTTGTAACTGCACTCTTCATTTTGCGGGATAGACCGAGAATAAGTGCAAATGCGTGCTCGGCTACGGTGTTTTCGCCGTATCGCGGCACATTACAGACGGTGATATTTCTCTTTTCGCATTCCGTAAGATCGATGTGATCGAAACCCGTCGAACGGGTGGCGATAAGTTTGAGATTAGGTAGTTTATCCAGCACTGCTTTATCAAGCTTTGAATATATGAAAACAGATATTATCTCTGCATCGGCAGCTTCATCCACTGTTGATTCATCAAGAGGCTTATCTATGAGCGTGGTCTTGTTCAGAGAAAGGCCATGCTCTGCCAGGTAGGCATTCATCCAATCTTCAACTTCAAAAAACACAATCTTCGTATCAGACAACGTTCGTCTCCTACAGTTTTAACTGCCGTGATTGTAACTCATTAACCCTATTATCCGCAAGCTCGTTTTACCCGAGATCCTGGACTATCATTGTTATTTGCTCAGCTTGACCATCACTATTTGAGATGGGATAATTGATGTGTCAATTGACATTAGGAGCCAACTTGCGAAAGCTGATTATATCCAACCTTAGTCACAGTTTTGATGAGCGCGAAGTCTTGAAGTCCCTGAGTTTCGCATTCGATGGAGCGCGTTTGGCTGTAACCGGCCCCAACGGCTCAGGTAAATCGACACTGCTCAAGATTATGGCAGGTCTGCTTTTACCGATCTGTGGAGAAATCGTATTTGAAATAGATGGTGTAAAGATAGATCGCAGCTATATAAAGAGCTTTGTCGGACTTGCAGCACCTGACATCCGTCTATATAACGAACTGACAGCCCGAGAAAACTTGAAGTTCCTGGCCGCTGCGCGAGGATGCAAGTGTGACATTTCAGCGGTCCTTGAAGAGGTCGGATTGCTTGATCGTGAAAATGATCCGGTAGGCGACCTATCCACCGGCCTACAAAGACGTGCCTGCCTTGCCGCCGCTCTTCTGCACGACCCGACTGTTTTACTTCTGGACGAGCCGTCGACGAACCTCGATGGAAAAGGTCGGCAAATGCTGCATGAGGTGATTGAGAAGCGATCTGAAACGGGTATTGTTGTGCTGGCTACGAATGATCCTGATGAAGCGGCCATGTGTGACGAGTGGCTCGATCTCGGAGCCTGCGCATGAAGAATATCAAACGGCAGTCGGGCTTTGGGAATATAGTTAGGTCGGCTTGGGCTGTCTTTGCGAAAGACCTCATTTGTGAGTTGAGGGCCCGAAACGCTATAAGCGCGATTATACTCTTTGCGGTCACAAGCGTTATCGCCGTATCGTTCACATCGAGCGTTTGGGGAGGCGATTCGGATATTTCATCGGCTCTTTTGTGGCTGGTGATATATTTCTCTGCTATGTCGGGCTTGAGCAGATCGTTTGTGCATGAGGATGAGGCAAGCACATCGGGCACGTTGAAGCTGGCCGCACAGCCGAATGCCGTGTATCTTGGAAAACTGGCGTTTAATTGGGCTATAATGATTGCAATGGAACTGGTGGCAGTGCCGCTCTTCGTATTGTTTATGAGCTGTAAAATTGCCGATTGGGGGATGTTTACGGCGCTCCTTATTATCGGAGGGCTTGCACTGGCCGTCAGTGCGACTATGGCTGCCGCGATGGTCGCCCGGGCGGTAGTTAAAGGAGCATTATTCGCCGTTATCAGTTTTCCACTGCTGATTCCTGTTCTGGCTTCGGCAGTGCATGGGACAAGTCTTGCCATGAGCGGTCAAAACGCGGCGAGCGATCTGAGGCTCCTGGTCTATTATTCGATAACTATCATTACCACAAGTCTAATATTGTTTAAGTTTATATGGGAAGATTAGACAGTAAAACTAAATCATCATCAGTAATGCCCATGCCATTAAAATTGCTTTGGGTGTTGTGGACGGCTGCCGTCATTCTTGCTGCAGTCTTTTATTTGCCGCCGGCTTATGGATTTGCAGTCCCCGAATCAGCGCGGATAGTGATTTTTCATGTCCCCTGTGCAATGCTTGCGGTAGTAGGATATATCATTTCGACTGTTTATGCTGTTTGCTATCTGATCAAAGGCAGGCCGGATCAGGACATCAAGTCTTTTGTATCAGCAAGGTTAGGGCTTCTCTTTACGGTGCTTGCTACTCTCAGCGGAATGATTTTCGCAAAAATAGAGTGGGGCACAGCCTGGAACTGGGACCCGCGAGAGACTACTATACTTATGCTACTGGTCGTCTACGGGGCGTATTTTGCGCTCAGAAGCGCTATAAACAACTCAACCGTGCGTGCAAAAGTTAGTGCCGTTTATAACATCCTTGCTTGTCTTGTAATGCCGTATCTGGTATTCGTACTTCCGAGGATACTCGGCGGACTGCATCCCACACAGACACTGTCAAGTAATAGCGGATTATCGATTGAATACCGTGTAGTAATGGCCGCAAGTGCCATAGCGATGATATGGCTGTATATCTGGATTTTCAGAGCAAGCGTCAATAGGCTGGCCGGGAGCCGAAAAAAATGAACAAATGGCCCTATATTCTTGGAGCTTTGATTATCATAGGGTTCGGTTATCTGGGTGTGACCGAAATGATGGCATCGCGGATGCCTTATATGACGAGCGCATCTGCCGTGCGAGCAACCAATGGCAAGCCTGTGCAAGTTATTGGCAATATATTGCACAAAGATGTACGTGTTGACAAAATGGGGACACTCTGTTTCAATCTGACCGATAATAATGGCGATGCGCTGAAAATCAGGTATAAAGGCATCAAGCCTGCGAATTTTGATTCCGCTCAAAAGGCTGTTGTTCGCGGCAAATATACCGATGGCGTGCTGGTAGCCGATCAACTCCTCCTCAAATGCCCGTCTAAATATAGAGGCAATCAGCAGTGACAGCCGATAACTTCTCCATATACATTGCTTTTGCAGGCTCGGTATTGTCATTCGTCTGCTATCTAATTCTCACACTGACGAAAAGTAAGAAACTATCAGCGTGGGCGGATAGATTTTATATAGCGTCGGTTATCGGGACGGCATATGCCGCCATTTATCTTCTTCAGCAAATCCTCTCGGGAGCGCGTTACGATATCGCGTATATTCACGATTACAGTAGTCTTTCCGACCCACTGCTTTATAAAATATCGAGTCTGTGGGCCGGTCAGGAAGGTTCGCTTCTCATTTGGGCTTTGTTTGCAGGGATAATGGGTTTAGTTCTCTCTCGGAAACAAAATGCAGTATTGATGGCATTTTGGACATCCGTTCAGTCGTTCTTTTTGATATTGCTGATCGTGGCAAACCCGTTCCGGCTTGCTCAGGACTATCAGCCGGGATCGATTGGTGCAGGACTCAATCCGCTGCTAAAAAACCCATGGATGGCAATCCATCCGCCTGTTATATTTCTTGGATATGCCGCTCTTATCGTTCCGGCAGCATATGCTGTAATGGCCTTAATCAAAGGCGATGCAAAGGGATGGGTCAAGCAGTGTATGCCATGGGCGCTCTTTGGGTGGGTGTCGTTAAGCGCCGGGATAATTCTTGGAATGGTATGGTCGTACGAGGTCCTCGGATGGGGCGGATATTGGGGATGGGACCCGGTCGAAAATGCCTCCCTGGTT
>DJHI01000177.1:0-5275 GCA_002431715.1 Armatimonadetes bacterium UBA5829
TTAATAAAGTTCGCCTGGTAAGATGTGTTGGTTGTCGTATCGGATACAACCGTTACCGACTGCCAGTAAGGTATAACGTCGGATATCTGAATCTGAGCGTTCTGGTTATTGATTGTCGAAATAATAGGCGAGTTAACGATTCGCCCGACAGTGCTGGTAAGCTGAGCTTTGAGCTGAGCCGTCAGGTTACCACTGGTAAAGCCAAGTATTACGTTTCCGGTCGGACCGAATGTCGTCTCAAAACTCTCATTGAGTCTCTCAAGGCTCCAGTCGATACCGAACTTCTTAACGTCGTTTGTTGAAACTTCAATAAACTCGGCCTTTATCTGAACCTGTTTCGGTGGAACATCGAGCATATGGACGATCTTCTTAAACTTCTCAATGCCGTCCTCTGTCCCCTTAACAATAATCGAGTTATCTAGGTCGAACGGCTTTGCATCATCAACGCCCTCAGGCCAGAGGAAGTTGCTGGAATTCGAATTACTCGACGACGATGACGGTGCATTTTGAGTTGTGTTACCGCCTCTGGTGTAGCCGCCATAAGAAGGATTGTAACCCGGAGGTCGATTCATATTGGCATCGGGATACTGCGCAGCGCCGGTATTCATATCTGTCGTACGACCGGCGCCTCTATTCATACTACTGGGATCGATAGTCGGCACAACAGGCTGGCTGCCCTGCTGACGTAACATCTGATTCGAATCATAGACCTGGCCAAAGCTGTTCATCACAGTAAGGCCTGTAGTAGTGCTCTGAGTGCTGTTCGTCGGCACTAGACTAGCCGGATAAATGGGCTCGCAGTTAGGCATTGGATTCTTGCCTTCCCAACCGATCAATCGAAGTAGCTCGCTTGGTTTGGAATGGATTAATTTAACTACGATCAACTGACTCTCTTGGGATCTTGTGCTTTGAGCAGTCGTATCGACCGGAGGAAGCGACGCTGCTACATCCTGAAGAGATATCGCAGGTTCCTGCGGCATTGTGCCGCCGATAATATAAGTTCCATCTTCTGCTTTTCTCACAGAGACTCCGGCACTCTTTACAATATAATCGAGTGCGTTTTCGAGAGGAACATCATTTAAGGACGCTGTGATTTTCTTCTCGAGTTTGGAATCATCCGCGATTACGATATTAGTTCCGCTCTGCTGAGTAAGGAGCATTACCACTTCCTTCAGTGGAGCATCCTTAATCTGAAGCATTATTCCATTTGCGGCGCTTGCGCTGCCTGCGATAATCAGCGCGGCTATAACCGCTCCTACGATTGCTAAAGCCTTGGTACGCCTCGGCTTTATTACTTGAAACATCTGTCGTTTCCTCCTCCGGTCAAGGGCACACAAATCCATTAAAAAAATTACCAACTTCGGCTGCTGCTGCCGCTATAACCGCTGTTATATCCGCTGCTCATACCGCTGTAGCCGCTGCTACTACCGATACTCATGCCGCCGAAGCTGCTCATACCGCTTCCGAGACCACTAGAGCTGCCAAAGCCGCTCATTCCACTACCAAAACCTGTGCTGGTGCCGGTGGTGGTATTGCCATTCATCATATTGAGCAACTCACTTGCGCCGGTATGACTGAGCGGAATTTTGTCGATAATAGACTCGGATGTCGTAGTAGTGTCGACTGCTGCAAGTTCTGTCGGGGCAGTTTCGGGCTGGTTCATCATCTGACTTGTGTCAGGTTTTTTACTTATGATATATATGTTATTGTCGACTCTATAGACCAGGCCTGCTGTCTTTGCAAGAGTCTTGAGAGCAACGTCAAAAGGAGCATCCTTGACTGAAAAGACCGGAATATAGCCGGTCACTTGAGGCTCAACCGCGAACTGCTTGCCGGTACTTTGAAAGAGCACGGTTATAGCCGTTTTTGCATCGACGTCTTTCAAATCTATAGTCACTAATTCCTGGTTATCATCGGCTGCACTACAGACCGCACATATCAGTCCTGAGGCAATGGCCACAGCCAGTAGAACGACTATATACCTCATATATTTTCCCATTTCAAACCTCCTGCGCAAGGACTACAAGACCCCGCACGTAATTCAAGCCCATGTATATTTTATATGACTTATACAAATTTGCCAAAGTTCCACATAACAAGCACTGCTGCGCACCTACATTCCCGGTGCGGGTGGACGTTTGTAATTTCTCGTTCCTCCGGTCGTACCTGCTCCAGGCATACCGATTGCCGGTGCATTGGCAGGTGTAGTTGTATCCACCGCGCTCTGTGCTTCCGGCGATGAAGCCATTCTCACTATTAAATATCGGGGATTTTTGCCCGTGGTCTTTAAAATAACCTTGTCCTGCTCTATCTTCTCAACTATGGCAAGATGATCATTGAGCATAGTTCCAGGCTGAACGATCTGCGTTGTCCCATTCTGCTCAATAATTGCATATACTCGATTGTTGAGTAGTAGCCCGGCCATTCTTCTGACTGGCTGCACCGTGTCCTGTATCTGAACTATATCGTCATCTTTCTTAGGAATCGGGATGCGAGGAAACGGAAAATCCATTATAGGAAGCTTACGAACGGCCTGCTTCTTTGGCGGCTTATAGCCGACCGGCAAAAACGGGTCGCTTCGCAATTTCTCCATTGGAGTAGGTCCATTAGAAGCCTGAGCAGTCTGTGTTCCCGATTGTGCGGGAGTCGCACCCGCCGGGACTGCCGCTGGAGTTGCCGCAGGTGTTCCTGGCGGCGCCATGTTGGGATCCGTTGACATCTGCGCACCACTGGTATCCGCCGCCGGCGCATCACTTCCTGTATCGCCGCTTGAGCCACCGCCAAAAATCATTGGGCGGAGCACAAATACTAACACTCCGACAATAATGACTGCCGCGGCTATCGCAATAATAGGCTGGTTCTTTTTATCTTTAAGCCAATCCATTAAGTTCTACTCCAAAAAATATGCATCCGATCGATTTGCCTACATTCCCGCAGGAGAACCAGCGGGCATACCTGAAGGCATACCTCCTCCAGACGCATCGGCAGTACCTGTTCCTGCCATCTGAATCTTATCTCCGCCTTTAGCGACAGGGAATATATAACATGTAAGCCCATAACTAGCCACCAGATTCGGGCTTGTCCCTACCAGCGCCGGTGACGAAACCATAACCAGCCGGCGGCAATTATTCCACCGAGTAATATTAGACATCAGATCCTTAAAGCTGCCCTTCACTTGAACAACACCAAGCGGAAACACTAACACATCCTGATCGAAAATTGCATCATTCGGGTTAGCGGGAGGCGCAGGAATTGAGAATTTTGCACTGAGCACCTTTATGTTCTTGTCCTTGGCAAACTTCTCAAGCAGTGGGCCTAATGTGTCTATCTGCTCATGCCAAAGCTGAAGCATTCCCAGATCGCGCCTTGTGAAACTCAAGTCAGGCATTCGTTTGGCCATCTCAACATTCAAGTTTTTCTGGGTATTACTAACTTCCAATATTGCCTTATTGAGGTCGGCTATCGCCTGATTCTCCGCAGCCTGATTGCCTACCGGCGACGCTTTATCGATACGTGCCTGCGCTGCCTGCAAAGCTGCCTGCTTAGGCTTTATAAGCAGCATAAATACGCCGACAACCGCCACCACACATAAAAACGCGCCGATTATTATTACATGAATCTGTTTTAGTTTCGAAAAACTCATTAGAATTCCTTAATTCTGATTCTAAAATTNNTATCTATCACATTGCCGGTGCACCGGGCATTGCACCGGGCATTCCTGATGCATTAGCATCGGCTGCAGGCGCACCCGAACCTGCAAACGAAGGAGCCGTAATTGGTGTTTTTAGTTTACACACTACAGTAAAGCTTATCCACCCGCTGCCGGCTGGAGTTCTTTCCATCGAACTGCTTATAGCCGATATACCGGCAAGTGACGATTGGGCAGGACTAAATGCCGGAGACTGCGCCATTGTCGGCATAGGCATGCCTGGCATGGCTCCTCCCATCATACTAGTCTGGGATGCATCACCATAGCCCGGAACACCGGAGATGGTCACTTCCGTAAATAAATCGGTTGCCCGATACATATTAAGCAGATATCTGCCGAGGTTATCGAGATTCTTGGTGCGAGCTGTAATAACCACCTGAGCTCCATCACAGACCAATCCCGTATACATAACATTCGCATAGGTCCACTTCGCAACGTTTGCATAAAGCTTAGGATATTCCTGGTTGTATTTCAGCACGGCATTAATAAAATCGAGCTTATCCTTGATCGGCTTGATGGAAGCGAGCTGATCCTGAGCCTGTTTCTTTATCCCCTCGACTCTCTGCTCCCATGCTTCAACCACTTGAGCCTCATCTTCTTTCTGAGCAACCTGTTTGCTCAGATTCCCGGCATAAGTAAATCCGCCTATGATAATTGCTATAAAAAGCACTGCGAAAGCCAATGCCGTATTGCGGATAATTGCCTTCTCATTAATAGTCCGCGGCAGCAAGTTAATCTTGATCATTTGCTTGCGCTACTCCTGCACCTAACCTATCATGTCTCGAATCGCCAACCCTATCGAAACAGAAAAGAGAGGCGAGACGTCTTTTGTATATTGAGGCGAAGCAGCCGGAACATTCACCTTTAGATTCTTCATAGGATCCGCTACTTCACACGTAATTCCAAGTTCTCTGGTAAGAAATTCATCGAGTTTGGGCATCTTGGCCGTTCCACCACACAGATAAATCCTCTGCGGAGGATTAGCATACTTAGTGCCGTAATAATCCAGTGAGCGCCTCAGCTCAACTGCAAGGTCCATCAGCACTCCTGAAATTGCTCGGAAGACACTGTCCTGCATGGAGCCACTCTGAGGCGATTTGGCAGATGCCACCGGCAAGACCACTTCGTTGCCCGGATCGGCATCCTGTCTTGTATCGCTCAGATCGAAGTTCGGTTCCACTGTATCGGAACCCATCGCTGGAGTGTCATCTTCATCATCCAAATCAAATGACGGCTTTATCTGCTCGGTCGAAGGAGCGTTGCCGCCTATATCAATGGCGCTACCCTCTTCTCCAGGCTCATCCGAACTAAAATCAAACGCAGGACCGCTTTGGGATTCGCTGCCACCAAGATCAAACGAAGGAGCGGAAGAATCCTCCTTGGCAGGCTCGGGAACACCAAATGATATTCCTCCAAGAGGATCATCAGTTCCAAAGTCCGGCCCGTCTATGGTATTCGCGAATCCACCCTGAGCGGCAGGCTCACTAGCCGAAGCGTCCTGTGCGGCCTCCGGTTCGGTGCCGCCCAGATCGAATGTCATACCGCCATCCGAGTTCTCAGGGCCGA
>DJHI01000177.1:5298-7996 GCA_002431715.1 Armatimonadetes bacterium UBA5829
CAGGGCCGACCGATGTGCCGAATGATGTCGGTTCCGAAGAGAAATTGAATCCTCCTGAGGTATCCATACCTGAGTTATCAGGGAAACCATTGAGGTCAACCGCTGCATATTCCTTCTTTGTAACCTCAGCCTGTTCAGGAGTCTGGCCCAAAGCCTCCGCGATTTCATTTGTAAATGTCACACCAGCAATTCCGAGCGGAGGGCTGGGGAACGTCAGAATTCCCTTCTCAAAGATACCGAGATCGGTATTATTCGCGCCGATATCTACAATCGCGACTACTTCGTCCTTTGCGCCATTACTTGAGGTCTCGACCAAAGCTCTACTTGCCGCCAAAGACTCGATGTCTATAGCGACCGGCTTCAGCCCGGCAGCCATCAGAGTCTGCACATGGCTGTCTATAAGTTCCTGCTGAGCAACCGCCAACAGGATTTCCATATTCTGCGCGTCCGGATCAGCGCTCGGTCTTTCTACGGGCTGGAAATCCATCACGACTTCGTTTGGAGGGAACGGAACATGCCGCTCGACTTCCCATTTGACGGTCTCGGCCAACTCCTTGCCGCTCATTTTGGGAACTTCGATTACACGGACAACTACTTTAGACTGACCTGCGACAGAGCTGACGCAGTGTTTTGTTTTAATTCCACTTTCAACCAGGAGGTCTTTAATGGCGCTTCCCAAAGCTTTTGGGTCGACAATCAGTTCATTCTCGACCACGCCCTCAGGAATTTTAGCCATACCAAAACCTGTTATGGTAATGCCGTCTTTTGTCTTTTTGGCCTCGGCAACTTTGATAAAATCAGAGCCGATATCAAGGCCAACTACAGCAGAAGGCGATTTCTTACGTGACGAACTCATATAAGGTTCTTCCTAATCTCCGTTTGCAGAGCAATGCACGAGGAATANNATCGTAGCATCAAACCCAGCAGCATGTCAATAAATCGTTAGTGTCCAATCGTTTCGAATTTTCTAGAAGTTGGGGCTTACAGTCTCCCAGAACAGATCAGACGTGCCGCCGCGCGTGCTCGTCCAGAACACCCATATCTTTGAAGAATCTGCGGCCTGTAAAGTTCCACTATTCGTGGAATAAACTGGATCAGCAAATGCCCAAATGCTTCCCTCATTGACATTTCCATCTTTGAGAAGCGATTGCTCTGGTAGTTCTTCGATCCAATATATGTCATCAGCGTTTATATGCTGGACCGCTGAATCTGAGCTGACTTTATAACTTATTGTAATGTCACCAGGTCCGCTTCCGAGAACGGTCTTGCTGCCTGATGTGAGGAGCGAACGATATCTCTCATCAACTTCCGTGAAAAATATTTTTGTCCCGGTTTTGTCGACTTCCCATGGCCCCAATGAACCACTAATATTGATATTCGCGACCGTGCTTACCGAGCCGTCACTGTTCATTGGAATAGCCGGCTTACCAAGCTTGGCAAGATCGATGCCAACTCTGTAGGTCTTTTGATAGATCGTGCTGGTTTTAACGCCGGTCCCCTCTTTGCGCCAGAAGACCCACATTCGATCGACAGGCTTGGTGTCCGCCGACCAGGAGCCGAGGCCGGGATTGGTGGTGCTGTTCATGTTCGTGCGCTCGATGAAGACCCTTGGGCTATTATCGACCGCCGAATCGGCTGTCAGACGCCACGTTCGAGGTGTATAATCGGCTCTTACCTCAGGCGCGATGAAACCATCATCCGTCTTCACTTCGTTCAAAGGTTCAGTAAAGCGAACCACACCTGCGGAGAAATCGACGAGCATATTGCCCAATATTGCCTTTGTTGTGGCGTTGGGATAGGTGTATGTGTAAATGCCTGTGGCGCTGTCCACTGTTATTGAAGGATAATTTGCATCTGTCGGGTCGACAAGCCAGTTGCCGCCGCATTTTATACTTCCATCGGTCGCGCTGATTATAATGTCGTCATCTTTAGTAGAATCATCAGGGAGTGTATATCCAGCCGGTAAAACAACGTGTATATACGGCACATCCTTGTAATTTGAAGAGCCGACGCTGTAACCGTCCCAGTTGTCTTTAGGGCTTGTATCAAGATCAGGCCTTACCCAGGCAAGATGCTTGGAAGTATAGAAGCCATACTGAGAATCACGCTGCAACTTCTCGTCGAACACTCTTGGCAGAGGCTGAGCCATATTACATGGCATAGAATCCTTAACATCCTCTTGTTTATCTGTGGAGGAATTGGCAACGTCAGTCTCATTCTTTGCCGTATAGCGGCCAAGCAGAATGTCCGATGCTTTATCGTATTTACTGGTTCCCGCATAGGCGATATCCAGTAGTTGTCTCCCATCACTATAATCGGGGCCGCTGCTCCCCAGATTGCCCCAGAAGCGGCGGAATATGCAGTTCGGCTCACTGACCGATGATAGACAATCAGGCGTCAATAAAGCAGCATCTTCTAGCCAGTCATCGGGATTACTAAGGTTGTCGGTTGAAGAATACATGATCGACCACTTATTATTGTTGCCTCCCTGCCAGAACATCCACGCTCTGCTGCCATATACAGCCAAGCTGGGATAGCGCTTGACCATGTTTTTATCATGGCTGATATAGCGATCGTTTCCAGAAATACTGCCATCGGTAATATCTTTATAGAAGATCATATTGTCCTGGGTCGTTTTCTTGACTGACGCACCGGAGACATCGTCCTGCATATCAGCCGTGCCTACCCAGGCCATCCA
>DJHI01000249.1 GCA_002431715.1 Armatimonadetes bacterium UBA5829
TTCTGACAAAGCATGGCCGTGACGATAAAGGCAGGTATTATTTCTCACTCACTCGTGACGGCAGACCCGCGATGGCCCCCTACTCCGTCTTTTCCGACTGCTTCGCGGTTATGGGTGCGGCAGCATATTACCGCGTAACGGGCGACGAAAACGCACGCGCCGAGGCCCTTCGAGCATTCGAGAGCTATCTCTCCCGTGAAGACAAACCCAAGGGTGAATGGACAAAGGAAATGGAAGGCCGGGAGCCTATGAAGACTCTCGGCTTCTATATGATGAAGGCAAACCTCCTTGCCGTCCTCGACGAGTGCATCGGCGGAGTTGCGGATCTATCCGAGTCAGTTGAGACCGTACGGAAGGTCATGGACACATTCTGGAACCCGGATTTTAAAGTCATGTTTGAAAATGTCGGGCTCGACGGCAGTTTCGATCTCGATTCGATGGCCGGCAGGCACTTGAACCCCGGCCATGCCATCGAAGCCATGTGGTTTATTATGAATATCACCGCTAGAGCCGGAGAGATGGAACTTGCAGAGCGCGCGGCAAATATCGTGCTTGCCGAACTCAACTTCGGCTGGGATAAGGAATACGGCGGCATCTATTACTTTATGGATGCGCTCGATAGGCCTCATCTCGAACTCCAGTGGAATATGAAGCTTTGGTGGGTGCACAACGAGGCGCTTATTGCCACAGCAATGGGTTATAAGCTCACAGGGAAGGAAGAACTGGCAGACTGGTTTAAGCGGATTCATGAATGGACGTGGGAACGATTTCCCGACCCCCAGTACGGCGAATGGTTCGCTTATCTGGACAGATACGGAAAGCCGACCCATATGCTCAAAGGCGGAAAGTGGAAGTGCTTCTTCCATCTTCCAAGGATGCTGCTGGTCTGCTCATCGCTATTTAACAACACATTTTTTGACAGGAGCAAATAATGAGAAAAATCGTAGTAACGCTTCTTCTTGCACTCATTCTCAGTGTGACCTGCCAGGCTGCGCCGTCGGCGCTGCCTCCCCTTGTAATTCCTGATGGACTAGGCGTAAACATCCATTTCGCCGGAACCGATATGACCCAGGTCAATAAGATCGCCGATGCCGGGTTCAAATTCGTTCGAATGGATTTTGCATGGAACAANNTACGATCAACTTGTCGATTCTCTGGCCACACGCGGCATTAAGGTCATATATATACTGGACTACGGCAACCCGATTTATAAAGGCGCTTCACCTCCGTTTACCGATGAGTCACGAGCAGCATTCGCGGCATATGCCAAGGCAGGAGCCGCCCATTTTAAGGGACGGGGTGTTATATGGGAAATTTTCAATGAACCCAACGGTGAATGGTTCTGGAAAAATCCACGCGCGGAGGATTATGTCAAACTTGCGAAAGTGACCTATACAGCTATCAAAGAAGCCGATCCTGATTGCACCGTCATCGGCCCGGCCACTTGCGGAAGAGCATATTATTACCTCGAAGCAGCCTTCAAGTATGGCCTGCTCGAGTATGTCGATGCAGTTTCTGTTCATCCTTATGGATGTAAGCCGCCTGAAGAGGCCAACTATTTTTACAACTGGCTGCGCAGAAAGATCAGCCAGTATGCTCCACAGGGCAAAAAGCTGCCCATTATAAGCGGTGAATGGGGCTATCCATCCTTGCCCTGCAGTTCATTTGGGGACGGCGTAACAATAGAACAGCAGGCGGAGTTTTTGCCTCGAATGTTTCTGATCAATACGATGAACGGCCTGCCTATAAGCATATGGTATGACTGGCGCAACGACGGTACCGGCCAAAACCCGGGCGACAGAGAGCACAATTTCGGCACTCTCTACTTTGATTACACTGAAAAACCTGTTTATGTCGCCATGAAGACTCTGACAGGAGAGCTGAGCGGCTATTCGTTCGTGCGTAGAATTTCCCTAGGCAACATATACGACTACGCAATTCTCCTGCGAAAGGGCAGCAGCTATAAAGCCGCAATCTGGACAAAGGGCGACGCTCACTCCATCCTGATTCCCGTCGATTCTCCGTCAGTCACTGTCACCACATTGTTAGGTGAGAAGAAGCTGGTAGATTCCAAAGATGGGTCAATCCAATTGGAGATCAGCGGATCAGTTCAGTATATAGAGCCTTCCACCCAGTCCTGCGGATGGGCGCTCGATACAAAGTGGAACCAGTAGTCATCATATAAATCTGTAAATAAAGCCGGAGGCAGAATATTCTGCCTCCGGCTTTATTATTATTTCAGCGTCTCCACTTGAATAAAGCGGAAATCTCTAAACACAATATTTACGTAATGCGGATTGGGTTGGCATAGGTAGCATCCTTTTTCAGTCGGTGGAGGCTGACTTCGTGTCTTTGTGGCCGTGACTTTAGTCGCCGGGCCGTTGAAACTGCGGCTATCGACAATACAAAGTCCCTTCGGCGACTAAGAAAAACGCATCAAACGTGAAATATTATAAAAAAGCAATACATAAAACTATTTCCGCGTTTCCCACAATTCCGTGTTTCCGTGATTAATAAAGCCCCCTAAAAGTAAAATCAGATTACCCTAAATTACTGTTTGACTTCAATGAGGATAAGTGGTATAGTTAGGTTAGTCTAAGTTAGGCTTGCCTAATATTTATTGCAGGAAACTGAAATGGCGGATAACGGTTCTTCACTTTCACGATCATTGGAAGATTACCTAGAAGCAATATATAACCTCAAGATTGCTAATCAGATAGCACGTGTTAAGGATATAGCCGATGTGATGGGTGTAAAAATGCCGTCTGTCACAGAAGCGATTCGCACACTTGTCTCCAAGGGACTGGCCAGTCATGAGCCCTATGAAAATGTCGAATTGACTGATGAAGGGATCCACCTGGCTAAAAACGTTGTTCATCGTCATAACGCCGTAAAAGATTTTCTTGTCGGCGTGCTCGAACTCAATGAAAATGAAGCTGAGGAAGAGGCATGCGGCATCGAGCATGCTATTCGGCACGACACCCTCGAAAAGCTGATGAAGTTTGCTGAGTTTGTAAAGGCCTGCAATGACGATCCATCTCTCAGACTCGCCCATTTCCAGCACTACATGAAGCACGGATCATACCCAGCCGATTGCAATATCAGTTCCTGTGACTGGCAAAGGCACCATCACAGACGCCATCATCCCAGATTTGCCCCCTCTACAAGACTAAGCGATCTCAGCCCCGGTACAAAGGGCAAAATTACCTGCGTATTCGGCCATGGGCCGATAAGAAGAAGACTCCTCGAGATGGGCGTCACATCCGATGCGGATTTTGAAGTTATTAGGACTGCGCCTTTAGGCGACCCAATTGAAATAAAAATCAGAGGCTACAGGCTTTCACTCAGGAAGAGCGAGGCTGAAAACATTGAAGTCCAGTTGTAGAGGGTTATAGGGTAGAAATTGAAAGTTAGCACGCAAAAAAAAGAAATAGTAATCGCTCTGGCCGGAAACCCTAATTCCGGAAAAACCACGGTCTTCAACGAACTGACCGGCGCTCATCAGCATGTTGGAAACTGGCCGGGCGTTACTGTTGAGCGCAAAGAAGGCACACTTGTCAGACATGGACATACTTTCAAAATTGTCGATCTGCCCGGCACTTACAGCCTCTCGGCTCGGTCGCAGGAAGAGGTTGTCGCCAGAGACTTTCTGATCGAAAACCATGTCGATGTTATAGTCAACATAGTCGATGCCGGAAACCTGGAACGTAACCTCTATCTCACCACGCAGCTCCTCGAACTCGGAATACCGATGGTCGTAGCTCTCAATATGGTCGATATGGCCGAACGGCATGGTCATAAGATCCATATAGATAAATTCGCCGACCTGCTGGGTGTCGCTGTTGTGCCTACAGTTGCTCATAAAGGCGAGGGCATGGACGCAATTATCGAGCAGGCTCTCACCCAGGCCGAATGTCGTATATGCGATCCGCCCAGGAGCGCCCGACATAACCCGGAAGTGGAAATTGAGATCAGCAGACTGCAGGATAAGCTTGCATTAAGGCCCGATAGTAACGTTCCGATCCGCTGGATAATAATAAAAGCTCTCGAAGGCGACTCAACTGCTATGGCGAAACTGGCTGCTTGCTCGACTAATGGCGAAGATGCCATTACTGAAGTGGAAAATACCCGCCGCCACCTCGAGGCCCATTTCGGAGACGATTTGGAGGCAATAATAGCCGATGGAAGATACGGCTTTATAGGAGGACTCCTGCGTGAAGCAGTTACTCATACCGACATTCACGACGTTACACTAAGCGATAAAATAGATAATATCGTCCTTAATCGATATCTCGGCTTACCGATATTCCTGGTTTTAATGTGGCTTACTTTCAAGCTCACATTCGATGTAGGCGGTATTTTTGCCAATATTTTCGATCATGGAATCACATCTTTTACAGCCTGGCTGGGAGCTATATTGCCGCCGGGTCCACTCACCTCTCTACTGGTTCATGGCGTTGTAGCCGGTGTCGGCGGAGTCATCATATTTCTGCCCAATATTGTGGTAATCTTCGTGATTATATCAATCCTCGAGGGTTCGGGATATATGGCGCGCGCTGCATTCTTAATGGATCGAACGATGCATGTCCTCGGCCTGCACGGCAAATCATTTATACCAATGCTTATGGGGTTCGGCTGCAACGTGCCCGCTGTGATGGCGACTCGGACTCTGGAGACCTATGAAGACCGCATTTTAACAATTCTGATAAGCCCTCTTATGTCTTGCACTGCACGACTGCCGATTTATATATTGTTTGCCGGAGCGCTCTTCTCTCAAAACGGCGCGTGGGTTATATTCTCGATCTATGCTCTCGGTGTCATTCTCGCGGTGGTATCAGGCAAGATTTTCAGAAAAGTTCTCTTCCCTAAATCGGTATCGCCGTTNNNGATGGAGCTTCCGCCTTACAGGATGCCTACTTTGAAAGGCACCATCATTCACGTATGGGAGAGAACCTCACTATTTATGAGCAAGGCCGGGACAATGGTTTTGGCGGGTTCGGTTATTATATGGCTGATGGGTTCCCTGCCCTGGGGAGTGGATTTCGGAAGTTCACACAGTATAGTTGGTCATGTCGGCAGGCTGCTGGAACCATTCGTTAGACCTCTTGGGCTTGACTGGAGAGCCGCAGTGGCGCTGCTTATGGGTCTGAGCGCCAAGGAGATTGTGGTTGGAACTTTGAGCGTTATGTATGGCTTTGGTCATGGAGCAAACGGCGAGAAGGGCCTCCAGAGTTCCATTGCGCATGCGTTCACGCCGCTTACGGCTTATACATTCATGGCAATCAGTTTGATCTATACGCCTTGCATCGCCACTATTGCTGTCATTAAGCGTGAAACAAACTCCTGGAAGTGGACGCTGTTCTCAATAGGATACTCGCTTGTGCTGGCATACGTAGTAGGTTTTGGCATTTATAAAATCGGACTGATGATGGGATTCAAATGAGTTCAATTCTGCAATGGATAGTAGTTGGAATACTTGTCTTATCCGCCTTGATTTATCTTATAAGGCAACTGATAAGATCAACCAAAGGTGAGTGCAAAGGCTGCCCTAGACATCACAAAATTGATCAGAAAAACGGAAATTCCGACTGCTCGGACTGCCCCGCTGAGGAGACCTGCAAGCATAGTCAGTAGATAGCATTGATCTCCGACACAGACGCATTATTACCAAAATGAGCGAGTCTGTAAGCCGGGTTCTGTCTAGTGTGATCATCTATCTACGCACATGCATTGCTGCGCGGCTTTAGCGGCGACACCCGGGAGGTCAGCGGGCAGCTTCAACCCTCCCCTATTCGGCCTTGCTCCAAGTGGGGTTTACCAAGCCTCCGCCTCACGACGGAACTGGTGGTCTCTTACACCACCGTTTCAGCTCTCCTGCCCATCACTGAGCAGGGTTTTCTTTTCTGTGGCACTTTCCTTATCCCGACATGCGGGACAGTTGCCGCTGGCAACCACCTTGCCCTATGGAGCCCGGACTTTCCTCCCCGAGCTATTGTTAGCTCGAAGCGATCACACAACTCGCTCAATTCATGTTATCACTGCAACAATACACTTTCAAGCAAAACGATATTTGCATTTTACCAGTTATGCTTACACTCATAAAGAAGGTCACTTCTGCACCTCCAGGCAGCATGCCCATCCATATAAGCCAATACTGTCCCATCATAATGAACGTAGCCTGGAACATCCTGTTCACCGGTAACGAATGTGCCGTCGTTCTGGTTGAAATACTTATCGGAATTGCGATTTTCTTGTATGAACAGCATCCGCTTTGTAGGTCTGGTAAGTGTATCTATGTTCTTGCTTCCGGCAGAGTGGTTCATTGAGTATGACAAAGGATAGTCTTTTTGAGTCTTGCCGGCTGGTATTGTAGTAATATTCAATGCGGGTTTTCCAATATCCAGTGGGCAGATGTAAATGGACATGTTTTTTGTATAAGGCCACAGTTGACCTTGTTGCGGATAAACCCATGCACTAGCCGCTTCACACCCACACCAATTTCTGGCGTCAGGCCAATCGTAAGGCATAATTCCCTGATGATCATCCGCATACATTCTCGCCGCATTGGCTAATTGCTTCATGTTATTCATGCACTTAGTCATCTTAACACGCTGCTTTGCAGAGGTGAATACTGGAAAGAGAACGGCAGCAAGAATAGCAATAATTGCAATTACAACCAGCAGTTCTATCAAAGTAAAGCCGTGGCTTTTTCGATGCATAACCTGACTCCTACTACTCCCTTTTTTTCATTATCCATTGTAAAAGTGCGCCTGTCAAGAAAAGTTTATGATATGAGCGGTTGATTCCGTATCGGAATCAACCGCTCATAATTATTTGACCAGAACTCAGAATGCCCTAGTTATAGGTTTTTATAGGCAAATCTTTTACCAGTAATACTTGCATTCATATATAAGATCGCTCTTACACTTCCACGCGGCATGCCCATCCATATATGCCAAAGCTGTCCCATTGTAATGGACATCACCTGGTATATCTTGCATATTGGGACCGAATGTACCGTCGTTCATAGAGTACATGTATGTGCTTACACGATTTTCCTGGATAAACAGCATCCTTCTGGTGAGATGTGATAACGTATCTATATTTTTACTTCCCGCGTTATGGTTCATTGAGTAAGATAGAGGATAATCCTTTTGTGTCTTTCCTGCAGGAATAACATTAATATTAACTGCCGGCTTTCCAACGTCCAATGGACAAATATAAATGGAATAATTTTTTGTATATGGCCACAATTGACCATTCTGTGGATAAACCCAGGCATTAGGAGCTTCGCACCCACACCAATTCTTCGCATCAGCCCAATCATATGGCATAATCCCCTGGTGATCATCCGCATACATTCTCGCCGCCGCAGCTAATTGCTTCAAGTTATTCATGCACTTAGTCATC
>DJHI01000257.1 GCA_002431715.1 Armatimonadetes bacterium UBA5829
GACAGATGTCTCAGCGGCGAATGATGCGCGAAGTGCCGAAAGCGGATGTGGTCGTGACAAACCCGACTCACTTTGCGGTCGCTCTGAAATACGATGCAGACAAAGCTGCTGCGCCGATTGTATTGGCAAAAGGTCAGGATTATCTTGCACAAAAGATCAAACAGATAGCACAAGAGAACAATGTTCCTTTGGTCGAAAATGTCCAGTTGGCTCGTGCTCTATATGCCTCGGTGGAGATAGGCGATGAAATTCCTGCAAATCTCTACCAGGCGGTAGCAGAGATTCTGGCTTATGTCTACAAGCTGAGTAAAAAACTCGTAGCCTGATAATATTCAAAAATCCGAAAGTGGAAAATAATGGCCGTAGCCGCACCAAAACAACAGGATAAGTCTCAATCAGCTCTTGGGATGTTGTCGCGTCACAGCGATATAGTCATCGCCATCGTGGCGGTAATGATCGTCGGTATGATGATCGTTCCGCTTCCGCACTGGGTGTTGGATATACTGCTGTGCGGCAACATTGCATTGGCGCTTTCGATACTGCTTGTCTCGAAGTATACCTCCGAGCCGCTGCAGTTCAGTTCATTCCCATCTCTTTTGTTGATGACTACTCTATTCCGACTGGCTCTGAACATATCCGCGACGAGACTCATTCTTCTTCACGCGGACGCTGGTGCGGTCATATCGGCATTTGGAACAGTTGTAGTCGGTGGAAATTACGTAGTCGGTATTGTTGTCTTCATAATCCTCATTATCATCCAGTTCGTAGTTATCACGAATGGCGCTGGGCGTGTAGCTGAAGTCGCCGCAAGGTTTACATTAGATGCCATGCCCGGTAAGCAGATGGCAATCGATGCCGATCTCAATGCCGGAATCATAGATGAGGTGGAAGCTCAAAAACGCAGGAAAAATGTTGCCAGAGAAGCCGACTTTTACGGGGCTATGGATGGTGCCACCAAATTCGTTCGTGGTGATGCTATCGCGGCTATCATCATGATCATAGTCAATATTCTTGGTGGATTTGCCGTCGGTATTGCGCAGCGTGGCATGGACATAATGCAGGCCTTGCAGACCTATACGCTATTGACTGTCGGTGAAGGCCTGGTCACCCAGATTCCCGCAATTCTCATTTCAACAGCAACCGGTTTAATGGTCACCAAGAACGGGTCAGAAAAAAGTTTGGGTCTCGAACTGATGACACAGGTGTTTTCCAGACCGAAGGCCATCGCAGTTACTGCGACTGTCTTCGGCGTGCTTGTAATAGTGCCGGGAATGCCGAAGATTCCGTTGACCCTTGCTGCCGGGCTGGCAGGGCTCGTCGCTTATTTCCTTTCGCAAAACGAAAAGCAGGAAGAGCTGGATGCCGCAAAAGCAAAGGCTGCGAAAGCTGCCGCTCCTGCGCCATCTGCGCCTGAATCGATGACGGATCTTATCGGCGTCGATCCTCTAGCTCTCGAGGTCGGCTACGGTTTGATTCCTCTTGCAGACCCTAAACAGGGCGGTGAACTTCTGGACAGGATCACAATGATTCGAAAACAAGCCGTAATGGATATGGGCGTTCTTGTTCCAGCCATTCGTGTTCGCGATAATGTCCAGCTTGGGGCAAATGAGTATGTACTGAAACTACGCGGCACGGAGATAGCGCGTGGGGAAGTATTCCTCAACCAGCATCTTGCTATGAATCCGGGTGGAGCCACTGAAAAACTCACGGGGACTGAGACAGTGGAGCCTGCATTCGGTCTTCCCGCAACATGGATATCCGAATCTCAAAAAGTATTTGCTGAAGTCGCAGGCTATACCGTGGTCGACCCGACGACAGTTTTAGTTACGCACCTAACGGAACTCATTCGCAAGCATTCGGCGGAGATGCTTACCAGGCAGGAGACCCAGCAACTCCTCGACGCAGCGAAAGAAGAGGCTCCAACTGTGGTCAGTGAGCTTATTCCAGAAGTCATGGGAGTCGGTGACGTGCAGAAGGTATTGCAGAACCTGCTTTCTGAGCGTGTCTCCATACGCGATATTGTTGCTATTCTTGAAGCGCTGGCGGATTTTGCCGGAGCTACGAAGGATACGGATATCCTTACCGAGTATACTCGCCAGCGTCTGGCCCTTCCGATTTGCCGAAGATTGCAAGGCCCGGACGGCAAGCTGACAGTGTTCAGTTTCCATCCCAGCGCAGAACAGCTTATAACGGATAATATTCGCCAGACCGAACTTGGCGCGCGGTTGATTCTCGATCCAAACCTGGTACAGGAATTGCTATCTTCCATACGTGCTCAGGTGGAGAACCTGGCAGGACGAGGATTCAGCCCGATAGCGCTGTGCTCTCCAAGGACGAGGATGCACGTGCGAGGTCTGGTGGAGCAAAGTTTCCCGAATCTGACGGTTCTCTCATATGCGGAAATCGCACCTGACGTTAATGTTGAATCCATAGGAATGGTGAAGATCAACAATGCGAATTAAAACTTTTGAAGCCCCGACGATGCAGGAAGCACTAGTTCTTGCCAAGATGGAACTCGGTGAGGATGCGGTGGTGCTCAATACAAAGCATGTTAAACCCGGCGGTCTGCTGGGTTTGGTCGGACATGGAAAAGTTGAGCTTATGGCAGCTATCGAAGATAGCAGAGAGCAAATAGCAGATAGCAGAGGACAAATAGCAGAGAGCGGAGAGCAGAGAGCAGAGTGTCTGCTCAATATGCCTTCTCCTGCTCCGTTAGCAGCAAAACTCTATGCTGGTACGACTGCTGTCGTCGCCGAGCCGGAATCTGAAGTAGGTCAGTTAAGATCAGAGCTCAAAGAGCTTAGTGCTGTTGTCGAGAGACTTCTCAATGGCCAAAGCGTTCCAATGCAGACAATGAGCCTGAATACGCCGCTTCTTCTCAGATGCGGTGTGGATGAAGATATGGCACATGGCGTCCTTTCTGATCTGCTTTCCATAGAGGACCCCACTCAGCTTGCTTCGATGCTTGCAGCCAAGATTCAGGGTTTTGCAATGCCGCCTGTGCTCGATACCTGCCAGGTGATTGCAGTCGTCGGANNAACAGTCGCATTGGTGACTGCCGATACCTATCGAATAGGTGCAGTAGAGCAGCTCAGAACTTATGCAAGGATCATGGGCGTTCCTCTTGAAATAGCGCTTTCTCCTGAGGAAGTGGCGGCAGGTGTCCAAAAGCATCAGGATAAGGATGTCGTTCTGATCGATACGGTTGGGCGCAGCCAGCGCAGCGATGAGCATCTTCAGGAGCTCAAAGCGTTTGTCGATGCGGCTAATCCGACAGAGACGCATCTTGTGATCGCGGCCTCGCTTGCACCAGAGATTCAAACGGAAGCCGTAGAGAAGTTTAAGCTGCTTTCTCCCACACGGCTGATTATAACAAAACTCGATGAATCGCCTAATCGCGGATGTGTAGTGAACCTGCCTCTGCGAACGGGACTGGGGATTTCCTGTCTTACGGCGGGGCAGAATGTCCCACAAGATATTGATTTTGCCGATGCGGGCAAGATGGCTCGCGTAGTTGTGGAGGTTGGTTGATGCTTGATCAGGCTGAAGCTTTAAGAGAGCTTGTTCGAGACAGGGTTATGTGCTGCGGGCCGAGCTTAAGGCCCCCAAAGCTTTATACAATTGCCGTTACAAGCGGTAAGGGTGGGGTAGGAAAGACCAGCGTGGCTGTTAATCTGGCTCTGCTGCTGGCCCGTTCTGGAAGGAGAGTAAGACTTGTCGATGCCGATTTTGGTTTGTCTAATGCAGAAGTATTGCTTGGAATTGCACCTAAATACACACTCAATGATGTCCTTCGAGGCAGGATCGATGCTTCAGACGCCTGGGTTGATGGTCAGGATGGTCTAAAGCTTCTTTCTTCAGGTTCAGGACTTGAAGATATGGCTAATCTGGACGGAGAGGCAGGCGTAAGCCTGATCGATTATGTTCTCAGAAGCGCCGGTGATGGAGAAATTGTCGTGATCGACACATCACCGGGGATCAATGAATCTGTATCATCGATACTGGCATTTGCCGATGAAGTTATGGTGGTTACGACACCCGAACCGACATCTATTACGGACTCATATGCAGCCATGAAAGTGCTACTGTCCAAGCTGCCGGATGCGCAGATTACGCTTGTCGCTAATTGCTGCTCATCGCCTAATCAGGCGAGCGCGGTTGCGGATGGACTTAAAAACATCTGCGAACGCTTTCTTGGCAGGAGTTTCCAGAGATATGAATATTTACCGTCTGACGGAACGGTCGGCTGGGCGATCAGAACCCAGAAACCGCTGGTGATATCGTCGCCGCATTCTGCTATTGGCCCGTGGCTGAGAAAGATGGCTATTAAGCTTGACGATAGAATTCGCAGGCGCGACTTAACTCCTGTGGCAGAACTGGAACTGGTGGGGGTGTAAGATGGTACAGCCCGTTTGGAAGCTTATAAGCCTGCTTATCGGGCTGGTGGTTTTCCTCAGCGTCGGCGTGACGCTGTGGCTCGCGAATGAGGACATTTTATGGATTGTATTGAAGTCAATTGGTTCGTTTTTTATTTGTTGGATTATCTTAGGCCAGCTCGGCGGGATGCTGGTAGCTGTTCTTCAAAATAGCGTAAATGACGAGAAAAACGAGTCGTAAGCAGGAATCTAGAGAGGTTGGTTGACCATGGATCAGCGTGAAAAGCTGTGGCGGGAGTACAAAATAAACGGAAGTGAACAGGCAAGGGAAGGCCTTATCACGGAGTACGCCTACCTGGCGAAATATGCCGTGGACCGTCTCAATCTGTCGCCATCCGGGGCGCTGGGTTATGAAGACCTTGTAGGTCATGCGGTAGTGGGGCTTATCGATGCAATAGAGAAATTCGATCCCGATCGCAATGTCAAGTTTGAAACCTATGCGCTCACTCGTATAAGAGGCGAAGTTATAGATATCATCAGGAGTCTGGACTGGACTCCGAGGTCCGTAAGAAAGAATGAAACCGTTCTTCGTGACGCCTATGCACGGCTGGAGATGCAGTTCAAGAGACCTCCGACCGATAACGAAGTCGCCAATTATCTGGATATTGAAGTTNNACTAGAGTTTGAGAAGATACTCACCGATGTCGGACAGTCCGCTCTGCTTTCACTTGATGAGATGATCGCAAGCGGCGGCGATATTCTGGCCAGAGCTGATGATGAATATGATGACCCTGCATCATGCGCCGAGCGTTCAGATCAAAAACGGCAGCTAGCTA
>DJHI01000252.1:0-9005 GCA_002431715.1 Armatimonadetes bacterium UBA5829
TCGCTGCCCTTTGATACCGAGTGACGCAGAGAAGTCATCCTAGATGAACTGGCAAAAGGTAGTTGGACTATGAAAGATAACCTTCCATGCAATGATCTCAGTTGGTTCGCGCGTGCTGTACACATACCGTGGAGATTGCCACAAGCCTCGGCTGGTGAGTTGAGAACGGTATAGTCTTTCTTGACAGCGGAATATTCTTTCCAAGGCGGATTACCTATGATCACATCAAACCCGCCACGCTTCATGATCCCATAGAACTCGACAAACCAATGGAACGGTTGGTGAGACGCAAGCCACTTTTCGTATTTGGCTTCATGCTGAATAGCATCGATAATGTATTGTCTCGCGAGATAGCGGTTCAGCTCTGCCTCAAGATCACCAAGCCTTGCCCGCAACGCCTTCTTATCCTCTACGGTGACATCGCCGCCCAGCTCGACCTGCTGCTGCCGGAATAGCTCGTAAGCTCGCTCGGCGATCTCGGCTTTCTCTTCGATTGACAACATTGCGTCATCGAAGTCGAAAGTGCTGGTCACCGCTTTCTGCACTTCGTCGTGCGAGGCGAAACCGACCAGGGTGTTCCCAGCCCGGATGTTGAAGTCGATATCCGGCAGCGGCTCAAGGCCGTAGTTGTCCTTTGCTTCATCCGGCTCGACGACCGAAGCCATCTTCAGGAACAGCCGGAGCTTGCAAATCTCGACAGCTTCCTCCATGATGTCCACGCCATAGAGGTTGTTCAGGATGATTGACTTCAGGATGAAATACTCTCGGTTCGGATGCTTCGTGGTGTCGTTCATCCTGGAGAGAACGCTTCGGAAGTCAGGACACTTGCGCGAGTCGCCGTCGGAGTCCGCCTGCGATACAAACGCCTGCATTCGATCCAGGCAGCCTTCATAGAGCGGCTCGAGAATGTTCAGCGCGGCAAACAAGAATGCGCCCGACCCGCATGTGGGATCGAGCACGGTCATCGGCGGGATCGGAGCCGCATTCGTGCCTATCTCCGGCAATCTGCCCGCCATCGTGTTCCATATTGCGCGGATCAGTTCCGGGCCATCCGCGAGATCGATCACGTCCCTGGCGAAGCGGATAATGTTCAGGTTGAGAGTGATAAGATCGTCGATAGACTTGACTTCACCGCGCTCCAGCTTGCCGCGCACTTCCGCATATCGCTTTCTGCGCGCGACCACTTCCCGCCATATCTCTGTCGGCAAGGCATACTCCTCGGGAGCAGGAGTGTTCCATTTGCCTCGCTTCGACACATCATCAAGCCCACAGGCAATGTTGTCCGGGAGGTCGAGTTCCACACCCTTCTGAACTGCGTCATAGATATACCTGTCCGGATCTATCTGGAGCAGCAGCCAGACCGAATCATCGCCCTCGAAGGCCGCTTTATGCCTCTTTTCGGCGGTGTCGAAGACATAGGGAATGATGGTGTTCTTGGAAATATACTCGGTGATGTCTTCTTTGGTGTAATACGCCCCCATCTGCTTTTGATTGATGTACTTCTCGAAGATATAGCCGAGGACGTCCGGGTTGATCTCCCTCTCCGTGCGAGACGGGCAAGTGTCCAGACACCATTCGTAGTCGTTGAAGAACGCAAACACGCTCTCAAAGGCGTCATCGGGAATGTCGACAACGGTCTGCCCAGTGTCGTCCACGTAGCGGCTCTCGATATCGTGAACCTCGAACAGGCCGCCGTTCAGGTAGGGGATTCTGCCGAGTAGTTCCTCAAAATCCAGCTCGCGCTTGCGCGACCCAAGTCCCTCGTGGAAAAGCCGCAGAAGAAAGCATCTGTAGAACGACTGGAACTCGTCTTTGCCACGCCTATCCTGAACGACCTTAAGTCGGTTGCTCAGATAATCGCGGTCGCCGTCCAGGAAGCCCTTCCGCTGAAGGAAGTAGATGAACATCAGCCGGTTGAGCATTACCGACGAATACCACAGCCTGTCCGCTTCGACGGTGATTCCGTCTATCAGTTTCTGGAAGCTGTCGAGTTCCTTTTTGAAGCGGTCGTAGAACTTCTTAGTGACCCGCTCGGTGTTGACCATATCCTGAAGGCGCGCCCGGAAATGCTTCTTCGGGGCTTCCTTGAGCTTCTTGATTGTCTCGGCCTCGAAATTCGACGGCTGGCGGGTGTCCAGGTAGATACGGTCGACGGCAAGGCCGCTCTTTGCGCGTCCGAACGCCTTATCCGGATTTGATGGGACGAGTATCAGAAGCGCCCCGGCCACGTTGCAGAAGACAACCGCAAACTGCGGGTCTTGCTTGAGGTGACTCTCTACCACCGCGACGGCATCCTGCCATCTCCCGGTGGGGACGTCCAGGCGATATACCCAGGCATCTGTTCCTCGCACCTCTCCGGCAGCTTTCAACTGCGGATCAAGACACGCTCGTGCCTTGCCCATCAAGCAGTAGTCCGTAAGCACCGGCGCGTAGTCATACCAACCAAGTTGGACGAGCCCCTGCACGAACTGCTGGTCGTCACCGGAGAGAAGATTGAGCAAGTCGAGGCTCATTCGGAGGCCTCCGTCTCTGGAACCAGCTCGAGATAGCTCACAACTTCAAGCGGCATGGTTTCCGGGTTGTCACCAGCGAGCGTAATAGGCGGAAGCTTCTCGTCAAGCCAATTCACAAAGGCCGTGGTGTCTCTGCTCTCTTGAGCAGCTTTCATCATTTCTTCAGCCTCAGCTTTATACTTCTCCAACGAGTAGCGTCCCAGGCGTCGCAAAAGTTCATTAGGCAATCCGTCCGGACGAACAGCGAAGAACGACTTGACCTTCTTATTGATATGGTTAGTCGCCCATACCTGGCCTTGAGCCTCATTTCGCGCCTGCGCGATGAGCATCTCTCGGCAACGCTTCTTCGCGTCCAATATAATCTCCCAGTTTATGTCTCTGGGGCTGAAGTCAGGCACGTGCTGATCCTCCGAATGTGGCTTGGGACTTCGAATTAGGTCGATGATCTGGCTGGGCTCTTGGACAGGTTCCGGGAACAGATCAGTGGCATGTTTGTCCATCGGATAGTAGAGCCACCAACAATTCTTATGTTCCTCGCGTTTGCCCGCGATAACGCAAACGAAGACACCTTTATGCGTGGACTTTTTGTTGCTCTGACAACCGAACGGAATCCTGCCCACTTCCTCGATGCCGAAGTCCTGCAGCATCTTGATGACCTCGTTGAGCATGTCGTGGAAGCGGTTGATCGGGTTCTGAGCATCGATCTCGTCAATAATGGAGACATCGCCCGCCTTGGTCCTGCGCAGTTCTTCCAGGCTGAACACGCGTACGGTTTCACCAATGACGCTGGAGTCCATAGGCAGGTTGTCCTGGATCTGTTCGATCTTCTTCTGGAGCCGCTCGATCAGCTTGAGCTGCTCCTCTAAACCGCCTTCTGGGAAGAAGTTAGCGATGGTGATATCCTCGTGCGGCGAGAAAAGGCGGTCGATACGGCCGTTTCGCTGAATCATGCGCACCGGGTTGAAATGCAGGTCATAGTTGATGAGATATCCACAGTCCTGAAGGTTCTGCCCTTCGGAGAGCACATCCGTCGATACGAGAACCTGAATGGGATGGGCGGGTTTGCCGTTCACGTTGTTGGACATCGGCGCGAAGTCTTCCACAACCTTTGTCTTGAGCTTGGGATTAGTGCCGCCGACGATCTCCTGTATCCTCACATTGCCTACGGACTGCATGAACTCCTTGTCCGATGTAAGCTGTTCGGATATGTAGTCCGCTGTGTCGGAGTAGAATGTGAAGATCAAGGCTTTCTGATCAGGAAGCAGCTTCCTCAACTCTTCCTTCAGTCTGGCGATCTTGCCGTCTTTTTCGCCGACAAGCGACCTGGCCTTCTCGATCAGCGGCTCAAGTAGCTGGTGGTCAGCCGCCACATCAGCCGCCAGCCGATCAATGTCATAATCGCTCGGATCTCGCTCTTTTAGGTCTTCTAGATAGGTGCCACCGTCCTCGTCATCATCCTCAAGTTGCTTCGTGAAATCGAGTTGCATCCGACGATACTCATCGTTAGTGAGCCGCCGGCCTTCGCGCAGTGCTTCGACGACTTTGTCGCTGAAGCTGAGTAGGTTCTCCGCAGTAGAGATGAACGAAACCACGCTACTTTCAAGTCGCTTCAGGAGGAGGATGCGGAACAAGGTTTGTAGTCTTAGGAACGTCTGGTTCTTTTGCGCATCAGGAGAATTGGAATACTGCTCCACGTTGTATGCGCCGAGAGTCAGGTTTTCTATTGTTGCGGCAAGCTCATCATACTTAACGGTATCACCAGATACAGCCAAGCCGTATTCCAAAGCCACCATGTGCCTGTTGGGGAACCGGACTTCTTTTTCACTGATGACTATGACCTCGCCATTCTCCTGCCTGCGCCGGATATCCAACCTACTGCGGCAGACCATCGTTTCGAGCAAGAGATCGGTGGTGCTGATCCTCATATTCTCCACTTGTTTGAAGAACTCGCGCATGCTACGAATCCGCAGGTTTGTGGTTGCGAAAAAGTCGTCACGGTCGCGCGTCATCAGGCGGTATAGGCTGTAGAGGTCGCGGATGCTGTTGTTGATAGGGGTCGCAGTTAGCAGCAGGACTTCCTTGTCCTGCGGGCCGCCCTGCAGCACCTCCATAAGGTTCTGGAACCTGTTGGCATTAGGATTGCGGAAGTTGTGGGCTTCATCGACTATGACCAGCGCATAGTTCTCCAGGTCACGCAGTCTTGCCTCGGAACTCGACCCCAATGTGTTACCAAGCGTTTCCATACTTTCTGTTGTCAGAGCTATGCCTTGGTCGCGGCTCGCGCGTTCCCAAACCGATTCAAGCTGAGCAGGGCAGATCACAAGAACCTTGCGCTCGTTCCTCGGCCTCGCCTTTGCTCGTCTCTGTATAGCTCCCAAGGCCACGTACGTTTTGCCAAGGCCAACAGCGTCAGCGATGATGCAACACTTGAGTTCGGCGAGGATGCTGAGCGCCGTGTCTCGACCTTCTTCCTGGAAAACGGCAAGGTTCACATCTGTCGAAGATGCCGCGAGTGAAACAAATCGGTGGCGGTAGCGCTCGAAGATGGCTTTGGCGTATGGATGAAATGCTGCAAACCGCTTGAGGCGAGTGGTTTCCAGCCACTTGATGAGTTCTTGCTTGAAGTCAACCCGTTCTTGCATCTTCGCCTCATTCCACATTGAAGCGAACCATTCCCGCAGACGGGCAATCGCCTCGGGTTCGTGCTGAAAGAGGTTGAGTTCGCGCTGGCCTTCAATACNNTGCTACTACCAACGACACCAATTTCCTCGGTTACATAAAGCTTGGAGTGTGTTCTAAGTGCTGCCTTTGCAGCCTGGAATGTGGGTAGCTGAAGAGCGTTGACAGCGTTGCTTACAGACTCCTCATCAGCCATGCGGTGGATAGGGTCTTCGCCAGAAGCCTTCCACTCTTCTGCCATCTGGAACGACACAATATCCTGTGCGACCGGAATGTCCGACAGATCAAAACCCACGAGGAGTCGCAGCTTGCCACTCTCGGCCGCATTACCAATAGCCGCTACACCATACGCATCCAGAAACGCAGTGCAGACATCCAAATGTGCCGAGTCGACCATATGGCTCAATGCTTCGCGCATCTTGAAGCGGTCATTGTCGGCTACGAACTGGTTGCCTATGCTGATAGTGATGTCTTTTCCCTGTGATTCCAAAGACTCGCCTCCATTTAGCGCGCCATGCACAACAGGATGGAGTGTGCTATTGCTGGTCGCTGTTCAAACCGCGCCTTGAGTCGTTTTCACCTGCGCCGCCAGATCTGACCCATTCATCAACCTCGTCCTTACGAAACTTCCATAGCCTACCGATTTTGTGGCCAGGCAAGCCTTTACTTACAACCCAGCGATAAACACTATCTCGAGTTACACCAAGATATGTGGCGATTTCTTCAACCGATAGCCAGCGATCTTCCATAAAATTATCTGTCCTGCTCGGTCGATGACCGATAATAGGTGAAACTGCTCCGTATTCTCGGGCGGAACGATCCATTCGTAGCAACCATGCTTGGCTGCTGGGGGTATTATAGCAGGTAATATCAGCACTTGCCAGTCGGGCACTACTACTTAATGCGACTTTAGTCGACTGCACTCGTTAGGAGTAAGGTGTGTCTGTTTCTCATCGAGTAGATATTCAAGTAGTACGTTTACTCATTGGCAGATGTTGTCTTGCGGGATGAAAACTATAACACGGATAACCAAGCCGAGTTGGTAGAGCTATGCGTCTGCGATCTAGGACAAGTGTGGCGACGGCTCTGGGAATCCTACCATGCCAAGTAAGATGTGAGAGACGGTCAGTGAAGAAGCTTGCTCACCACAAGTCGACACCAAACATCAATCTCTTTGGGTGCATTCCCCGCTGCTTGCGGCTGGGATGCTTTTTGAAGTCAGAGATCACATTATGTATTCTACGGTGAATGATTCTGATGGCCTGAACAAGATGATTGACTGCACTTTGTCCCGATTGCGAACAACATCTCTCGCGTCCTCAATCTGTAGAATCTTGGGCACCGCTTCCATGTGTTTACTCACTGCGCATTGGTAGAGCGTCAGATCGACTATGTTATCGAAAACCAGCAGACCAGGAACGGCTTCCCGCTGTCGTGCCATCACACCAACGTATGTATCCTCGGCTGGATAGTAGAGTGCTATCACCAGCTCAGGCAGTCTGCCTAAAATCATCTCTATATGCTTCAGTTCCTGTTCCTTTCACTCAAGACCCAGATGTCTGAGAGGAAATGTCACTTTGTTGGCTGTAATCCGATGAATTCGGTTGGAATCTGGTACACTTGCCGATTTCTTATCCATGACAGTGCAATGCCATATGAGACGAAATCATCCATTTGTCTCGTCTGGCGTGAGTAGCCCAAGTTGGTAGGCTCTCTGGACAGCCTCGAAACGGTCTTGAACGGCAAGTCTGTTGCGGATAGTAAGTATCGTTCCTTCTACTGTGCCTGCCCCGATGCCCAATTCCACTGCTATCATCTCAGTGGTATAATCCATGGCCAAAAGTCGAAGTATATGCAGATGCCTTTGCGATATTGGACGCCGTAGAACGAATGTCGGCTTTTCTGGTTCAGTTGAGCTAGATTCCGCGTCGCTACTAGCAGGCATGCCGGGTTTCTGACGTTCTTCTCCAGGTATCCATCCCCTTTCTCTTGCAAGCTGCAACAGGGCCGGAATACTGTGCACATCGTATCTTTTGTAAAGTCTTCGGACTAGCGAGTTTACGACGTGAAACGTAATATTCAGGCGCTTTGCAGCCCGGCCCTGGTGTTGGTCATCGGCTAGTGTCTTTAGTATCTCAAAATCAATTGGCTTCAATTCGGCCCGCCAAACGGGTGGACCAGGAATTAGCCACCTTTCATATGCAACATCCAGAAGTTTGGGCGTGCTATACACATTGAACTTAGTGAACATGCTAGTTCTGAGATCTGTTCCTCGCTGATGTGATATACCGTATTTATAGGCAATCTCCCGTGCCGGGATCATTTTTCCGAGCAACTGCAAGTATTTGTATTCCTCATCATCTATGGTGAGATTCCATCTGTCAGTAGTGGCATATTTGCCCAGTAGCAGATCTTTGAAACGTCGATTGACCAACGGAGCCACTAGTTCCAGAGCCGCTTTGTCGGTCACACGGCGTATCTTTCGTCTGTGCAGATAGATACTGTTAGGCTTAAGCTTGCGGATATGTGCCACTTCTCTGCAATTGTGTCCTTTTAGGAAGTAATATGCGCTTGTAAGGCAATCCACACTGAGTCCTTCTATGCCTGATCCGTATACGCCCCTGCCAGGCGTGTACAGCCCGTAGATTCTCTCACTTTCACCTATGAACTTGAGGCGCAGATCGACATGCATGTCTCGTGGGTTGAGAACTGCATATTCCACGACAGAAAGAAGGTCTTCTTTCTCTTCATCATTTGTTGACTTCCATAGATCAGGTATTTTGTCTGTCAAGTCCAGTGCACGCTTCAGTTTGCCGGTGTCTTTGATGGACTCATCGAGACGCGATTTGACCTCTGCAACCTGCGCTTCGAACGCAATCCTTTCATCCTCAAGTTCTTTTCTCTTCGCGTCAAAGTGATCCTTACTGATGTTGCCCCCGTTGTGGTTTCTTGCAAGCTCTACAAATTTTTTCTTTACCTTACCGAGCTTGTCTTCCAGACGAGTCCTACGTGTGGCGAGGTATTCGGTCTGTTCATTTAGGAATGTTCGGACGTCCTCCTTAGTTGCCTTCCGAAAGTCATCTGCGCCCAGATATTCCTGTACAGCTCTGGCGATGGTGCTGTCGACCAAGTTGGCAGATACGCAGAACTCGCCATGCTTCAAATTGGAGCGGGGCCCTTTGCAAACATACTTGGGGTTACCTGCCTTGCCCCTTTGTATGCTTAGGCTGTGTCCGCACAGATGACACCTGAGCTTGCTGTGAAGAGCAGGATCGTCCGGTTTGTTCGGTTTCATGGTATATTGCTTGCTGCGCTGGTTGAGCCTCTCCTGAATCAGATAATAGGTGCTCTCATCGATTATGCGTTGGTCGTAGTGGCGCCCCGGAACCAGTTCTCCGGTTTTGATTCGGACCAACCCGGCATTCCGAAAGTTTGTAAGAATCTGTTTTACCGGACATTTACTCCATGTATCACCACCTCTGGGCGCTGGGATGTACTGTCGGCTAAGTTCTCTCGCAATACCCCGTATGCTCATGCCGGAGAGATACATGCCGCATATCTTGTTAATGACAGCATCCTGCCCCGGGACTCGCACGATACCGACTCGTTCACCTTTCTTGAGACCTCGTTTGTCGCCCCACGTCCATCCATAGGGCGGCTCCCCCAGTGTATAGAGCTCATCGCGGCGCACACGCATTCCGTTGACGCATGCCTGGCGGATCTGCTCCCAGACAAACTCGGAACTCGCCATCAGTATATTGGTGACGAACTCTCCATCAGGCGTTTTGTTGTTAACCTGTTCTGTCGCGGAGG
>DJHI01000252.1:9050-9254 GCA_002431715.1 Armatimonadetes bacterium UBA5829
GGAGGCAAACTGCACACCCTGCGGCGCCAACACTTCACGCTGCAATTCCTGCCAGACCTCAAGAGACCTGCTCAATCTGGAGCAGTTGAATACCATCAAATGAGTTATCAGCCCTGCCCGGACCATCTCAACAATATTTGTGAGGCCGGGTCTGAACTCGCCTGGCTTTGGCCCGGGTTTTCGATATGAAAGAACTCCCGAGTA
>DJHI01000252.1:9262-12398 GCA_002431715.1 Armatimonadetes bacterium UBA5829
CGGCGTCGGCTACATAGATCATATGAAAACCATCAGGAAATTCCCGGACGCATGTCTCATAGATTACTTTCTCCTGAGTCTCGATGGAGTGGTTCTCTTTTGATTGCAGTTCACTGCTAACTCGCGAATAGGCTGCGACAACAGGCAGATCGTCTCCAAATACCAATTGCGGCTTGTAGCTTGATAAGTCGTCGCCCTGAATCCTGATTTCAGTAATCATCCCTTACACCCATCCTCTACTGCTTGCGAAATTCAGTAATGCAGCAACAGGCCGGACGCCGAACTTGTCGAACATGCACCTGATACGCTCCTTTACCGCCGGTAAAGATATTTTGAGCTTACGCGCTATCTCAGACTGAGAGTTTCCGGCAGCCAGCAATCTGAGGACGGCCATCTGGTTGTCCGTGAGTACATCGCTCCATGTCGATGTGCCGGCAATCAGATGCCGCCTGCGTAGCGATGCCAAAGCTTCGCCCAGGGAATGCACCCCGAGCTTTGTGTAAACTTCCTGCCGCAAAGTGGCGGCGCGACTCGGTTTTATGTGCATTTCTGACGCGGCGCGAACAAGTGTCAGCTTTCGCGACAGCAGATTCATAAGCTGGAGTTCCATCTCACCAATCGATACGCTGCGTTTGAATTCAAGGTCTGATTCAATGATCTGCTGGTCGATCCTGGCGGCAACCATCGGCGCCGCCAGCTTGAGGGCAGCATTAAGGCCAGCGGTTTCGGCAAGCTCAAGCAGCCTCGCCTGGTGGCCGTAGATGGTCCTGAGACGCATATTTCGGATGTGGGCAATCTCGGAACAAGATTTGCCGGCAGCCAGATAATACACCGATATCAGCTGAGTCTGATTAAGTGCAGAGATGCCCGTGATCGGGTTCCCTGTGGGCCTGATACAACACGAGTGTTCAGTGCCCAGCGCGGATCTCAACTTCATCTGAACATGTTCGCCTTCGTACACGACGGTCAGATCATCCACCAGCTCACGAGCAAGTTCCCGCTTCTCTGCCAGGTTGCTTGAGTCCCATATCTCCCGAAACCTGCCAAGTAGGCTGCATGCCGCCTGAACTCTCACTTCCCGCGCGAGCTTGTGTTCGAGCTGGCGGCGCACGGTCTTCAGGGCGCATTCCAACTCATCTCTATTCCGCCTCAGGTCATCCTTGTAGCTGTCGAACTGCCATTCCGTAAGCTCACCTCTTGAGCGCTTGCGGGCCCAGTCGACAAACTCCTTTCGATTAGCCTCCAACTTAGCCGCAAGCGTCATCTCATGCTGCACCAGGTTTTCATCCTGCTCAGCAATGATCTTTCCGATATCGGATGAAACCGCACGAAAGGTTTCAGGCGCCGCCGATGCTTCTGCCAGTGACTGAACGGCCCACTCCTCCACAACATCGANNTCGACCCGAACGGAAAACGGTAGATGAGCATTCGCAGAATCCGCGCCGCGACACTTGTAACGGGCTTTTCGCCCGGGCACAGTGATGAGGTTCATTCGTCGGCCGCATTTGGCACAGTGGATCTTTTCACCAAAGACGTGGTTTGGAGACGCCTTGGTCTTCGAGGGCACCTGCGCCCTGCTGCGGAGGGCTTCCAAGGCTGCAAAGTATTCGGACTTTTCAACAATTCTCTGATCGTAATGGGCACCATCGATCAGCGTACCGTTTAAGTCGATTTTAATCATGCCGGCATGATGCGGGTTGTGCATAATTCTCAGCACTGTCGACTTGCTCCAATGCTGATCGCCACTAGGCGATTTGATGCAATCAGCCGCCAGCTGTTGTCTTATCCATTCAACGCCTTTGCCGTCCAGGCACCAATCGAAGATAGCTCTGACTACGCCGACTTGTTCGGGAACCTGCTCGATACCGATATAGGGTTTTCGCCCGGCGCTGTCCTTCTGCAGATTTCTCCGGCTCTGCCATTGCCAGCCGTATCCCGGAGAACCCAGCGGGTAACCACTCTTCAAACGAATCAGCTGGCCATCACGGCAACGTTCCACAATCTGCCGTCTTACGTATTCGTTTTGAATTACGATGAGATCTGAAACATATTTGCCTGCAGCATTGCTCAGGTCAACTGATTCGCAGCACGATATCAACCGCGCTCCATAGTGATTCAGATACTCGCGACAGAACTGTCTATAGACAAGGGTGCTTCTTGACAGTCGGCTTAGCGTATAAACTGCCACATATTTGGCAATGCCTTTCGCAATCAGCTGGGTCACTGTCGTCAAACCGGGCCTGTAGTTTTCGATGTCATATCCCGGAGTCAGATAAGGCAGATCACCCGACAAGCCGTCGTCAGAGATTAGCAGCAGATGAAAACCGTCTGGGAAATCCCGCTGACACCGTTCTCGGATAAACTGGAACTGCGTAGCTATGGAGTGATTATCATCCGCTTGATCCTCTGTGCTCACCCGCGCATAACCTGCTACGACCGGGAGACCATCGAAAAATACCAGCTCTCGTTCATACAGATCTAGATTTGGCTTGGCCAGCAGCAGCTCAGAGCTCATTATTGTTCACCCATCCCTCTCTCGCCGCCAGATCTACCAGATCTTTTGTTCGCTTGAGACCGTACTTGCGCGCCATGTATTCCAGCCTGCTGTGTACGTTCTCGATCTTCATCTCCAGTATCTCCGCCACTCTCTTGCGTGTTTTTCCAGATAAGACCAACTGCAGCACTTGCATGTTGACACCAATTGGAGGCCGGATGCGACGCGCGCGCAGGGGAATAAGCTCTCTGGCTACCGCGATCTCAATGGCCTCTCCAATATTAGCGGCGCCGAGCTTAACACGTATGCCGATCCGTCTGCCATTCATAGCCCCCGGTGCAATCTGCAACAGTTGTGCAACTTCGTAACTGATATAGCCCTGGGACAATAGATCCAGGATCTGCTTCTCAAGTTCGGTCAGCTCATCATAGAGACGCGGGCGTCGGTGAATAGGCTTGCTCAGCTTATCTTTCAGAGCAGCTATGCGCGGCGCCGCCAACTCTAGGGCCTCTTTGAGATTCTGAGATTCCGTGAACCGAATGAGTTCTGAAATATAGGTCTTTGCGGTGGATGACGCGATTTGGCACTCTGATGCCGCGTCTTGCACGCTATGCCCGCTAATTAGATGATTTGCAAATCTCA
>DJHI01000147.1:0-3821 GCA_002431715.1 Armatimonadetes bacterium UBA5829
GTGGCTTAATGAGGTTGCTGGGTGCTTTTTAACACTTCCAGGACGAAATCCGAAAAGGATAAAGGAGTCAGCCGCGCAGAGGAACAGGCTCTGATAGCTCGGTGCAAAGATGGTGACATCTCAGCATTTGATGAGCTTGTTAGATGCTTCCAAAAGCGTGTTTATAATTTTGCATACGGCATAGCAGGCAACTATGATGATGCAAATGATGTAGCGCAGGAAGCATTCGTTCGGGTCTTCAACTCCATAGGCACATTCCGCGGCGATGCCAACTTCACCACATGGATCTATAGAATCGTCACCAATGTCTACCTCGACGAACGCAAAAAAGCAAAAAGTCACCGCCATACATCTCTGGACGAATATATAGATCTCGATGAGAATTCAGTCTCGCGGCAGATTGAGGACGAGAGTCCGCTGCCGGATGAGGTTGCTGAAAACAAAGAACGAAATCAGATTGTTCGCACCGCCATCAATTCTCTTCCAGATTATCAGCGTATAATTATGACACTTTATCATCTACATGACCGCAGTTATGAAGAGATCGCCGATATTTTACATCTGCCTATTGGAACGGTGAAATCGCGTCTAAATAGAGCGAGACAGGCTTTGAAAGAAATACTAGAATCCAATACGGAACTTTTTGGATAGATAGTAAGTCTAGGAACTGGAACAACATTAAAGTGCGCGGTCGCATTGTTGACCTTGTTTCCCGTTGGAGGGAGAGCATTGTCGATACTGCTCCTCTGTTGAAGGAAAATGTTGATCTAGCTTTCCTTTGGAAGAAGAGCGTTGTTGACATTACTCCTTTATGAAAAGGAGTATATTGTTGATCTCATTTTCCATTGAGGGAGAGGCAGGAGTGCGCGCGTTATGTTATGCAAAATTGGGAAGTATTGCATAGTCACCAGGATATGTTGAATATCGATCGGAGCTACTGGTTATGAAATGCATTAAGGCCCAGGATTTATTTTCCGTATATTTGGAAAATGCAATGGAGCCGCCGCTGCGGGTGGCCTTTGAACAGCATCTTGCGCAGTGTCCGCAATGCAAGGCGGACTTCGAGAAGTTCAATGCCACAGTTATGATGCTTGAAGAGCTTCCTGAAGTTGAAGTACCTTCAGAGTTTCATGCAGCGGTAATGTCACGTGTACAAAGCCAGAGGCAGGTAATGCCTCGAACGGTAAGATGGTGGAATCTCGATTGGCAGAGAGTCTTTACCATCCGCGTTCCCGCACGTGCGGCTGCAATGGGCTTCGCGGTTTTGCTTTTGATGGTTATGATGTTCCGAATGACTCCCGCCAGCACGGTTGTGGCCGATTGGTTCGGAGTGCCGAGAGTCTCGGACAAGACGGTAGGAGATGACCAGAATGACGCTCCTAAGCTTACAAAGTCCGGGTCGAGCAATATTGCATCCACACTTTCCTTGCAGGTCAAACCCGGTGAAAATGGAGAATATGAGCTTCGTTTAGCAGCTAATAAGACTCAGCCGATAAAATTCAGCATATCAATGATTTCTGATGATGGGCAGAGTCGCAGCACCTATCAAACCGGCTATGTAAGACGTGGTGAGCCGTCTAAGGCAAATATTAAAGTCGATGAGACATCGGACGTTAAGGCAATGGAGATTATATGGCGCAATAATGACCATGTATTTACCAATTATGCATTCCTTCCGTCGAAATTTGATGAAAATGCTTCCGCAAAGACGATGCAGTTTACTGTCAATGACCTGAACGTGTTTGATACGCTAAAGAAGATATCGAGCAGCTACGGTGTAGTAATTATGGCATCTGGCAATATGGGCAGAGAGATCGATTATGCCGGAGTCGAATCCGGTACACCGGAAGTTGCTCTTTACACTTGTGTCAAACAGNNACAGGCCGGTATGACATGGCAGGCCGTTGATTCTTCAATTTATACGGTGGAACCCGGAGATTAGGCAGGTCTGGGTATAGTCGCAATATAGAATGCACAGTGGCCGCCCACTGTGCATTTTTGATTTCACAGATAATATTTATTATTTTACTACACCAGCATCTCCTCGTCAGTCTCTCGCAGGCTGATCTCACCCGCTTCATCGAGTTGACGCGCAATGCTCGCGATTCTCAACTGGGCTGCTTCCACATCTCTCAGCTTTATAGGTCCGCTTGCATCCAAATCTTCCTTCAGCGTTTCAACAGCGCGGCTGGACATGTTTCGGAAGAATACGTCTTTTACCTCATCACCCGCTCCCTTAAGAGCCAGACGAAGGTCTTCTTGCGGAACGTCGCGCAGGATGATCTGAATGGAACGATCATCANNCAAATACAAACATGCTCTCTTTTATCTGATTGGCGACGGTCTCATTGACCTCCGTCAGATATTCGAGGATCTTCTTTTCGGTGCTGCGGTCCACGTTGTTGAGAATGGAAACGACCGATTTGTTGCCTCCGACTTCGGTGAATATGGCATTTTCAGTCATCGCCAGACGCTGGAGGAGAATGTCGGCCACATTTTTTATGGTCTCAGGGTCGGTCGGGCGCATAACCGTTAAGCGCAGAGCCACTTCGCCCTGCATCTTCTCCGGCAAAGATGAAATAACTTGCGCAGCCTGCTCAGGAGGCAGGTGCCCGATCACCAGTGCCGCAATTTGTGCCCTTTCATTTGACAGACACTGCGCCAACTGCCGGGCGGGAGCGGTCCGTAGCCAACGAAGGGCATTACCGCCGTCTGAACTCAGCTTTCCGAGAACCTCAGTAGCCTTGGCTTCACCAAAAATCTGCTCCAAGAGTTTACGGGCATATTCAGTGCCGCCGATCATGCCCGCTGTCTCCAGGTCCTTCCGGCACTCTTCGATGATCTCTCCACGAGTGCCTTGATCGAGCCGATTAACCATTACAATCTCGGCGGTCAATCTCTCGATCTCATCAGGGGACAACTGCTGCATGATGGCCGATGACAGGTCAGTGCCCAGCGCGACCATCAGCATCGAGGCTCTTCTGATTCCAGAATAGTTTTTTGTATGTTTGGAATTATCAACTTCCGGCATAGTGACTAGTCTCCTATTTGAATAATCGGACGCGGCGGCTTGTATGTTTAGGCTGTAGATTTACCAGTTATTGAGATTGGATCGATTGGAAGGACTTAAGGCCGAATTTGTCGAAATAACCTTTGTCGGCTGAGACATAAAACGGCATTATCGATGTGCCGGGCAAGGAGTTAGCTTGTGACCAAAACCGACAAGCCTGTTGGCAAAAATGGGCTTCTTCTAAGGAACTTAATCTCAGGGCTTGTAGGATTTGGAGCCGCAGTTGCATTTACGGCTTTTGTTGTATTACGTCGTGAGAGCATCGATCTGAAGCTCCTCATATTTTCCATATATGTTTTTCCTCTTCCCTTAGCCATCGGGCTTGGCGTGGGGCTTGTCGCGCCTCGCAAAGCTATTCTCTGGGCCCCGTTATGGTCCTGCATTTTAACGGTGCTGGTGGATTCGATAATATCCGGCAGTATTGTTTCGAACAGCGTAGATCATAACTCGAAGCAGTTCCTTTTTATGGGTGCCGGAGTAATACTGGCCGGTTTCGGTGCATTTATCGGAGAGGTTTTCAAAAAACGCAATTACTGCTGGCAATCGGCTGTGTTGGTGGTACTAATATGCGTCGGAATGATATTTGTAGTAAAATACTCCGCGCTGCAATGTGACAGGGCATTTGAACAGAAACACCTTTCGACTATCATCAGGACTCTGGACAGCGACTACATTGAAACTCCGGTCAACCTTAGCTGGCATTTCAAACGCAGCCCGAAAACCGGCGCATACATCCTTAAAACCGAACTCG
>DJHI01000147.1:3888-21606 GCA_002431715.1 Armatimonadetes bacterium UBA5829
GGATGGAGCAAAAAGCTATCTTACGGGCTTGGGCTTTCGCAAGAAGCTGCTCAGCAGTCTGGCTATGCAGAGCGGAGCTCGGACACTCTGGTGCGCCAGCCTGGAAGGCACAAGTCTGACGCTGATGAGCACCGGAGACGTTAAACTGGAAGCCATTCACGAGCCTGTAAAGAGCCGCGGCCTGTAACAATAAAGTGTTATCTGCATCCATTTTTAGTATGGATGCAGACCCCATCGATTTAGACCGGTTGATTCGCGCAGTCCAAACATAAGGTTCATATTCTGCACGCCGGCATGCGCTCCGCCTTTCCCGACACTATCCAGAACACTGAAGACCACTAATCTCCCACGTCTCTCGTCGATATCGAAGCCGATATGGCAATAATTCGTGCCTGAGACAGCGCTGACCCAAGGATAAGGTAAATATTGCCAGGAAGATTCAGGTTCCTTTGGCATATCGAATATCTTGATGAATTGCTCGTCTTTATAAAAACTGCGATAGATATCCAATATTTCGGCCCTGCTGATTTTCCTTATGGAAAAACAGTGGCAGCAGGCTAATATCCCTCTGGTAATGGGCACATAGACAGGCGTGAAATGTATAGTAACGGGCAGTTCGCTCAGGTTGCCGAGTTCCTGTTCCATTTCATACGAATGGCGATGGTCCACCACATTATAAGGCACCAGATTATTTGCTATTTCAGGGTGATGCGTCGTAATGTCCAGCTCGGCGCCGGCACCTGTGGTGCCTGACATTCCATCGACAATGATCTTGCCTGTATCGATTAAACCGGCCTTCACCAAAGGCGTGAGCCCCAGTATCACGGCTGATGAATAGCAGCCCGGATTAGCAATTACTTCAGCCTCTTTGATTTGATCCCGATGAAGCTCAGGAATGCCATAGACAGCCTCCTCTACAATATCCCAACAGGCGTGCGGTTGCCCATATTTGCGCTCCCATTGTTTTTGGTCCTTTAGCCTGAAATCGGCTCCAAGATCGATGATTCTTGCGCCTTGGGAAAGCAGATCATGCACCATTGTCATGGGTATGCCGGTGGGCACCGCAAAAAATATGACGTCACACGGTGTGATATTCTCGGGACTGATTAATTTGATACCCGAACCATATAAATTGCGGTGAAAGAATTCGATCGGCTGCTCACCCCGGCTTGTGGCCCACGCAATTTTAACTTCCGGGTGCTCGCTGAGTACTCTAAGGGCTTCGCCTCCCATATAACCGGAAGCTCCGTAAATGCCGACCTCGATCATGTGTATCCTCCCATTCGTGTGTAATTCTATATAGACTCAGCAATCCGTTATTTATCAACCAGACCTGATTATGAAGAAATATTTTGAAGTATTATATTCCAGCCTTGATACAACAATTATTGACAAACTGCTATGCTTTTGATACCTTTGATGGGCTGTCATAATGGACAGTCACTAAAGTACATAGGTAAAAAATCCCTCCAGATATTTTTGCTGGAGGGATTACTCTGTAAGGAGTCTAAAATGGCTAATGTTGTGGTTGTTGGACTGCTCTGGGGTGATGAAGCCAAAGGGAAAGTGGTCGATTTTCTCGCAGAGGATGCCGACTATGTAGTGCGATATAATGGCGGCAACAATGCCGGACATACGGTTGTTGTCGATGATGAAGTATATAAGTTCCATACGGTGCCGGTAGGCGTACTGCATCCTAATGTGACCGCCGTTGTCGCTGATGGAGTGGTTCTGGACCCTCAGGTCTTCACGGGAGAGCTGGCTGATCTTAAAAATAGAGGGATAACAGCCGATAGAATCAAAATAAGCGGCAATGCCCATATAATTCTGCCTTATCACAGAATGCTCGACGGGCTGGAGGAGAGTTCCAAAGGCAGTGGAAAGATCGGCACGACCGGCCGGGGAATCGGACCCTGCTATGCCGACAAAATGTCGCGCACAGGGATCAGAGTATGCGAGTTTATCGACCCGGAGCGGTTCCGTGAAAGGCTCTTCTCATGCATTGAGCGAAAGAATGCCCTTATAACCAAAATATATGGCGGTGAGCCGCTGAATGCAAGCGCAGTCTACGAGGAATACTCTGAGTATGCAAAGCAGATAAAGCCGTATGTGACCGATACGGCAAAACTGCTCTTTGATGCATCGAGCCAATGTGCAAATGTAGTTTTCGAAGGCGCGCATGCGTCCCTTCTGGACATAGACCACGGCACTTATCCGTATGTAACCAGTTCACACTGCGTGGCGGGTGGCGCGTGCATCGGCACGGGTGTGGGCCCGACGATGATCGATCGAGTGATCGGGGTGGTGAAAGCATATGCGACCAGAGTCGGCGAGGGTCCCTTCCCCACGGAGCTTAATGACGAGGTTGGAGAAGCAATCCGCAAGAGCGGTAATGAGTACGGCACCACTACAGGCAGGCCGAGACGCTGCGGCTGGTTCGACACTGTAGCGATCAAATATACGGCCGCGGTGAACGGCGTTTCCGGTGTTGCGCTCACACTGCTTGATGTGCTCGATGATATGGAGACAGTGAAGCTCTGCACTCATTATGAGATCGATGGCAAAAAGGTTCGCGATTTTCCTACGGATGTTGATGTGCTTGCCAGGGCTGTTCCCGTCTATGAAGAGATGCCGGGCTGGAAGCGCGATATATCGGAAATCAAGATCTTCAACGATCTGCCTGTGGAGGCAAAGAACTATCTTGCAAGGCTCGCTGAGCTCATAGAAGCTCCGATCTGCATTGTCAGCGTGGGTAAGCGCCGCGACCAGACTATAGTGCTCGACCGCGAGATGCTGGAAATGTAGTCTCAATAAAATATTAGAGAATAAAACGGGGTGGCTAAACTGCCGCCTCATTCTTTTTTATTAGTCCGAGCTTGAGCTTTGGCCGGTAGCGGCTAGTTCAGGTTTGACCCATATTCGCTACTCACGATATAATGATGCGGTTGATTATAAATAGAGGTAGAGATAGTTGATACTAAAGATTGCATTGCCGAAGGGGAGCCTTCAGGAAGCCACATTCGGTCTTTTCAAGAAAGCCGGTTGGGATTTCAGAGTCAGTTCACGCTCGTATCATCCGTCGTGTGACGATTCGGAGATTGAGGCGACACTTCTTCGCGCGCAGGAGATTGCGCGATATGTTGAGGCGGGTGTCCTCGATGTTGGAATCACTGGATACGACAATGTGCGTGAATGCGATGCGGACGTTCACGAGGTCTGCGAACTGCACTACTCCAAGGCGACCACAAAGCCATATAGATGGGTTTTGGCAGCGCCGAAAGACTCGGGAATCAAAGGGCCGAAGGACCTTGAAGGAAAGCGCGTAGCAACCGAACTTGTCAACGTTACAAAGCGATATTTCGCCGAAAACGGGGTGAATTGTCACGTTGAGTTTTCCTGGGGCGCAACCGAGGTCAAGGTTCCGGAATTGGTCGATGCAATCGTGGAAGGCACCGAGACCGGCAGCACGCTAAAGGCTCACGGTTTGGAGATTCTCGATACTCTGCTCGTCTCTACAACTCGCCTTATCGCGAATAAAGACGCGTGGAATGATAAGTGGAAACGCCGTAAGATTGAAAATATCGCAATGCTTCTAGATGCAGCCTTGACGGCTGACGGGCTCGTGGGTTTGAAAATGAACATACCCCGTGAGAAGCTCGATGCGATTCTTACAGCACTGCCGAGTCTGAAGAACCCTACTATCTCGCCGCTCGCCGATGAAGGCTGGGTCGCGGCTGAGATTATAGTCGAAGAGCACGCAGTCCGCGAGTTGATCCCGTCGCTTAAGAGAGCGGGGGCATCGGGAATAGTCGAGTATCCGCTTAATAAAGTTATTTATTAGAACTGCCTACTCCCCTCACCTTTTGGGGAGGGGCTGGGGGAGGTTACCTTAGCAAATTGATTGCACACCTGCACGGCGAATTAGCCAGAGTTGAAGCCGATTACATTGTCATCGATGTGCGTGGGGTCGGTTATAAAGCATATCTGCCGCTATCGACGATTACCGGACTTCCTGCCATTGGCGATGCGGTCAGAATTCTCGTCTCCACAATTGTAAAAGAGGACTCCATCACGCTATATGGGTTTACGGAGGAGGCTCAGCAGAGTCTTTTTGAGATTCTTTTGACCGTAAGCGGAGTAGGGCCGAAAGTTGCACTGAACATTTTGTCGGTTTTGCCAGTCGAACAAATTGTGAGCGCGATCTCCGGCGAGCGTTACCCCGAATTGAACCGAGTCCCCGGAGTGGGCACGAAGACAGCTCAGCGGATCGTATTAGAGCTGAAGGAAAAAATAGCGACTCTCGCATGGGCGCAAACCGCGCGCAGGGAACTGCCCGCCGAACAGCGCAGCATGGATGATGCGGTCGAGGGGCTGGTCGCGCTGGGATATAACCGTAATGACGCGCATAAGGCTGCTCAGGAAGCGATGAAGTCCCTTAAAGACGCACGTGATACGGGCAGCATAGTGAGATCCGCATTGAAATTATTGTCTAAGAGTTAGGTAGTCGAAAGTCAAAAGGTCGAAGTGAGGTGTTCTCTTTTTGACTTTTAACTGAGGGAAAGCATGGATTTTGAGGAGCGGCTGATGTCGCCGGAGCTTGCAGACGAAGATCAGGTAGCTGAAATCTCTCTTCGACCCCGCAGGCTGGACGAGTTTGTCGGCCGCACGAAGATAAAAGAGAGTCTGAGCGTATTCATTCAGGCCGCGCGGATGCGGGGTGAGGCGCTGGATCACGTCATGCTCTACGGCCCTCCCGGGCTGGGTAAGACCACCCTCGCCTATATAATCGCCAATGAGATGGATGTGCCGATCAGAAGCACGTCCGGCCCTGCCATAGAGCGGCCCGGCGATCTGGCGGCGATTCNNAGACGGGTGACCTTGCGGCCATATTGTCGAACCTGGAGCCCAACGATGTGCTCTTTATCGATGAAATCCACCGGCTGAACCGCGTCGTAGAAGAGATTTTATATCCGGCGATGGAGGATTATCAGCTCGACCTGGTGATCGGAAAGGGACCGAGTGCCAGGACAATAAAGCTCGATCTGCCGAAATTCACTCTTATCGGCGCGACGACCCGCACCGGACTCATAACCTCGCCACTCAGGGCACGGTTTGGAATCGTGCATAATTTTGAGTTTTATGACGTCGATAGCTTGAGAACGATTGTTTCAAGGTCGGCCTCCATACTTGGAGTTGCGATAACCGATGAAGGCGCATATGAGATAGCGAGCCGTTCGAGGGGAACACCCCGTATAGCAAACAGAGTGCTGCGAAGGGTGCGCGATTTCGCCCAGGTAAAAGCCGACGGAGTTATAGACCAAAAAGTGGCCGTGGACGGCCTTGCAATGCTGGAGATAGACGAATGCGGCCTGGATGATGCCGACAGGCGTCTATTGAGGTGCGTAATCGAAAAGTTTGACGGCGGACCTGTGGGTGTAGAGACCATTGCATCGGCTACCGGCGAAGAGCGCGATACTATAGAGGATGCACACGAGCCGTATCTGATTCAGTTAGGTTTTATCAATCGCACGCCCAGGGGCCGCGTTGCCACCAGGCTTGCTTATGAACATCTCAACCTGACGCCCAAAACCGGACAGTCAGGTCTTTTTTGAACCAATAAATAACAAATATCAAGTCCTAATTACTAAATGTCATGAAATGTCCGAAGTGCGGTACGTATAACGGAAAAACAAATAAGTTCTGCAGGGAGTGCGGACTTCATCTTTCCTGGGTGGTCGAGGATGACAACATTCAGGCTGAAATAGCCAATGATGAGGTCGCTCTAGGCGAAAAGCTCGCTGAAATTTACGACTGCTATGAATCCGGCGACCTCGATGCGGCTCTGGCCGGAGCGGAAAAAGTAGTTCGTGATAACCCCAGCAGCACCTCCGCGCATGGGGTTCTGGCCCTTATATATGAGCGCAAAGGTGAGATGGAACTTGAGGGCAATAACCCCGAGGCTGCTCGCGGTTTTCTTGAGTTGGCTTTTGCTTCATATGAGAAAATAGTAACCCTAAACCCCGGCAGCGAAGCGGATAGAGAAAAACTGGCTGTGCTGCGGATGAAGTTGAAAGGCAAGAAGAAACGCACACCAACCGTGCGGCGACAGTTCGCAAGGCTCAGAACCGCAATCACATCGACTCCTCCTCAGGTTCTTGCTGCCGGAATCACTTTTATCGTAATATTGGTTCTCGCCGTCGTCCTGCTGCCTTCTAAAAACAAGGCAGCGGTGAAAGTGCCTGTAAGGTATACCGCCGGCAGATATCCTGAAACTTCGGCGTCAAACAATAGTTTCAACAGCACATCACCCGGTTCGTCATCTACGCCTTCAAGCGGCTTGAAAATCTATACGTTCCCGGCGCCGACTAATAGTTCCATGCCTACACCACCGACTCCGGTATCTACGTTGACTCATCCGTCGAGCGCTCAGCCGCAGTCCGAGGTAAAACCGGCAAAACTGCCGCCAATAACGAGTGAACTCACCATAGCGCCGGAATCAAAGAAGCAGGAAAAGGCAAGCGCAAAGGTGGAGCCGGTGGAGCCTAAGAAATCAACCGCCAAAACTGCAGCCGCTGAGCCGAAAGACGATAATACACCCAGAGTGGACGGCACCAGTCTTCTGGCAAACGCAATTCAACTGCGCAACCAGGGCAGGACCGCCGATGCTATAGCAACGGCTCAACTGGCAATCAACAAATTTCAGTCTGAAGTCAGCTCGGGAAACAATCCGACATCCGCTCAGCGCGGTATAGAAAACGCAAGAAAGCTCATATCACTCTGGCAGCAAAGTGGCAATTAAGTTGATCAAGTCTATAGTCTATCTCTGGATATTGATAATAAGCGCGATGGCTTTTTGCGATCCTGCAGCCGCGCAGGAGAAGCCGCGGCCGGTTGTCCTTGTCTTTCAGGCCGAAAAGGCGGAACAGCTCGGCAACTCATTCGCATCTTCCATTACCCGGGCAATACGCAACTACTACAGAGAGACCAATCGCGTAGAAGCAACAATATTCGACAGAGAATCTCCCGCAGTCAAAAGAGCGATATTAGAGAAAAAAATTACTCTTGACTCAATAGCCAGCTATTCGACCAGAGAGCAGCGTGTTTCCGCAGCCAAAATTCTCGGGTTCGAATATGCCTCCGGCACTGAAGCAACCATCGAAACCGCCAAAGGCATAGACGGTAAGCTATTAAAAATGAAAGTCTGGCTGGTAGATGTCAATGGCGGGTCGAAAGCTGTATGGGAAGCATCGAGTGTAGCAGTATACTCCGATACCGACGAGTTTGCTCTCGATAATGCAATGCAATCGGCAGCAAGCAAGGCTGTTATCGATGTTACAAGTAAAGCTTTTTCAAAACTGCCGATTACTAACGATGTGGAGCCAATCTCAGGAGATGAATCGATAGCCGTAGGCGGCGCGAAGACTCCTGAAATAAAACAACTGGAATCAAGCGATTACAGTTCAAATGCCGAAGAGAGCCTGAGTGAAGGCAACCTGGCTGTTGCGATACAGGAATATTCGCGTGCAATAAGCGCCGATCCGTCCAATGCATCACTTCGAATCAAACTGGCGGAAGCTTATGCTAAAAAGAAGATGTACACGGAGGCTCTCGACGCACTCGATCGCGCACTTGAAGTAGGCGCCGATAAAAACATGGTCGAAAGCGCGCGGCAGAAGATCGAATCGATGCGCAGCGGACAAACCGTGACAATCGAGCAGCCGAAAGCTCAAAAGCAGCCGGTACAGGAACAAACATCGCCTAAACCGACAGCACCGGAACCGATCAAACTCAACAGCACCAGCGCCGCGGCGGTCGCGAAACTGGTTGAAGGTGACAAACTCTGGAACAAAGGCGACCCCGACGGAGCGGCAAAATCATATGCGGAGGCAATAAAGCTTAACCCCAAGGACTGGCGGTCGTATGAGAGGCTGGCGGTCGTGAATGCTTCGATGTCGCTCTTCAATGAAAGCCGGTTTGCATTGGAGCAGGTTAAAACTGTGCAGCCGAATCCGTCTTCCACTTTAATAGCTAATCGATATGAGATGCTCCGAAAGGCTTTTGATAAGTCTTTTATGATGCTGCTCGACCAGTATGAGTCCGACTCGGCCGATTTTCTTACAAAGAGGATCACCAGAGAGAGCTATTACAGCACCATCAATGGCCTTGCCCTGCGCTCGGAGTCTATGGCCAAGTTCATAGATGCAGTCCCCGTTCCCGAATTGAAAGCGCCTGCAAGCATTCACAGAAGTCTGGCATGCGGGCTTTTTGCACAGGCAACATCGAGCATGCTCGATTACCTCATAAGCAATTCGGCTCAGTCCAAATCCAATGCGCAGACATTTATAGAGCAGGCAAAAAAGGAGCTGCAGAGTGCCGTGGGTCTGGACATGAACAGGATTATCATTACGAAGGAAGAAGCCTCGGCAGACCAAGCCGCATCTGAAGATACAACCCCTGAAACACAACCCGAAAACTAACCAACCATAATGAACGGTCACCAATATGCCATAATACTAATGGATTATGTAAAGATACGCCCAAAGTCCGATATACATCGGGCTCTTTAATGGGCATAATCAGAATGTAGTCCGCCCGTAGCTCATACATACATTTTTGATATAGCCACCGGGCTAAATTAAAGATTGAAAAAGTGAATAGCTTGGAGACAGGACCCGGACAGCGTTTGGGTCCGTTTCCTTTTATTTGGGCTCTGAATTCAGCGCAATCAAATTTCTAATGCGCTCACCGTTGTCGCCCTCGCCCTCACTGTATGAGTATTCATTTAGAGTGGCACATGGAAAGTCACCGCATTTTCCACAATGCTCATGTCCCTTGGCAATACAACACTTGGCAAGGTCGCATTCACCCCAAAATATCTTTCCCTCGGCTGCAATGCAGCCCGGACAATTCATACTTTCTCTGTAATCACAGGCTTTGCAATCAAGACCGCACATCGCCAACATATCCATTATTTAATTCCTCCCCACTTTTGTGGATGCATTATACTACGCAATTTATGCTGAGTAAAGAATCGCATTTCCTACGGAAATCCAACATAGTAAATTGCACTGCTCGGAGTGGAAACCGTATATGTCGAAGTGGAATCTCTAGTACAAGTTTAAGGACGTAATTTACTTAGGTAGACGGGCAATGTGTAAAATAATCATCCTCAGGCTGTTACCTTGCTATTTGAAACCAGAGATCACGTCTCTTTTAGATGTCAGGCTAAAGTGGTAAACTTTTCTGTGACGTTCCACGTTATTACTTAGGGATGAAAACATACGAGATGCGACCGGTAAAGGCCGTCGACACGGAGGACAAGGATCTCATATTGGGCTTTAAGCGCGGCGAGGCGGATGCCTTCGACCGCTTGATGGCGCTGCACACCGATAAGGTGTTTGCACTGGCGTGGGGAGTCCTGATGAACCGTGAAGACGCGATGGACGCAGTCCAGGAGGTCTTTATCAAGCTGTATCGCTCTCTGCCAAGGTTTTCGGAGACGGATAATGTCAGCGCGTGGCTTTATAGGGTCTGCCTCAACCACTGCATAGACCGCAAGCGCAGGGTAAAAACATCGAGAACCGAACTTACGGACGATGACTGGGAGAGACTGCAGGGTCATGAAAGCGATGAACCGGAGTACAGGGCGTATCAGAGTGAAGTCGGGCGAGTGATACGCTCCGCCGTAGATAAACTCCCGGAACGCCAGAGGGTCGTTTTCATACTCAGACACTACAGGCTTCTTTCGATAAACGAGATCGCACAGGCTATGGGCTGCAGCTCAGGTGCAGTCAAAGCACATCTTTCACGCGCAACAGCCCATTTGCGCGACCGGCTTACAGGAACCATTGTCTTTGGAGTCGGGGAGGTGGGACGTAAATGAAATGCAAAAAAGTTAGAGAATTGATGGGAGCGTATCTATACGGCGATCTGGAGCCGGAGGATATGCGCGAAATCAGACTTCACACCCAGGAATGTGAAGAGTGCAGAGCCGACCTGGAGAGCCGAGGACATATTGTGTCTTCGCTATCGGGAGAAGCGCCTGCATTGGCTGATAACGATCGTGAACGCATTTTTAGAAGCGTGAAGAGCGAGATCAGAACCGGAGATGTCAAAACAGCCGTATGGTGGCTGCGACCTGCATCAGCTGCTGCTCTGGCGGCTCTGCTATTGGCGGGTTTTGCAATAGGCAGGCACATTGGAACCGGCAGCAATTCTCCAAGAAGCGCAATAAAGTCATTTGCAAAAAAACCGAGTAAGGCCATAGTGACAATTACAGAGGCTCCTTCGACAAATGCATCCCAAGATGAAAATCAGCAGAGTGGACAACGCAGCGCGAAATCCAAATCCGTATCGAATATGGCTGATTACGCTCGCAGAATGGCAATGCCAGCGATCACTAAAACAGACAGGAATAATAATGCAGACAAGAGAAATCAGATTGTGGTCGACGAGCCGGTGCAGGTGGTAAACCCTGTAGAGCAGAGAAAAGCACCGGAATCCGACAGCAAAACCAAACTGCCTAAACCAACAGGACTCAATGATGTTCAAACCAGCGAATAGAAAATATAAGCAAGTCCGCTACTTCTACGCAATAACGCTTATTGTTTTGATCTGCATAATGGCCGCGCCAGCATCAATGGCACAAGGACGAGCGTCCGTCACCATAAGCCCGGTCGGCGATACCCCACCCTCGAGTGTAGTTCTAATCATAGACGGAAAAGTTGTCGAAGCGGAGTCGCTTCAATTCCTGCGTGGTCAGCAGGTGATGGTGTGGCTGAGAGACCTGGAGACTTTGGGATGGGGTAAAGCCATGGCGGGTAAAGCCGGTGAATATCTCTTCAAAGGGAACGGAGTCAGCTTATCTTTTATCAAAGGTGAGGGAGTAGCCAAGGTCAATTCATTGGCCGTGAAGCTTCCGGTAGATACCTATGTGCGCGATGGAAGGTTGATGGTGCCGCTGGCTTTTGTGGCGAAGGCATTGGGATACAACTGNNAAATCGCTTACAAGCCTGTTGTCTCGATTAAAACCAATGCCCCGCCTGCAAGTGCTCCATCGGCCAATATGATCGATGGCAAAGTTATTTTTGCAGGCAAAGGTGCGGCCGGTATTACAGTTCGATTGGTAGACAAAGACTTTAATGTCGTTGCCGACGGCATTACGGAAAAAGACGGCACTTACCGGTTCGACAATGTACCTGATGGTGAATTTGCTGTCTTTGTATACACAAAAGATAACCCGGCCTATTTTAACAGAGTATCCGAGGCAACCATCTTAAAAGGCGGAAATATCTCTCACATCAAGCCCATTTATATGGGCAAAATTCTTGGCGCGATAAATCCGAAACCGGGCGAGAGAGTAAGGCCGGTGGATGGAAAGATAACTCTGAAATGGGATAAATGCGATGCGGCAGCTTCTTATAAGGTGATTATCGGAAAATCAATCGAGCAGCCTCTGATCGAAATATCTACAAAAGAACCCAAGGCTCAAATTCCATCGAGCGATCTTCGACGGGGCACCGTCTATGAAGCTCTGGTCTCTGCTCTTGATGCGAATGGAGATTTCGTCGGTGGAACCGCAGGAACAGGCGGGCAGCCATGGAGCTTTATCTTCGAATAATGCCTTCGTAAATTAATCCGCAATGTTTTGTTGGCAACTCAGCCCATCTACGGCAGCTTGTAAGCACAATACCAACCACTGTATAATAGAAATGAACTGATTTTTGGAGCAGGCACAATGACACAAGTTGAAGAGATTTGTAAGAAAGCCAAAGCCGCTGCGACTGGCCTGGCGACTCTGGGCACGGCTGTGAAAGACAAAGCTTTATTGGCGATGGCAGATGTCTTCGAAGCCAATAAAGACGCCATATTTGAAGCTAATAAGAAAGATTTGGCGGCGGCGCAGGCATCGGGCATAAGCGGTGCCATGCTCAAAAGGCTGGAGCTTACCGATAAAAAAATCGCTCAGATGGCCGATGGAGTCCGGCAGATAGCCGCGCTCCGTGACCCTGTAGGAGAGACAATCGACGGCTATCTTCGACCAAACGGTATGGAAGTGCGTCGGGTCAGAGTGCCTATCGGCGTAATAGGGATTATCTATGAATCCCGGCCTAACGTGACAGCCGATGCGGCCGCACTCTGCATGAAGTCAGGCAACGCGGTGGTGCTCCGAGGTGGGTCGGAAGCGATCAATTCCAACCTTGCAATTGCAAAGCTGATAAATGAAGCAATAACCCCTGTCGGAGTGCCGGAGGGAGCGGTTCAGATAATAGAGACCACCGACCGTGCGGCGGCGCGAGAGCTTATGACCATGAAGCCCTATGTAGACTGCCTGATCCCTCGCGGCGGCAAGGGGCTTATTAAGACAGTGGTTGAAAACTCCACGATACCTGTCATAGAGCACGGAGACGGCAACTGCCACGTGTATGTCGATGGCGCCGCGGACCTTAAAATGGCTGAGGAGATTGCACTTAATGCAAAGGTTCAGAACCCAAGCGTGTGCAATGCTGCGGAAACTTTGCTGGTAAGTGAACAAATTGCCTCTGAGTTTCTTCCTATTATATGTAAGCGGCTGGCCGACGCTGGTGTCGAGATTCGCGCGGACGAAAAGGCTCGCGCTATTGTATCCGGCCTTAAGGAGGCCACGGACGAAGACTGGGCGACTGAGTATCTCGATCTGATATATGCGCTCAAGGTCGTCTCGGGGGTCGATGAGGCTATCAAACATATAACCAGATACGGCAGCAGGCATACGGAAGCAATTGTGACCGAGGATTACTCGGCTGCGCGCAAGTTTACAAGCGAAATCGACGCTGCGGCTGTGTTTGTCAATGTCTCCACGCGCTTTACCGACGGCTATGAGTTCGGCAAGGGAGCCGAGATGGGCATCAGCACCCAAAAGCTTCATGCGCGCGGCCCTATGGGCATAGAAGAGATGACAACGTATAAATATATAGTGACCGGTAATGGACAGCTTAGAGGATAGCATGTTTCGGGAGAAGGGTCTCCCGAAACGACGAGGGTTCGCGGGTTCGCAGGTTCATGGGTTGGAAAACGAAGATGATAACCAGACAACCCGATTAGGCCTGATGGGCGGAACGTTCGACCCGATCCATTATGGTCATTTGATCCTTGCCGAGCAGGCAAGAGAGCAGTTCGGGCTCGAAAAAGTGCTGTTTGTCACCGCGGCTGATCCGCCGCATAAGACCGAAAATGATATAACAGCGGTCGAACACCGGCACAAAATGGCAAAACTGGCCGTAGAAGATAATGATAATTTCGAGTGCTCGACCATTGAAATCGAGCGCGGCGGAACGTCTTATACAATTGATACGTTAAAACAACTAAAGCTGCTTTACGGCGAAGAAACAGACGTCTATCTATTATTGGGAGCCGACGAAGCAGCTACTCTTATGAGTTGGCGAGAGCCTTACGGCATTCAGGAACTGGCGACGATAGTCGTGGCAAACCGACCGGGCCAGGAAGTGGAAGATGTGTTAAAGCTTCTTCCTGAAGATTTTGGGCGAAAGATAGAACCACTCAAGATGCCCGGAGTAGATATATCATCTACCGACCTGCGCGAGCGAGTAAAGGCAGGCTNNAATCGGTGGCGGATTACATCAAAAAGAAAGGTCTGTATGGGGGATAAAAGGATGCGAGGCACGTCCTGGTGGATCGTTGCTCTGGTGGTGTTGGCCGGAGCTGTCCTTGGAATTGCAGGCGGACAGTTTCTGGCGATTATTTTGCCGTCTATGCGGGCGACGGGCACCGGTTTGGGATCGTTATTTGAGGGTCCCTTCGGCAATAAGCGCCAGGTTAGAATATTGATGATAGGTGAAGACGACACATCCAAGCGCAATTCCAACGGCTACGGGCTGTCGGACACGCTGGTTGTGATGGCGGTGGATACAAAGACAAAGGAAGTCCGCGCAATATCTATTCCGCGAGACACGATGGTTGAAATCCCCGGGCACGGAACGTGCAAGATCAATTCGGCTAATGTGCATGGCGGACCTCACCTTGCAAAGCAAGTAGTGCAGGACCTTTTGGGAGTTCCTATAGACTACTATGTAATGACAAACACAACGGGCCTGAGGGGCTTGGTGGATCTGGTAGGCGGGGTATACATAGTCGTCGATAAAGATATGCATTATACCGACCGTCACGGCGGGCTTTATATCAATCTGCATGCCAGTCCTGAAAAACAGCTTCTGAACGGCAGAGAGGCCGAAGGATATGTAAGGTTCAGGCACGATGCCACCGGCGACAGCGGTTACAAAATGAAAGACGGTAAGTTGGTGGCGGCGGGCCGAATCGTAAGGCAGCAGTACTTTATGAGGGCGCTTGCAAACAGGATTTTAAGCATTCCGACCAAGCGGGAACGTGCAGATATACTTCGCCAGGCATATGAGAAAAAGTTTCTTCTCAGCAACCTGACTATACCCGATTGGGGCGGACTCGCTGATTTCTTGAAAGATTTCAAGCCTGAAGAGATGAAAATGAGCGTGCTGCCAGGGCATCCGCAAAGTATCAACGGCGCGAGCTACTGGGTCGCCGATATGGAGCAGGCTCAGGAAGTCGTTGCCAGTAACCTGCTGTTCATCGATAAAGCACCTGAAGAATCCGCGACGGTGGAGGTGCTCAATGGCTCGGGTATAACCGGAGCCGCTCGCAAGGCAGCCCAAAAGCTGACTGAAGCAGGATTCGATGTCACACGAACCGATAACGCTCCAAACTCGAATTATTCCGACTGCTGCATCATTGCCTCCAGAGGTAAAAAAGAGCCTGCCGAGAGAATAGCAAAACTGATGAACTGCAATGATATCCGTGAGGAGGATAAAGCCCAAGGCAAGCCGGATATCACTGTGATTGTCGGAAAAAATTACAACGATTAGTAAATGACTGCCGGTTGAGTTGCCGGTTCAGACTGAAAGTTGAAAGCTTAAAATTATAAGAGGAGTCAATATTATCGAAACTCAAGAGAAGCTGGATATAGTCCTTAGAATACTTAACGAGAAGAAGGCCGAGAACATCGAGGTAATCGAGGTCAGCGCACGGACCCTGCTGGCCGATTACTTTGTAATCTGCAGCGGCACCTCCAACACTCATATTAAAGCCATTGCGGATGGGCTGTTGGTCGACGGCAAGCAGGCCGGTCTGCGTAAAGATCATGCCGAAGGTTACGCGCAGGCAAAGTGGGTGCTTGTCGACTACGGCGATGTTGTCGTGCATATTTTCGCTGCCGAAGAACGCGAGTATTATGATATCGAGTCTCTCTGGAAAGAGACCGCTGTCAAATTGGAAAGAGATACGCAGTAAGAGCCTCATAATATGGAAACTAAGCAAAAAGCTGAATTTGACCGGTTGATAACCGCTGCGCATGTCCACAGACGTCGCGGCGATTATGACCTGGCTGTAAAGACTATCGAGAAGGCTCTTGAAATAAGTCCTGATGACCTGGATGCAAGAGAGTTTTCGGCTGATATGCTCTTTGCGCGCGGTAAGCTTGAAGAGGCATCCGAACACTATAAAGAGATAATGGCAGCGGATAAGTCGAGAGCCTCCGCCGAGGAGAAATATGCGAAAGCCATTTTGCAGATCGCCGAGGGCAAGCGCCAGCAGCAGCTTTTAAGAGATATACTTGAAAATCCTTCAAAATACAAAAACGCTCCTCCGGCGCGAAGCCCCGTGATGGCTGCGGTCCTCTCAGCAGCTCCGGGTTTCGGCCAGATATATAACGGCCAGTTCGTAAGAGGCGTAATTATCTTCATGCTTACTATGATCTTCTGGTTCTTCTTCTATCTTCTGAAGCCGGATATAAGTATATACAGGCCCGAAGACCGAATCACGGCTTTTGTGCAAAATCTCAGCCCGATGGCCGTGATCTTTGCTCTGGCAGCGGTTTTTCTGCATATTTATGCGTTTGTCGATGCTCCGGTAACCGCCGGTAAGCAAAAAGAAACCGAAGAAAAAAAAGATTGAAGATGCCTTTGCACCAGCGGATAAAATATGCCTCGAGTATTATATTCCTGATCGGAATAGCTGCTCTCTTCTTCATAAAACTGCACAATTCACCCGGCGATTCCTTGTTTAATGACTTTGTGCCCACTTGCGACGGCAAGATATGGACGGTCATAGGCAGTGCTAGTTCCAGCAGGGAAGCATATGTCGGACTAGATGGAGCCGTTCAGCCAGGCGTTGATGCATATGCAGTCCATTGGTATGTCTACGACACCTCCTCGCGCCGTCTGCTCGATTCCAGTCATGCGAAGAGATCGCTGCTTAACGGCTATCTGCCTGCGCCGATCATTAAGTGGAGTGGCAAAGATGTTGACGCGCGGATAATGTCATTTGTAGACGATGAGTCGGATACTTGCTACTCATCGCTCAGCCTTAAAAACCTGGGCGACAAAAACCGCAAACTGAAAGTCTTTATCGCTGTGGTGCCTTATGGTGTCACCGGGAAAATGCAGATCTGCAAAAGCATAGAATATGATCAGATATCGAGAACTCTCAAAACCGGATGCACTGAGATTGTTTGTGACCAGACTCCCGATGGCTTCGGAGCGGTCGAGCTATCGAAAAAGAGCGACGNNACGGTAGATTTATCGATATCACCAGCTTCATAGTCAATGGAACTCTTCCAAGACATAGAAAGATCGTAAGTCACTCCAAAATGCCGACCGTATCGGGCGCCATAGGTTATGAGATCGAAATTAAGCCCGGCTGCACGAGAACTATCTCCTTCAGGACCCCGGTTGGTTTCGGGAAAAGGGTTTCCCGAAAACCATTCGCAACAGCTCTCGGGCAATTTAAGGATCAATGGTGTGATCAGATCAGGCGGGTGAAGGTGTCATTGCCCGATAAGCGATTTTCAGACTGCTTTTATGCAAGCCTGGCGTATCTGATGATCTTAAGCGATGATGGCGCGCCCAGACCCGGATCGGCTGTATACGAGCCATTTTGGGTTCGGGATAATGCATATATAGCCGACGCATATTACTATGCCGGGCGTTCGGATTTGGCGGAGCAGAGCCTTGACCAGTTGGTGAAATTACAGAGAAACGATGGTGGATTTGCTCCTACCAGCGCAGGCGTAGGTAACAGCGAGCATGACGCTCACGGAGAGGCAATTTATACTTTTGTGCAGCACTATCGGCGCACGAAGGATGCAGCTTACCTGAAAAAAGTCTGGCCTCGAATTGAATCGGCTGCAAAGTATATCGATGCGCTGCGCCACTGTCAGGGAGATTACAATGACTCGATACTCCCGCCTTCTATGTCCGCTGAAGACCTCGGCTCGGAGAAGCAGCAGCACTATTGGGATGATTTCTGGGCGATTCGCGGTCTGCATGATGCTTCGTTTGCCGCTAAAGCTCTAGACAGGCAACAGGATGCTGCACGACTCGAAGAACAAGCGCAGTCGCTTACCAACGCGACATGGAGAAGCATAAGAAAGCTCGCAAAAGATCATTCCATTCGCTACATCCCCAACGGACCTCAGGATATCACCTCCTCGGCAATGGCTCGAGGGACTTCATGTGGAATATGGCCTTGTGATGTGCTGAATCCTTCAGACCCGTTTGTGAAAAGCTCTTTCGATATCTACTGGAAAAAGTGGATCGAAGGGCATAACGGGGGATTTGAGCACAAAAACGAGTATTGGCCGTATGCCGGTCTGGACCTCGCGATGGATTACTTGATGTTGGAGCATTACGA
>DJHI01000215.1 GCA_002431715.1 Armatimonadetes bacterium UBA5829
CTTCACGAGTGTATGGGTTTACCTGGTCGGCCCGGTAGTCGGTGCTGTTGCCGCGGCTCTTGCTTATCATTACTTCATATTTGCTGCCAATCCGCCTTCGCCCGAGCAAGAGACGACAGTCGTCGGCAGGGCTGGAGAAGCCGGGGTCTAAAAGTACGTAGTTCGAAAGATCGGTTAATGCCATATCTTTTATCCCTCCAGGAAAGATTCCTGGAGGGATTAAAAGTGCAAAGTCAATATTCCTGGAAGTTGACGCTCTTGAGGTTCATACCGCAGGAGCGTTTTCTTTTTCATCTATAGCGCAGCCTTTGTATGGAATGACCTTTTGAGAGCAGTATCATTTCCACCCTCGGAGGTTGATTATGTTATATCGTCATAGGCTGCTTGTCGTTGTCGCGTTTCTGGCTTTATCATGCGGCGCATGCCGGTCGGCGGAGTTTTCCGCGGATCTTAAATACGTCACAAACGGCACGGCTTCAATGGGCAAGATGTATGTAAAGAACAACTACATGCGCATAGATAATAATTACAAAGGTAATAATATATTTACGATCCTTGCGGAAAACGGCAACTCGACAGCCTGGTTATACGACAAGGACCTGAAGTTATACTGGAGTTTTACGCGTGAGGTTCCATTTAACTTCCTTAATACGCTCTCCGAATGCAAAACATGGAACGGCGTCGATATGGGCCTTGAGAAAGTCGGCAATATGAAATGCAGGAAAATTGCATACCCGGTCAACGGCGGCAAAGAGACGCGATGGTACTCAGAGAAACTGAGAGTGCCGATCAAGTTTGAGAGAGAGCTGATTAATTATCATACGACACTCCTCTATATGAATATCAAAATCGGCAAGCAGAAAGACGAGGTATTTATGATCCCTGGCGGTTTTGAAAACAGAATCGCTGATTACTGGACAAAGTTTATGCCTATGTATGAAAAATAACCGGATTTCCAACCTCCATGCAAGACACGTGGAGGTGTTGTCAGAGTTAACATCGTTTTTCATCAGCACCTTTGCAAGATAAGCAGAGGTGCTTTTTCTATGACCTTTTTCACCAATTCTCTAGATAGGAGGCTTTATATGCCCAAATCAATTCTATCGTTTTTCGCCGATAAGCTCCGCTCGCAAAAATCTCCGCCTCTGGGTGAGCTTGCGTCGGCACGCGGGTCCGTCACATCGGCCCTCGGCTCAATCTTGCCGTATAACCCTGATGACCTTATAGGCAAGCGTGGATATGCGATCTACGATCAGATGCAGCGGGACGCGCAGGTGCAGGCGTGCCTTACCATCAAGAAGTTTGCCGTAATCTCGCGGGGTTGGGAGGTGCATCCGGCATCCGACGACCCTTATGACAGACGCGTGGCCTACTTCGTTCGTTGGACGCTTGAGGATATGCGAGGCTCCATCCTCGATGTGCTCTACAATGTGCTCGACGCGCTTGCCAAGGGCTTCAGCGTAATGGAGATCAATTACCGGATGCTCGACAGTGAACCGTATCACGGCATGATCGGCCTTGCATCGATTAAGAGCAAAGACCCGTCCACATTCACTTTCGATACGGATGAATTTCTTAATGTGAAGTCTTTGAAACGGACCGGTGGAGTCGTTTCGGGAACAAGTTCCCGAAGCACTGCGGGATTGCCGCCGGAGAAGTTTGTTGTTTATTCATACCTTCCGAAGTATGAATCACCGTATGGCACATCAGACCTTCGCGCTGCCTATAAACATTTCTGGAGCAAAGACATCCTGACGAGGTTTTTGAATGTCTATCTCGAGAAATACGGCTCGCCGACCGCTAAAGGCAGCTATAAACGCGGCACGCCCAAGACCGCTCAGGACGACCTGCTGCGTATTCTCGATAAAATCCAGCAGCAGACCGCTATAGTGATACCCGAGGATGTGCAGGTCGAACTGCTCGAAGCTCAGCGGGGAGGCCAGGCGGGATATCTTGATGCAATCGAATTCCATGACAGGCAGATCGCAAAGGCCATTCTCGCTCAGACTTTGATTACGGACGAGGGCGCTCGAACAGGTTCATATGCGATGGCAAAGATCCATCTGGATGTGTTGAAGATGTGCTTGAAGAAGCTAAAGCGCGACCTCGAGGAGAGCGTGATGCCCGAGCAGGTCATAAGGCCGCTTGTGGACTACAACTTCAATGTCACATCCTACCCATCGTTCAGCCTCGGGCCCCTTGAGGATAAGGATCTCGATTCCCTCGCCAACGCGGTAACCAAGCTTGTCTCGGGAGAGGTGATAAGGCCGGATGAAGGCTGGATTCGGGAATATCTTGGGCTGCCTATGGCGAGCTGAGAGCGGAGGGCGAAGAGCAAAGAGCCAACACAGCTTTTTTTGTGTAGATTTGCACTCCGGCCGAGCAAAAATTCCTTTTCGGTCGCGATAGATATCGCGTCCGAACTAATTACACCATCAAACTCTTTTGAAAGGAGAATGCAATGAATACAATCGAACGTGACGCCAAGTTATTTCAAGCCGGCGCATATCCCGACAGGGGAATTGAGATCACAGAGGAAGACCTCGACCTGCTGATAGATGGAACGCACGACGCGCCTGTGCGTATCGAGCATACATCGACGCCTTTTGATGGCGCATTGGGCGTATTGAAATCAGTCTACCGCAAAGGCAAGGAGCTTTTCGGTAAGCTATGCTTTACCAATGCCGCCTGGGAGCTCATAAAGGAGGCAAATGCGAAACGGCTCTCGATTGCGATCAAGAAAGACAAGAGCGGGATAGCTGAAGTCTCGCTTGTCCGTGAACCGAGAATTGCCGACGCGGCTGTTTTCAGCACGGAGGATGTGGTTCGGATTGAGGAGAGTGAGATAGCCTTGGATGCCGAATTCTCTTCCGATGCCGATGATCCCGAGGTTGAAAAACTTCGTGCTGAACTCGCGGAGAAGAATGCGCAAACAACAGTTGATGAACTCAAGCGCGCTGGAAAACTGGCACCGGCGGCTGAAGTCTTCGCTAAGGCTCTGCTTCGATCTGACGATTCGAGTGTCATCACATTCGGCGGTTCGACAACCCCCGTAAGCCAGGTTTTTAGGTGGTTCCTCGATTCTCAGCCGAAGGTGATCGAGTTTTCAGAGCTTTCAACAGCCGAAGCTGATGTCGAAGAGCCTGAAATTTTCACTAAGCTGGGAGTAACCAGCACGCAGGTGGAGAGATTCAGAGATCGTTAACAGAAGTTAAAGCTATAGTAGATATTGATTCAGTTTTGCATATAGTAAATAAATGATCCATGGCTCTGCTAGTAATACAGCAACTAAGGTTAAAATCAAAGCTAGATAACTTGCACGCTTCTCTTTTGCCAATTTTGTGCCCCAAAGAACTGAAATAACAATTACCGCAGGAATAAGCAAGCAAAATACGACCCAAGCATTAAAAATGTCTATCCAATCATCCTGGATTGGCCTGTTTATCCATAAAAGGAGCACAAGGAATACTGTAAGGGGAACACATAGGAAAAAGAAAGCATTCACTGCTTGTCTTGTAGTTGTGAATTCTCCAACAGTAAAGCCTAATGTGAATCCGGCTAAAGCACAGCAAGCCATTGGAATAACAAATTGCATAGCATTGTGTATCCCTTCTATATAGCCCATATGCAAACAAGAAGCGATAACACTAAAAATAGACATCAAAATCATCAACCATAGGATGAATAAACCAATGAAATAAAACAACCAAAACAATGGGCGAAGGCATGAGTAAGCTTTGGTGATGATATAAGAAAAGCGGCTGGGTATTATTTCAGGCAGCACAGGTTGCTCTTCGATAAGCGTTTCCCGGCAATCAGCGCATATATCGAATTCGTTTCGATATTCAGTTCCACATTTCGGGCACCAGGGCATATCAGGCCTCCCAGCCAGCTAGCAGAAGTGATTGTATGACGACTGCGTTAGGCAGCTTGTTCACAAAATCAGTGCGATAAGTTGTATGAAAGGCAGACCTAGATGGTTATGTTGCAGCTTATCAACTGGGAGCAGGAAACTCGAAACCCCAGTAAACACCTATCACGGACACTGCCATCATCAGGACCGTCCAAACGAGTGGTGTCAACAAGTAGGAAATCCTGTCTTGTTGTTGAAAACGGATCCCGCTCAAAATGGAAACTGCGGGGGCGCTCACGCCTGCTACCAATGCCGCTATTAGTTTGCCACGAGACAGCGGAATGTCTACATAGCCTTTAGCGAATAATATGAAGGTTATGATAAAGGCAGAAGTCCAACCAAGCCATAAAGCTTGCTTTGAAAGCCATCCTGCTCTCGCATATCCCATTGCGAAGGCTAGATAAGCCGATCCAATAGCGAGTCCGAAGATGAGTAAATATGTAACTAGATCCGGCGCAACAATGCGACAAAAAAATGCATATATGCCCATTGCAGATGCTAATACCATATTCCACGAGTATAAGCTAATGCTCAGGGCCGATAATAGCCACAGAACAATTAGCTGCGCTAATAATTTGCCGGGCTTGTTATAAGTACATGCTGAGTCTGCTTCTGCTGAATAACTCCTAAGCATTGGTTGCTTGCCACAGCTCTCGCATGAATTCGTTTCGGGGCTGCATGTATTACCACAATCGGGACATTTAGAATTATCCGCTAATTGATCAAGCAACTGAGTATTGCATTTCCAGCAGGTAGACCAGTCTTCCGGATATTCGGTATAACATTTCGGGCACCAGGGCATATCAATCGCCTCCTCGCCAATAGCCTGAAGTGATTGTATGACGATACCGCGCGGCACATTGTTCGCGCACTGTTTTACCCATTATTGTTGGGTCGGGATTTAAAATCCCGACCCAACGTTGTGTACTACTCCCAACTTTGTGCACCACCACTATACGTCAGAAAGGAGCAACTAATGACAGCAACAACAACTGCAAGAGAAGCAAAGAGAAAGGACGGCGAGATCATTTCTTACCCGATAGCGGCCGTNNATTCCAAAAGGAGCTCTGGTGAATATCAACGCCGCGGGCTACGCCACCAACGCAACCGACACAGCCGGTGAGACATTTGCCGGTGTCGCCTATGAGACAGTCGATAACTCCGCAGGGACCGCGGGAGCGCTCAGTATCAGAGTGGAGACCAGAGGCACGTTTGTTTTTGTCGACGGCGGAGCTAACGGCGCTCAGACCGATGTCGGCGTCACATTCAAAATCCAGGACAACCAGACTTTAACCGACGCATCGACCACCAACAACATCATCGCTGGTATCGTGGTCGAATCGATCTCATCGACAAGTGTCAGGGTCAGGATCGACCGTTACGCCAGCTAGTTTGATGGCCTGATGGTGAATGGTTTGATGGTTCAGAAGGCCTATTCTCAAACCATCATACTATCAATCCATCAAACCTATGCAAATACCATATACACTGAAAGGAGTCTATAAATGCCACTTACAAAATCAGACATGCCCAATCTTCTTGAGGACGGGCTGAAAACAGTATTTTTCGAGGCGATGGACGCGACCGTCGGCGATTACGAGCGAATCGCCACAATAGTGCCGTCGGAATCAGACGAAGAGAGCTACCCCTGGCTCGGCGCAGTGCCGAATATGCGCGAGTTCAAGGACGAGCGAATGCCCCTGGGTCTTCTGGAACACAATTATTCCATAAAGAACAAGACCTGGGAGTCTTCTATTGCCATAGAAAGGGAAGCAATCGAGGACGACAAGCTCGGACAGATCAAGCTGAGAGTTCAGTCTCTTGCGCGAGAGGCTCGAAGGCACATTGATGAGCTAGCCTTCACGCTCCTCAAAAACGGCTTCAGCGCGACCTGCTACGACGGTCAGTATTTCTTCGACACCGATCATGTAGACGGCGATTCCGGCACTCAGTCCAACAAGGGCACATCAGCGCTCGACGCTTCTTCACTCCAGGCTGCGATTACAGCCATGATGAAGTATAAAGATGACCGGGGCAAGTTCCTGGGTGTGGTTCCCGACCTGCTGGTGGTTCCGCCCGATCTGCAGTGGACGGCCATGGAGCTTCTGGAATCCACCTACTGGCCCACCGACGACACGAAGCAGGCGAACAATGTCCTTAAGGGCAAACTCGACCTGCTGGTTTCGCCATATCTTACCGACACCAACGACTGGTTCGTGCTCTCTACCAAGGGCATGGTGAAGCCGGTGATCCTGCAGTCGAGAATGCCTGTCGAGTTCGCTGCCCTTGAGGCCGATTCCGAGAGTGGTTTCATGCGCGATCAGTACATCTACGGCGTCCGCGCCCGCTACAATGCAGGCTACGGTCTCTGGCAGATGGCCTACGGCAGCCAGGTCTCTTGAGTTAGTATTTGAGATTTGGGATTGAGTATTTGCCGGAATTTATTGCCTCCAGGTATCTTGCCTGG
>DJHI01000134.1:0-259 GCA_002431715.1 Armatimonadetes bacterium UBA5829
CTTAGCGAGGCCATAGTAGAGTGAGTATATCTGCCCTGTCTTTATAAGAGGCTGATAGACCGGTTTGGCAGGGCAGCAGAATATGTTTTTAGAGGTGCTGCCGCTTTGGAAGTCGGTGGGTGTTCGAGAACTGAGGTAGGGTCTGCATGTAAACATCCAATACCATTTTCCCCAGTCCTCCGCGCTCACTATATAACTTCCGCTGCGGTATTCACAGTGCGAAAACGAATCGCTGTTGTCTTGAGCATACATAAGCAGC
>DJHI01000134.1:275-3633 GCA_002431715.1 Armatimonadetes bacterium UBA5829
CGCTGAGCGGTCTGCTTTGCTGATGTAAAAACCGGAAACAGTATCGCCGCCAGAATCGCTATAATCGCAATCACGACCAGCAGCTCTATAAGCGTGAATCCTTTTCGCATGGTTTCATCCCTCATTTTCAAGCGATCAATCTACGACGCTGACAACAGGTCTGCGAATCACGCGGCATGTTTGATCCGAGTAACTGCCGATGCGGTCGATCGACGAAACGCCTTCAACCGTCACATGGTCTCCAACCTGAACCAGACTTTGAGTGAAATTCTTCGTAAGGGCAACTCTGAGCCCGGTGGTGGGAACAGCCTGCTCGATGTTTTCATCTTCCAGAGCTTCGTATCTTGTCGGGTAGGTTTGTTCGCCGATCAGCTTATAAATGAGGAGCGTGCCGTCGGACAGGTTCGAACCGTCATCTATGTAGATAAACTCCAGATTGTCGGGGTCGTCCTTCTCGTGCATAACGGCTGTGATCGTTCCAGCCACCTTCACATACGTTCCTACATTGTTGAGACCGATTCCATACGGCACACCACATTGACCTGAGTTGTCGATAGCACTGTAGAACCAGTCCCCGCCGCCTACATTTCGATTGGTCATAAAGACCGGCTTCAGGAATGTGGTGTCGAATGTGCTTTGGCTCACCGAGTCCGAATATATATATTTCTCAGTGTCTCTGCTCGTGCGGGTAACTCCCGAAACATCCACATGCCAGCCTTCGCTTATGCCATGCTGCGGCGCATAGACCTTGATCCCTGAGAAGCCGTGCTCGCCCTGAACCCAGAAATAATCAGGATGGATTTTCGTGACGATCCCGTCTTCAATTGCAACTCTGCGCCATTCGGAGCTTTGTTTTGCCTCAACGATGCTGGTCAGGTCGTGCTGAGTCGGCGCATCTGCAGCCGTAACTTTTATCATGTCGAAACGGAGCTTGTTGTAATACGGGTCTTCATTATATGTCTGACCGAACCCACATGCCGTGTAATCCGAGCCGTATGGGTCGAACGCGGTCACGATTCGGAAAGCGAAATATGGATTATTATCGACTCCGGCCATGCCTGTCAGGTCGACCGTATTGTTGTTGAACCACCATGCCGTAGAGATCGGATCATCTATCTCATGCGAAAACAGAGGATCGGCCGGACTCCAAACCACCGGACTGGCATTTATATTGGTCGTATAGAGTAAGCGTATATGCTTAGCAGACTGCATTTTGTGTTTGGCATCGAAACTGATCTTGATCCCCGAACAGTCCGCCGTCGATACTCGACATTCAATTCCTGCTTCAAGATTGCCTGCTCCCTGTGCAGGATAGGACGATGTATCAAGGCCTTTGCCTTTCAGACTGGGATCGCTGCTGCTGGAGTAATCCCAGGGCTCTTCATCGTGGAAAAAGTCATCGGAGTAGCCGTCGCCGTCCAGCGCGACACCACCGATAAGCGATGCCTGCGATATTCCGTCGCCGTAATCGGCTATCAGATCGCGCTGGTCGTTGAAATCCCACAACGCAATTGTTTTGTCCACGGCAACCACTGGGTCGTTGTAGACTTTTATCAGGTCAAGACGCCATTTCCTAGAAGCTCCATATACGGAGCCGTCGCATGGCATATATTGATTCGCGCCGGGTTGCCAGGCGGCCATGATGCGGAATTTAAAGTTGGAATTGTCCGACACACCCGGCGTGCTGGAAAGATCGACTTCACGATTCAAATACCACTGATCGCCGGAATCGATCCATGTGGGGCCGTCGATCCATGTGCTGCCGTCGGTTGTGTATTGAAAGAGAACCGTATTTGGGCTGGTCTCGCCATTTTTGATGTTGTGACGAAGATCGAACTTGACCCGAATATNNACATCAAACTGCATACCCGCGGTCTTGTTCGCCGCGGTCTGCGCGGGCCAGGTGCTGACTTCCAGCGAGTAGTAGCCGGGGTCGTTCGGATCGACCTTTCCGGGATCATTTTCGAACCCATACTGTGTCCCGCCGATAAAAGACATTAATCCCGAGCCGTCATCAACTGTCGTGTTGCCGTCGTTGAAGTTCCAAAGTGCAAGTGTGTCGGCCTGTGCAAATATCGGTATCGATAGTATGGCCATGGCAAGTAGAATTGTGATAGCACGCTTGATCATTTTCATTCCTCCATTTCGAAAATAAGAGAGGCCGCACGCGAAGGAGAGAAACGTGCGGCCAAGCAGCACAAGAAGGTTATTTCCTGCGCCTCACAGTAAATCCGAATATGCCGGTAAGGCCTGTAAAGATCGCGAGCATACCCGCAGGCTCAGGGACTGTAGCGCCGTAGTAGGTGCCGGGATTACCAAGATCACCTGCTGTGCTCGCCCATGAACCATACACATCGCCTGCGCTCGCTAAAGTCCATGATGAACTGGCGGTCGTTAGTCCGAGATTGCTTGACGGTATGGTGCAGCTCTTGCCTTGTGTTCTGGGGCCTTTGCCTGTCGAATCATCGTAAACGAGTGAGTCGACCAGGCTGCCGTATGCATCGTAGAGATTGATGGCGTCGGAGCGCCCGAGGTTCGAGTTGGAGTTGGGCCCATACACTTTGACCGAGGCTCCAAGTCCCCACTGAGTTCTGAATGTGTCTGCGTTGATGTCGGTGAGGATAACTGACTCACCTGCATTGACAACTCCAAAAACGCTGCCGAACACCAGATCGAACGGCGCTGCGTCCGAATCGCTGTATGACCAATCGGTCATGTCGATGGCGAACGCGCTCATGTTGGTGAACTCGACGAACTCGCAGCCGGTTCCTGAATACATCCATTCCGTAATCTGGATTCCCTGAGCATTGGCCGAAACTGCAAGCCCCAACAAAATCGAAAGCACTACTAAAACTCTTTTCATCCTTTTCCTCCTGTGTTTTGCGCTGTGATTGCAACCACCAGGCTTATCTTACACACGGCAGCTTACTTGCAGCTTACAGCGAAACTAAAATACAAAAAATTTTAGGTATCGGGTGACAGGTATTGGATGTTGGCTGATGAGGTTAGGCGTGTTGTGGCCTGGCGACTGAAGTCACGGCTGCAACAACACGAAGTGTCCCTATGGACACTGACTGAGGAACTAGATAGTGAGTCCGGCGGGTTTGGCAGTGGTGGATGGTTTGAGAGTTTGATGGTTTGATCGTCTGATGGTTAATGAGATTTCGATTGGATGGGATGCTGGTATGGTAGATGAGTTCGTTTCGGGACTGAGGTTCCGAAACACCGAACACCGATCACTCATTCTGTTTTATTACGCCATTGGTGGCTGCGGGAACTTAGCATTATGTACCTTCATCACTCTGACTGTTCAGACGTTCCCGCAGCATAGAACCTCCCACGCACATGTGGGCGAAAC
>DJHI01000119.1:0-1943 GCA_002431715.1 Armatimonadetes bacterium UBA5829
GCCTATTGTAAAAGTGGTTTCGATCAGGGGAACCAAGAGCATTCCACCGGCCGCCAGATTCACCTCTATCCCATCCACAGAAACATCAGGCATAGGTACGCTCTTTAGGGCAAGCCCATATGGGCCTNNCTTCAATATCCAGAAGCCGCCTGCCGGAGAGTTGGCTCTTGGCAGTGGCTATGACTATATCATCGATCTTTGGCAGGACTTCATTCGCGCCTGCGAAATCATCGCGTCCGAGATACTTGTTCGCCATATCAATATCCTTTCACCCTATTTCAAAGAGCCTATCGTGAGTCTCTCAATCTCCTCGGCTGCTTCATCGCCTGCGCCCTCTTCTTCAGCTTTCTCCTGAGGGCTTGCAAGCTCGTAATCTCCCCGCGCGACCTCCTCGGCCATCTCCTTCACCTCAGCCGCGCCGTTGGCAAGCCAGGCATCCTCCTCATACTGAGTCAGAATGTTTATCAGTTCAGTAAACTCTCCTACATGAACCCGCTCTTCATTTGCAATATCGAGGAAGACTTTTTTTGCGATGGGGTTGTCGGTCGCATCGGCATGTGCCTCATAAAGCGCCGTCGCTTCCTCCTCCGCAGCTATATCCAGCCTGATTGCCCTGATGAGTTCGGTGATTGTCATCTTCTTTTCTGGCGTGTTTCCATAAAAAGGGTCTGAAAAACTTGGCATTAAGCACCTCCAAATATAAAACTTTTAGCCTCAGCAAGAAAATACCCGCTCATGCCTTCGATAAAACGCAGCAATAAATCACACAAGCGCGCCGGCGATTGTGCTTACCATGGATTCCAGGCTGGTGGGCTCAAAGTTGAACTCCTGATATACGCGCATTCGGTCTATCTCGACAGGCAGATCGGGCATAAGCTGGAACATTTNNATGTAACCATCTATTGCGGCAGGAGACATTTGCATATTAGAAAATGCTTCGCGAGCCTGATCTTCGCTCATCTGAACATATATGATATCTCTGCCCGTGATCTTCGAAACGATTTCTGCGACTTCGTTCATGGAATAATCCCTGCCACCAAGCAGATCATACTCCTCTTTTTCGCCCCTTGCGCCGCGCATTAGAGACCCGACGGCTACATAAGCTATATCCTCCGCGGAGACCATCGGAATAGGTACATCGGGTGGAAGCGGAGTGGAGATTATGCCTTGACTCTTAATCCGATCCATCTGAGAGTAAAGATTGTCCATGAAAAATGCCGGGTGAAGGATGGTGCAGTCCGCCCCGGAGGCAAATATGGAGTCTTCAATAATCGCTTTGGAATCAATGTGGGGTATGCCTGTCTTCGCGCGCGACCCTATGACAGACATATGGACCACATGCACAATTGTCGAGTCTTCCAGCGCCTGAGCGTAGTTTTTGCCGATGGCAATCTCTTCCTCATAATAATTGTCGCTCTTGTGGTTTACCGGGGTCATAAGGAATACGCCGTCACAGCGGTCGAGAGCTTTTTTAACATCATTAAGGTTGAGCATAGAACCCTCGACAATCTCCGCACCTTTGTTTGCCAGCGGCTGCGCTTTTTGTGGAGACCGCACAAGGACTCTGACGGGAATATTGGACTCAAGCAGCATGGCAGCCACCCTGCCGCCGACGGTGCCGGTCGATCCGAATACACTTATCATGACCAATGCCTCCAATCGAATCGTATCTAGCTGAGTTGTTTCCCATTGGAGGCGTATAGTCAAACCATAAATATTTTGGAGAATAATGGAGATGCTTCGGCCCATATCGAAGCCGAAGCATTATAGATGGATTATTTGCTTTTCATATTCAGGCTGATACGGCCGTTATCTGGCAGGATCAATTCCGATCGATCATGCCGCTCTAATCGACCTGCGATGCATTCGAGTTCATAATCAAATCCGTTATGCAGGTAGATCAGCGATTTATCGGCTACGCGTACAAAACCGCTCTCTTTTTC
>DJHI01000119.1:1972-9025 GCA_002431715.1 Armatimonadetes bacterium UBA5829
AGCGCCCAATTGTGGCTTTCAAGCAGGAACTCAAGCGAGTTTTGTCTGCACGACACTTCCAGGCTGCCATTATCGACAGGCCAGGATACCAGCAGGTCGGTTTTGGAGGCTTCAGTTACCACTGGGTCGCCTCCGGCGAGGGACTTGTAATCGCCTTCGGAGGTCATTTCCACAATTCGGATGCCTGCAAGCTCCTCGCAAGTGCTCCAGTTATAGCCGTCCATGATCGGCAGAGTGTCGAATGTGGAGGATGTGGTCTTGCATGTATCCTCCAGGTAGCGCTCGGGGTAACGCTGATCGAAGAGATGAATATCGCGGATGCGGAGCGTGTGATTTTCCCAAAGCAGGTTGACGCGATAATATCTACTGTTATACCAGACCGATTTTCGCCCGTTGTCCTGCCAGTCATCTAGCGCGGTAACGGCGGTCGCAGGTGTCAGATCAAAGTTGGATTTAAACCATTTACCCGAATCGCCGAGAGTCTCCACGCGGATCATGCCGTCGTCTCGCAGTCTCTTAAGCGCTTCAAACTGATAGTTCAAGCCGGTCTGCATGGCGGGCCAGCCGAAAGAGTTCTCCTGGCCTACCTGCGTATATGCAAACGCAAGGCAGGGAGTTGTGAAGTTGGTATTAAAGAACCAATCGATCCATTCCCTATTGCCACCGCCGTCTTTATAGACAGGCTCCAGAGTCACTACCCCCTGCGCCTCGCCTATGCTTTTGTCGTATTGATAGATCGGGTCAGCGCCGAGCATACGGAAGATCGGGACAGGTGTCTGAGATGATTTATCCTGCGCGGGCATAAGAGCGTTGAGCTTACTCGGATAGTAGCCCTGGTTCCAATAGCCTCCCCAAAGAGTCATGCCGTCGGTGCCGCATTGATCCTTGCAATTACAGGCTGATATGATTCCATATTTATCGAAGAGATAATTCAGACTATGAGCGTCTAGAACCCATGATCCCACGGATTTCGGTAGATATCCAAACACAGCCTGGAAGTTTTCCATTATGACGTCTATGATCTTTCTTCTCTCCGCCGGTTCATATCCTATGAGAAGGCCGACATTCGAGTGCCAGTCCCAAGACCATCGCCCGCGCCATTGCAGCCCGGCTTTCTCTATTAATGGCTGCACCATCTCCAGCCAGATTCCCACTTCATGCCTGGAGTCGAGGCCCTTTAGGATGTNNTGTCTACGAACCGCTGATCTATCAGAGTGTCGTATTGCATCAGGAATGTCCCGGGCATGTTGTGCTTTACCAGAAGATCGACCGCCTTAACAACCGGCTCGACCAAATCTATAGGCTCTCGCGGTTCCACTCCTCGCATAAAGAAAATGGGATTTACTATTCTTGTGGTGCGCTTGTCTACCGGCAACGATAAAGACCTCCAAAACATACAAATAAAACAAGGCTATCAGGCTACTTTATCATGCGTATCCAGCAAAGGCAATAAAAAAACCGAAGGTATGTAACCTCCGGCTTTTTCAATAAACTTCAATTGCTTAAGCTTACTTTCGCCTATTCATTGCGAAACCTGCAAGACCGAAAAGGCCTGTCGCTAGCGCCAATATACTCCCAGGCTCAGGAACCACCGGCGAAGGCCACATCATTAATCCGAAGTTTGCCATACTTGCCGTGTTGTCTGTGTAGACCGAAAAAGTCGCCACATCCCCAGGAGCCACCGGATCGCCGTAGAAGTAAAGACTCATTTCGGCACCGATGACATTGTTGTCTATCGTCCAGGTCGTTCCGCTTTGCGTGCTGATGGGGTTATACCCCGGGTTGCCGAGTGAGTCGAGCATAGTCGCATCCAGGAAACTGACCTGCGAGATATCAACAGACCCACCAGGATAGGCAAAGATCTTGAAGTGAAAATCACCCCAAGCAGTGCTGCCTGTGTTCTTGACCGTTACGAACGCCCATCCCTTAAATGGCACTGCATCTTCATGCTGCGCGCTATATGTAGCGCTTATTCCGTCCAATTCAATGGGGCTCTGCGAACTGCCGATGTAAACATCATCAGCCAAAGCCGGTCCAACACACGCAGCAAGGATCAGACACACTGCAATAAAACAGAACAGCCTCATCCTCTTACCTCCTTCCGAAAAACATACTAATTGCGACAATCCGTGGCTTTAGCCATCTATTACTTGTCGCGGAAAGAGTGTACCAGTCGTGCCGCCATCGTTCAGTTGCACAAACGCAGCAGTCACTATATATTGTAAAAACTACCACATGAATTAACGCTTGTCAATCGGCAATTACATATTTTTTATATTGATGATTTACCGTTATATTCGTTCCAGAGGTGTAATCCCCAATGCATCCAGGCAGTTAGCCATAACCTGTCTGAATATGTCTACCAGAGTCAGTCGATAGTTGCGTAAAATGGGATCCTCAATCTTGATAAATGGTATTTGCTGCTCTGCGTCCGGGTCCGGAGTCTCATAGAAATCGGTAAAGACGGTTGCAAGCTCAAATGCATAATGAGCCAGCGGCGCTGGAGAAAGCTCTTTACCTGCTTTTTTGAGAACGGAACCAAACTCATCTATCTTCTTTATTAAGTTCTCTTCCGGCAGAGTGATTGTATTGGGGAGTTTTAGAGCGCTTCGGGAACATGTTCCCGAAATACAGGAAGCCTCGAACTCTGCCTTCTTGAGTATACTGCACGCCCTGGCATGAGCGTATTCGCAGTATATACCGGTATCGCCGGTGGTGCGCAGAGCCTCATCGAAGTCGAACACGATCATCTTGCCGGTGGATATCCTGGACATAAAGTATCGAATTGCAGCCGCAGCAAGGACATTCGCATTTTCTTTTTTGTTTACTTTTTCGGAGAGACGCTTAACGAGCGTGTCGATCAGATCATCGCCTTTGACGCCGAGACCCTTGCGGCCGGACATAGCCTGTGTCCCCGTCTCCTGCGCATCGACCTCTACTCCCAGTTCGGCAGCCGCGGCATTGGAAAGCACAACGACTTCGTAGCCGAGATGGGTAGAGTTTCTCGCTTCCTTTTTATAACCCAGCTTGCGCAGGCAGTCGTATACGATCTGCTGCGGGTAACTCTGGCGAACGTCTATTACATTAATGACCTTTTCCGCTCTTCCGAACCGGCCTATCTCGACACCGTCCGGGGAGGTGGTCCAGAGTTCGTCGCCGTTAGCCTGAATGCCCCACAGTTTATAGAGAAAATCCCGGCCGAGAATGCCGAATTTCCACATCTGGTAGGCAATGTCTTTGCCGGTGTAGGTGACAGTGCCGTTCGACCTAACCAGAACCTTATCTTCGCTCTTAAGGCCGTTTTCAGTCTCGAATACGCCTCTGCCGAATTTGACGACCCAGCAGCCTTTATTGGGACCCTCAGTCTCAAGGACTATTGCCCCTGAAGACTTAAGCAGATTGAAAGCCTTCCTCCAGAATCCTCGCAGGAAGATATCGGACTCCCAGTTNNATTCAGCCGGCTGACCGTGGCCAGATGCGCCTCAACAATCTTTGACGCCACATCTTTAGCGAACCTGGCTATAATGCTGTCCTGGCTTTCGACGGCGTGCAGAATTTCCGCGCGCTTTGCTTTCAGATCTTCGTCTTTCTCATATACCTGGGCAACTCTGGAGTAGACGTCCCAGCACCAGTAATCGAAAGACTGCAATTTATCCCACTTTGCCCAAATCTTGCTGAGGTCATTGCCGCCCTTATACTTCGGCTCGTCCATATAAAGCATTGCAACGACAACATCCGCCACCTGCACGCCGGTGTCGTCGATATAGTTGCAGGCTTCCACATTATAATTGAGCTTGCGCAGGATTCGGACTACGCTGTCGCCTATAATCGAGTTTCGCAGGTGGCCGATATGCATGGCTTTGTTCGGATTTACATTTGTATGCTCGATCAGAACTTTCTTGTTTCGACCGACATTGGCGGAGCCGTACCTATCGCCCTCTTTTATTACTTTACCGATAACGGACTTTACGTAGCGTGGGTGATCTATTTTAAAGTTGAGATAACCGGGAGGTGTAACGCTGATCTCACTGACAAACGGCAGCTTCACCTGGTCGAGCTGCGCCTTTACATCTTGAGCGATCAACATCGGCGCTCGCTTCTGTTCTTTAGCCTGAGCAAGACAGACGGCGGTCGAAAAATCTCCGAACTCCCGCTTGGGAGGTATGTTGAAGGCAACCTCTTTAGTGCCTAAAACTTTATTTATAGCTCTTGCTACATCATCTTGAATCAATTCCGCAAAACTTCCCTTCGAAAAAACTGTGCCCTAATATTATAACACAGTGGTATGCACAGACACGCCAAGACGTATATAATGTATGCATACAAAACCTTGGAGGACGGCTAGATGAAAAACAATCGACTACCCATCGTAATTCTCGCTGCGCTGGTGTTGATAGCTCTGATATATAGATTATTTAATCCACCACAACCACCCACTCCCGGGCCGAGAGGAATGCTGCCGACTTGGATAAGTATGAGCAAAGTCGGTGATATGGGGCCCTGGCAGGTCAATGAGTCGGGCAAAATGTGGGCAGGTGCCTGGAACGTTCAGGATAAAAACAAAGCCAGGTCGGCTGTATGGGTGATCGATTTGGAAGCGCTAAAGGCCGAACCATATAAACTCGAAGGCAAGTCGGTTAAGAGCCTAAACTGGGCCAGCGATAAAACAATCGAAGTCACAACCGATAACGACGAAGTTATGGCCATCGATACAACCGGCGGCAAAATCAGCAAGAGTGCAAGCAATCAGGAAAATGCTGCAAGCATTATTTCGAGAGTCGATAAAAAATCAGGCGGTAAGCAGACATTCTATCTTGCAGGCGATGATAACAAGCTTTTGTTTAGATCAGACGATCTTCCCGGCAAGATCGAAGGCATCTGGTATTCACCTGAGGGCGCTCTGATTGTCTGCTCCGAGCGCGACAAGTTCGACATGGTTGTTTATGACATCGCATCCGGTAAGCTTAAGGAACTAAAAAAAGGCGAGAAGATAGATCCCGCGGCATATGCCGATGCGCCCAAAGACATGATGTTCGTATCCTATACGGCAGGTTACAACTTCAACCTCAATAATGGAAAAATTAAGAAGCTGTTCAGCTTTGAGAATTTGCGCAGGTCGGATGACGCCTGGAGACGTGAGGTTCAGGGCGGCAGGCTCTATCCGCGCAAAGACGGCAGCTATACAAGCGTGTCCTTCGCTGCAGGGGCAATCGACATCAGAACAATCAATAAGGACGGCACAAAGGGCAAGGATATTCTGCCGAGGATGTAATTTCAAATCCCATTAACGGTCGACCGATCTATTGACCTTGATCGCCCGGTTCATTATTGAGCCGGGCGCTATTTTTCAGAATCCTGCCGGTCAACTGCCGAAGACGCATGTAAACAACATCCGATATTACCCGCAGTGCGGCTCTGAAAGGGTGTATCTTCGAGCCCTCCATATGGCTCCAGGTGACCGGCACTTCCTTGACCCTGTAACCGAGCTTTCGAGCGATATAGAGGACTTCGACGTCAAATCCCCAGCCGTTTATGATGCACCTTGAGAAAATTTTGCGAGCGGCATCTCCCTTAAAGAGCTTGAACCCGCATTGTGTATCCTTGATTCCGGGGACGGCCAGGAGTTGGATTATCTTGTTGAGGCATTTGCCGCCGAGTTCACGATACAAAGGCTGGTGAACTGGAATTACTGTCCCTTTTACCGCACGGGAGCCTATTGCGATATCATATCCATCCTCGATAGCATTAAAGAGCTTCGAGAGTTGGTCTATGGGAGCGGACAGATCGACATCTGTGAAAGCCGCGTAATCTCCCTCCGATGCCAGCATACCCTGCCTGACGGCATATCCTTTGCCTCTATTAGGTTCGTAGCTGATGATTCGCACACAGCTATCGTTGGATTTGACGATATCGAGCGTGCGGTCGGTGCTGGCATCATCGACAATGATGATCTCATATGACTTTTCGAGGCCGCTCAGATAAGACTGAACAGCCTCCAGACATGCTTCAATGCGCCCTTCCTCATTATATGCAGGGATTATCAGGCTCAAATATTTACTCAAACAAAGCCTCCACAAAGGCCTGCGGGCTGAAATCTTCCAGATCTTCAGGCTGCTCGCCCGATCCCGCCAGTTTGATGGGCAGGCCCAACTCGTCCTTTATTGTAACCACTATTCCGCCTTTAGCGGTTCCATCTATCTTTGCCAGCGCGATGCCCGTCAGCGGCACTATATTCATAAACTCCCGCGCCTGGGTGACGGCATTCTGACCCGTAGTAGCATCCAGAACCAGCAGAGTCTCATCGGCGTCGCGACCCAATGCCTTTTGGACGATCCGACCGACCTTCTTAAGTTCCTCCATAAGGTTCGCCTTGGTGTGGAGCCTGCCGGCTGTATCGACTATAACCACATCCGCCTTACGCGCAATCGCTGCCTGAATAGAATCGAACACCACCGCGCCTGGATCGGCCCCCGGCTGGTGTTTGATTATCTCGACTCCGAGCCGATTGGCCCATATCTCAAGTTGATCTATCGCGGCGGCGCGGAAAGTGTCGGCCGCGGACAATAAAACTCGTTTGCCCTGGCTTTTGAACCTGTATGCAAGCTTGGCGATAGTGGTCGTTTTTCCGACACCGTTGACGCCGACAAACAGATATACCGCCGGAGCTTCTGTCGGGACTTTTATTCCATGGCCGTCGCCCTCGGTCAAGATTTGAACCAGAAGAGCTTTGAGGTGATCTTTGATCTCATCGGATTCGCGAAGCCTCTCTTTTCGAGCCGTATCGCGAAGGGAATCAACGAGTTTGGTGGTGGTATGTATGCTCAGGTCGGCCTGAATGAGCAGTTCTTCGAGTTCATCGAAGAGTTCATCATCAACCGGCCGCCGACCGGTAAGCAGTTGATCGACTTTTCCAAATATCCCCTTAAAAAGACGCATAAATCTCCGTAACCTGTACCTGCAAATTGTTAAGTCAAGTATACCTCCGGCGGTTTGGGTTGTAAAGCTGAGCGGGACTGATGAGAGTGTTCAGTTCTGCAGGAGTTATTTGGGGCT
>DJHI01000311.1:0-177 GCA_002431715.1 Armatimonadetes bacterium UBA5829
GTCAAGCTTACTCGACCCGAACTTGTAAATTATATCTAACTCAAACCGGCATTGTCAATAGCATGTTGCAAGATTTTTTCGTGCCCGCCGCTATTGAAAGCGCCGAAGTGTAATATACCATAAAAGCCGGGCTTAAGCAACAGTTTTTAGGTTATAGAGAGTGTTCAGTTCTGCAGG
>DJHI01000311.1:254-6333 GCA_002431715.1 Armatimonadetes bacterium UBA5829
AGGAGTTATTTGGGGCTCTGCCAGGAAACCCAGTTTCCTAAACCTTCTGACCCTGACCTTACACATCCCACATGGGATAAGTAAGGTCAGCACAGGTTACAAGTTATAGGTGACAGACAGCGGAACCTGCTGCATACTTAATGATTTGCCGGGAGATTCGGCGCTGGGGCCGGTGCAGACACGGGCTCAGCCTCCGCAGGCTGCTCGGGAAGCCTGAACTCAGTCTTGGCCATGTTAGCCGTGGNNAGGTTCCCATTGCGGGCTGCTGCTTGCCGTTGAGCTTCAACGATACGGCACTTGCTTGGCCGACCTTTATGAATATGACTTTCTTCGCTGTCACTGTCTTTATACCGGCAGGTAGTGTGCCGTAGATGACTTTCTCGCCATCAGCCTTGATATCTGCCCATACTGGTCGGATTGCAGTCACCTGTAATGTAAGACCCTGCGGTTGTGCGGGCTGTGCGGGTTTCTCAGCTTCTAGCCTTGCAGGTTCCTTTTTGGGCTTTGTCGCTTCAGGCTTCACTGGAGCTATAGGATCAGGCTTCGGCAGCTGTGCCATATCCGTCTTCTCGATATTTCGCCTAACGACGGAAGATACCTTCAAATTGCCTTTGTAAAAATAGCCAGCCGCCACAACACAACCAAGCATAATTATAGTTAATGTAACTAGCACGGGCTTCCATGCGGACCTTCGCTTTGCCGTGGAGGGTTGGGTTATCTCCCTGCTGACACCCTGCCAGTCGGTTTCATACTTATCAAGGAGTTCTCCGCTGTCCAGTCCTAAAAAGTTGGCGTAATCTCGTAGGAACGCGCGGGCATAGACCCTGTTTGGAAAATGATCGAACCTATCCTCTTCCAAAGCGGAGATATTATGAACGGTTATCTTTGTGGCTTCATGCACTTCGTCAAGCGAAAGGCCGCGTTTCTGCCTCTCATTAATGAGAATTGCACCTATTGTCTCGTTGGTGTTTTCCATTCCTGCCTCAATTCCAGTTGGAATGTTATATCGTTACTTATTCTACAGATAATTTGCTCAGCAATCAAGATGTCACCTGCTCTCGGGCTGGAAGGGTGACGATAAATGTGCTGCCTTTACCGAGCTGAGTCTCTACGCTGATCTTGCCGTCATGAGATTCCACTATGTCTTTCACAATAGCCAGGCCGAGCCCTGTTCCACCCAAACGCCTCGATCTTGCCTTGTCTATGCGATAGAAACGCTCGAATATTCTGTCGACTTCTCCATGCGGAATGCCGATCCCGTTATCGGCGACCTTAATGGTGATATCGGAGCCTTGTCGGCTCACAGATACACTCACTCGCCCACCCTCGGAGGTATATTTGACAGCGTTATCTATAAGGTTCCTGACCATCTGAACAGCCTGCGCTTCATCGCAATATCCGATCAAATCCTCGGGCACATCGACATCAATTTGAATATCTTTTTGATCTGCCTGCGGCAATATAACCCTGACCGCACGGTTGATAATATCGATCATCGCACAGTGTGATCTCTCAGTCCTTGTGATACCCGAATCACGCCTGGCAATATCCAGTAGATCCTCGATTAATACCGAAAGCCTATCGCTCTCGGCAATAATACTATTTAAAAACCTGTCTACGAAGTCCTCATCGTTCTTTGCGCCCGCAAGCAGTGCTTCAGCCGTGGTTCTGACCGCCGTAATAGGCGTTTTCAGTTCATGACTGACATTAGCTACAAACTCTTTCTGGTTCAGCTCATGACGCCGGACATCGGTGAGGTCATGAAGAATCACCAGCACGCTGTCCGCACCTGAACTTGCCTCCGAATACCATGCCGCATAAATGCTTATAACCTTCTGTGGCCAACCGGAGAGCTTGACCTCCGACTTCAGAACACATTTGCCCTCCAGGCACTCATACACCAGTCTGGTAACTTCGGGATGCACCTGGGTGTCCTCAAGCCTCATTCCGACTTCTAGCGGCTCGCCTACACAGCACATTTTTTGCGCGGCAGGGTTGCAAATGGTTATCCGGCCCTTTTTATTGATCGCGATAATACCGTCGGCCATGCTATCTATGACCATCCGGCTCTGTCTTCTCTCACGACGCAACACACGAACGTTTTCGTTGAGGCGATCCAGAGAGTCATGTATCTCCGAGCCAAACGCATCTATAGCCACATCATTTCCGAATTCTTTCCGCCAGGAACCATTTCCCTGAGCAATGCGATCAAGAGCGCGAGCTACACTCCTGGCCCAATTCAGCCTGGAGGCCATAGTATGCCGGTGGATGCCATATATAAGCACAAAAAGGAATACAAGGATTATCAGCCAACGCAACCAGAAAGACAATTCCGGTTTAATTGTAAGCAGCGTAGTTGTGGCACCTGCGGCTATCAAGACCGCAATCAACATTCGTGCAAAAGTAGGAAGAAACAGCCTTTTGATGCTAATCTTCTTCATCACTTACGATCTTATAACCGACTCCGCGTACTGTTTTTATATAGCGAGGTTTACTAGGATCCGGCTCGATCTTTTCTCTGAGCCAGCGCACATGCACATCCAGCGAACCGGTGTCATATACGGCATCTGCATCCCAGACTCTCTTGAAGAGTTCTTCCCTGCTGAGCACCCTGCCTTTATTGGACATCAGCGCTCTCAAAAGTTCATATTGCTTGAGGGGCAAGTGGACATGCTTGTCTTTAATAGTCACGCGCCTCTTAGGAAGATCGAGTGAAATATCACCAACTTCCAGAGTCGTTTTCTGATCATCTTCACCAGCCACCGCAGTACGCCTGAGCACAGCCTTTACTCGGGCAATAAGCTCGCGCACACTGAAAGGCTTAGGCAAATAATCATCCGCGCCCATCTCCAAGCCGATTATTCTATCGATCTCCTCTGTCTTTGCGGTCAGCATTACAATCGGGACGTTGGATTCCCTGCGCACAATCCTGCAGAAATCCAATCCACTGAGCTTGGGCAGCATCAAGTCGAGTATGATAAGATCGGGCGCAAAAGCGCGAAAAGTGGAGAGTCCCGAGAGGCCATCACCAGCGACTTCTACAGCATATCCCTCGGATTTTAGAGAATAGGCAACCGATTCAGCTATCGGCGCTTCATCTTCTATGAGAAGTATTCTATCATTCATATTTCAGCTCCTGATCCGGCCAGAGCACGAGGCTCCAACGCTTCTTGCGCAGCCCCAAGCTCATGTTACGATTGGAACTAAAGTATGTCAAGTTACCGGGGTTGTGAATGTCAATTATAGAAGTTGAAATATAAAATATGAGGAAAGGCCCGGGCAAAAATGCTCGGGCCATAAGAACTAGCTTTCTTTACGAAATGGATCAGAGACCGTGATAGTTGTAATCACCAACCACTGCGCCTTCAGGATTCGCACTGCAAATCGCATTGGTGCCAACAGCATTGACTGTGTAGTCGCCACCAGACGGGCAGGCAGGCTCCTGCTTGATATAACCACCGGCTGCCCAGAGAGCGCCATCAGGTATTGCGCTGCCGTCGGACAGCTTCTCGTCCATTGCGTACTGTTCCTTGGCAGTCTCAATCTGCTTCAGGTTGGCGCAGCAGCTCTTGGCTCTGGACGTTTCTCTTGCGCGCATGAAGTTCGGAATAGCTATTGCAAGCAATATACCTATGATTAAAACCACGATCATGATTTCAATCAGGGTGAACCCTTTGCGCCTTCTGACTGTAAATCTACTCATTTTGTACGTATACCTCCTCCGAATGTTGCTGAGCGTTGGTTTTCGTTCCTATAGGTTCTTCCATAGGCTTCAAAGGGTTTCACATATGTAAAACAAGAGAATTGCAAAACCGGTAATTGTGCGGGGGAAAATCACCCTAACCCTCACCCGCCATCTAGTAGGAAGGAGGCATATATATCAGGCAGAGAAGGCGTTTTTGAGGATATCGGAAACATGGAGCTTGCCGTTTGAAGAAATAACCTCGACCACGTCAAAGCGGCATTCGCAGTCATCAAGACCCGATTCCGATAAATAATGCTGTGCGGTTAAGAGTATTTTGCGCTGCTTCGCCGGAGTGATCGATTCGGCAGGGGTGCCGTAGGAATTCGATCGTTTGCAACGGACCTCCACGAAGACCAGACAGTCGCCATCCCGCGCGATAAGGTCGATCTCGCCCTGCCGGCAGCGGTAATTGGACGCAATAATGCGATATCCCCGCTTGCCCAGTTCGGCCGCGGCTGCAATCTCGGCGCTCTGACCTATTCTAGCCCTGGGAGAAGGCAATTTGCCGTCCTTTCGCTGATCGGTGAAAATGATTTTCTATGGCAGGGACAAGGCCCGTAAGTCTCTATCGCCTCCATATGGCTCTTGCAGGCATAGCCTTTGTGCTTCGCAAACCCATACGCGGGATAGAGCCTGTCCATATCGACCATAATTCTGTCTCTGGTAACTTTTGCTATTATCGACGCTGCGCCTATTGACACACACTTGCTGTCGCCCTTAACTATGGCTAAAGTCGGCGCGCCGAGCCCGTTTACCATAAGCCCATCGACCAGAACATAATCGTATGACATTTTCAAATCTTCAAGGGCGAGCTTCATGGCCAGATGGGTGGCTCTGAGGATGTTTATTTTGTCTATCTCATCGGAATCTACAATGCCCACACCTACAGCCAGAGCTTCAGCGGTTATACGATCAAACATAATATCACGCTTTGCCGGAGTGAGCTTCTTGGAGTCATCAACACCGGCCGGATCGAAATCTTCAGGCAAAATTACCGCCGCGGCGACCACTGGCCCTGCCAGCGGCCCACGGCCAGCCTCGTCCACTCCGGCGATTCCGGCATAGCCCTGCGAACGAGCCTGGGTTTCATATATCCATCTATCNNCTATCCGTGTCAGAAATGCTCATATTTTGATAAGTAGCGGCATCAAAGATGCCATTTGGTCCTTTCCGGCGCAGATTTTAAATCTGCCCGAACAAAAAGGCAAAGTGCTCTTTCCTAATTCCTGTTGCCTTTTTCTATTATCTTTTTCACCGTATCCATCTAGTTCTACTGAACGGATAGAATATCAACATAGCCTTGCCGCTAACGCGGCTTCGGTCTAGAAGCCCCCAGCGCCTGGCGTCATCAGAAAAATTGCGATTGTCACCCATCACCAGCAGACGGCCTTTTGGAATTTTCACCTCACGGCAGCCAGTCTTATCGGTTATTGTCCACTGCTTTGGGGTTAAGTCGTTAGGATAAAGCCTGTCTGAATCCTCTGCCACATATTTCTCAAAGAGAGGCTTATCGTTGACATATACCTTTCCGGGAACGATCTTTACTTTGGCTCCGGGCTTTCCCAGGGCTTTGGCAATCCGCGACTTGCTGATCCTTTTGCCGTCTACAGTCACCCTACCCTTACTCAGTTTGACCATGCTGAAGCCTTCTCCATCGCCGTAAACAGCCAAAGCATCGCGCAAATCGTCATGATAATAAGGAACATTATCGACCAGCACGTAACCGGCGGTGATTTTGACTTTATCGCCCGGCAGTCCTATCACCCTTTTAACGAAATCCGCCTCATTCTGGCCCGCGGCCTTGGGTGATTTGAATATAACCACATCTCCGGTCTTCGGATCGCTGTATCTATATACCAGCTTGTTGACAAGTATATGGTCATTAATGAGCAGCGTAGGAACCATAGATTCGGAAGGGATAAAAAAAGCCTGGGCCAGAAACGGCCGTATCAGCAGAAAAACCAGACCGATTGCAAGAGCGAGCGATTCGGCTACCTCGGCTATAGCCTTTGCTGAGGGAAAACGCTGCCTGATCAGAATAAACCTTGCCGCGACCAGAACGGTTATTATGGCTATAACCGTGGATAGATTGAGATTTGCAATTTTCTGCGTAATAGACATTTTATGTAATAGGAACCAGGCAATAGGAAATATGAAACAGGTAATAGTGCATGTCCGCTCTATTACCTGTTATGATACCTGTTTCCTGCTTTTTAGTGTATCCATCGAATTCGGCCGGGTGGCCAGAAGATGAACATAGCCTTGCCGAGAATGCGTTTGCGATCCAAAAGGCCCCAGAAACGGGCGTCATTGGAGTCGTTGCGGTTATCACCC
>DJHI01000202.1:0-1883 GCA_002431715.1 Armatimonadetes bacterium UBA5829
CAAGGCCGTCGCAAACGCCTATCACGCCGAATTCCATCGGGGTTCCGCCTGCCATGCGCACACCGGCTTTTACTGCGTCGGCAACTTTATCCAGATGAATATGGCCGGGAACAACCTCGTTCCATGAGTTTGCGATTCCAATAAGCGGGCTATACATCTCTTCATCGATGTAACCCATAGCCTTTAGCAGCGACCGCGCCGCCGCTCTTTCAAGTCCTGTCCTTAACACGTCACTCTTCATCGCGTTCACCTATTACAAAAAATGCCCCCCATCCCAAGGACGAGAGGTTTCGTGGTACCACCCTGGTTCGGCATACGTCGCGTCATTGCTCCGCATACCCTCATTAACGCTATAACGGGCGCATCCCGGACGATTCTAATGAGCAGCAAAAAAGCCAAACCCCTAATCACTGAAACACGGAGAATACGGAAAAACGGAAATTTTCTTTATCCGTGTTTTCTCTTATTCAGCGCTTCCGTGATTAAGAATAGGCTTACTGCCTTTCTTTCGTCGGCTCCGAGGTGAGCTTGGGTCATATGCGCTGCCCCTGCTTTGCAGCTACCGCAGGGTCTCTGTGGCAAGCTCTCATAGACTTACTTGTCCTCATCACTGCCTGTTCTCAAAAGCTTATCGCTATATGTTATCACAATCCGGCTCGACGGTCAACAAAAATTGGTTGACGGTTGTCGGTTCTCAGTTTGCGGCTAAACCCGTCTGCTATGAGAATGATAGCGAAGACTTATTACGATATAGATTGTCAAGCCGCAAGTTATAAATATGTCTCGGCGGAAAATGATTTTTGCGCGTCCTTGCATTCTCAGTGCCTCTGCTATTTCTAAACACAGCTTAAATTTGACAGAATAGCGAAGAGCATGTTAGCATAAACCGTTCTCGCGGCAACTGCCCGAGGAGCCGATATTAATGCTCAAAGGTTTATCGGCCTACTCATGAGGGGTAATTGGCGCGGGAAAGGAGGCGATGAATTGCGAAGACGAGAGTTTCGGCTCGCGAGAACCGCCGCACTGGCATTATTTATATTGCCTTTGCTGATGGCGGTTGGAGCCAACCGAGATGACGTCGTGCAAGCCCAGCGCCTGGAGACGGTAACAGTTAAAATTTGGTCAAATGGGATCGAACGGCAAGTACGTACCGCCCAGACGTCTGTCGGCGCGACCCTCAAGGAAGAAGGGGTCGTGGTGGGACCGCTAGATTTGGTCACACCAGCGACGAATGAACGACCGAGAGAAGGAATGATTATCAAGGTCGTTCATGTAACGGAGACGATTGAGGAGACAAAGCTCCCGATCGGATTCGAAACGGTTAAAACATTCACTAAATCTCTCCGTCCGGGAGTGGTTAAGACAACCAGAACCGGACAGCGTGGAGAGAAGGTTGTGCGTTATAAGGTTCGCTGTCATGACGGCGTGCCGGTAATGCGCACCAAAGTCGAGAGTGTAGTGGTTAAGCAGCCCGTTAACCAGGTGGTCAGCATCGGTTCGCGCGGGAGCTATACCAGCCGCGGTGAGTTCCGCACATTGCGAGTGCTGAAAATGTCGGCAAGCGCATATGATCCAGGCCCGAGAAGCTGCGGGCGTTGGGCAAGCGGCAAAACAAGCTGCGGCATGAGAGCAGGCTACGGCGTGGTGGCGGTTGATCCCGACGTGATCAGGCTTGGATCCAAGCTCTATATCGAGGGCTATGGCCATGCGATTGCCGGTGATGTGGGTCGATCTATCAAGGGAAATCGAATTGACCTTGGGTTCGACACATATCGGGATGCTATCCGCTTTGGACGAAAAAAAGTAAATGTCCATGTTTTAGAGTGACAGCGCTGCAGTCAAGTAAAAGTTGAGATTAGGGCCGCCATAGGGCGGCCTGATTA
>DJHI01000202.1:1901-3105 GCA_002431715.1 Armatimonadetes bacterium UBA5829
CCTGTCGCATTTTCTGCGAAAATGCGACTCTTAATAGCATTTTGCTTTGCAAAATGCGGATCTGTAACTTAGTATGAACCTCACATCCGCTCCACAAGTTAAAAAACTCCTTGCCGAACATGATCTGCGGCCTAAAAAAAGGCTCGGGCAGAATTTTTTGATCGATCGTAATGTACTAGATCGCATCGTGTCGGCCAGCGGCGCCGGGCAAGGCGTTAATGTACTGGAGATTGGACCGGGATTGGGAACGGTGACTCAGGAACTGGCGGATACGGGCGCGAAAGTGGTATGTGTGGAGGCGGACCGCGAACTTATTCCTGTCCTGGAAGATGTGCTGGCCGATAGAAATGTCGAGATTGTAAATCAGGACTTTCTCAAGATAGATTTGCCCGCCTTTTTGAAAGAGCGAGGCGGCGGCAGATGGGTTGTCGTCGGGAATTTGCCGTATTACATCACCAGCCCGATTATCACCACTCTGCTCGACTCTAAACAAATGGTCTCATCGATCATTTTGATGGTGCAGCGTGAAGTTGCAATGCGGCTCCAGGCAAAACCGGCCACTGATGATTACGGCTCGCTGAGCGTTTTCGTCCAATATCACTGCGAGATCGAGAGCGTGATGAAGGTCTCGAAGAATGTATTTTATCCCGTGCCGGATGTTGATTCCGAAATAGTAAAACTGACTGTGCGCGAGAAACCGGCTGTGTGCGTCAGAGATGAAAACCTTTTTTTCAGGGTAGTAAGGGCTGCCTTTGGAAAGAGAAGAAAGACACTACTGAACGCCCTGAGTTCGTCGGCTGAGATGGGATGGGATAAAGAGACAGCGCATAGAATTATAGAAAATGCAGGGATCGACGGCGGTAGGCGCGGCGAGACACTATCGATTGAAGAATTTGGAACGCTGGCAAACAGGTTTCAGGAGAAGTGATGGAAGACAAAATAGAATCATTTGCGAATCAGGTTGTATCCGGCCTGAAGGCCCTTGGAGACCCGGTGCGGGCACAGGGCGAGTGCAGATACTTTAAAGGCACGATCACCTGTTTCGGAACAGGACTTCCCAGCCTGCAAAAACTGGAAAGTGAGCTTTGCACTGGGCTGGAGAAGACTTGGACAATCGAAGAAGCTCTGTCTCTTTGCGACAAGCTTTTGGAAAAGAAGTTGTTCGAGGTGACACTTTTTGCGCTGACATTCCTCGAAAGATTCG
>DJHI01000202.1:3129-6613 GCA_002431715.1 Armatimonadetes bacterium UBA5829
CTGATAGGCTTGGTGAAAGAGATTTCGAGCACTGCAAGGACTGGATCGAGCGGAATTTGTGTGATAACTGGGCGGCGGTGGATCACCTTGGCCCGCATGTTCTCGGGTTGGTGGTAAAGAATCACCCAGACCTTATCCCGAAAATCAAGGTGTGGACTAAATCATCAAATAGATGGATACGGAGATCTTCTGCTGTTATATTCATATTGCACGCCAGAGCCGGAGTTTTCCTTGATGATGTGTATGACATAGCTGAGAAACTGCTTAAGGATAAGAGCGATGATCTGGTGCAAAAGGGCAATGGTTGGATGCTCAGAGAAGCTGGCAAGACTGATATGCCGCGTCTTGAAGCATTCATATTACAGCATGGATCGGATATACCGCGCATTACACTGCGTTATGCCATAGAAAAATTCCCGAAAGAAAAGCGCGCGTATCTACTTGCGGCAACGAAGTAAGATATTTGACATAGCAGCCCAGCGTTGTTAAACTACCCAAGGGCGTCCGGCTGAATCGGTCGCCTTTATCGCAGGTGACGATAACATGGCGAAACAGAATTTTCTCTATCTCTGGCTCGGGACGGGGTTGCTTATAATTCTAATTGCGATTCCGTTGATCCTGCGGAGAATTCCTCCGAATGGATTTTATGGAGTTCGAGTGCCAAAGACTTTAAATAATCCTGATATATGGTATCCGGTAAATCACTTTTGCGGATGGACGCTTTTATGGTCGGGGATTATTGCGTCTATTGTTTCGGTTGCGTTGTTCTTTGTTACTGAATTTGCCGTGGAGGCATATAGCAACATCTGCGCAATCGTGGTGTGTTCGCTATTGGTAATTTCTTGCATCTCCAGTTTAGTGTATTTGCGCAGGTTTTAATATGAACTCAATAGAGATGGTCTCATATGCGAAGGTGAACCTGACGCTGGAGGTATTGAGTAAGCGGCCTGACGGCTATCACGAGATCGACAGCGTCGTGCAGACCATCTATATTACTGATGACCTGATATTGACCGAGGCGGAAAATGGCAGGATAAGCATAGAGTGCGATACTGCCGGCGTGCCTGAAGGGCGTGAAAATATAGTCTATAACGCCTGCGAGGAGTTTTTTAAGAAAACAGGTATACATTCGGGAGTCAAATGCCTGCTCAGAAAGCGTATACCCATGCAGGCGGGACTTGGCGGCGGAAGNNTCAACTCGCGGATATGGCTGCTGCTGTGGGCTCCGATGCTCCGCTTTTTGTCTATGGCGGCACGGTGCGAATGCGAGGCAGAGGCGAGATAATCGATCCCCTACCCGATGCGCCGGAGATGGATTTGGTTGTAATCAAGCCCGATGTGGGAGTCTCGACCGCCTGGGCTTATGACCGGATCGATAAATTGCAGAATCGGCAGCAGGGCGCAAGTGGAAAGGCCGAGGATGCGACAAGACACGGCGATAAAGCAAAACTGATCGCTTGTTTATATAATGACTTTGACCCGGTGGTATGCGCGGAATTTGACGAAATAGCCCGCGCGAAATCCGCATTGATGAACTCGGGAGCGCAAGCTGCTATGCTGTCGGGGTCCGGATCGGCTGTATTCGGAGTTTTTGAAAATCATGACCGAGCCAACCAGGCGGCGATGAGTGTGATGGGCGAGTTTTCGCAGGTGTTTATGACTAAGACAATCGGACGCAGAAGTAGTATCGAATGAGCAAAATAGATGCGATAGTATTGGCCGGTGCACCGGCAGGCAAGGAGCTTAGTCCGAGCAACGCGGATATGAGCCGGGCTATGGTAGAGATAGGCAGCAAGACCATGCTCGGATGGGTCGTCGATGCGCTTAAAGCGTCACCCTCTATAGGACGGATTGCGGCGGTCGGCGAAGTGAGCGGTGATGGAATAGATATAGTCGTCAAGCCTGCCGACAGCCTGGTTGCGAACATGAAACTTGGACTCGACGCGCTCGATTCAAAGGGAAATGTGCTGATAGTAAGCTCGGATATTCCGCTTATAAAGCCGGAAGCCATCGAAGATTTTATCGGCAGGGCTGTGGAACTGAATGTAGACTTCGCTTTTCCGATAATTAAAAAAGAGCATTGTTTGGCGAAATACCCACAGCTTCACAGGACATATCTGAAAACCGGAGACGGCATTTTCACCGGTGGAAATATAATGCTCGCGAGCCAAAGGTTCTTCGAGCACAGTTGGGGAGCAATTGCCAGGGCTTATGACGCGCGGAAGCACGTTGTCGAGCTTGCCGGCTTGATCGGCATTGGAGTGCTTTTCAGAGTAATCGCTGCGCAGATATTCCCGCGGATGCTGCATTTGTCTATGCTTGAACGCACTGTGGGTAGAATGTTGGATGCGAAGGTGGCGGCGGTTATAAGCGAGTATCCAGAGATCGGCGAGGATGTGGATAAACCATCGGACCTCGATATAGTGAGAATTATTTTAGGCAGTTGATATGGATAAGCATTTTACAGTTTTAAATAAAATCGACTCACCGGCGGACCTAAAGGCGCTCAAAGAGGCAGATAGGAAGCAGCTTGCCGATGAAATAAGAGCGACGATAATCGACACGGTCTCCAAAACCGGCGGCCATTTGGCCTCCAATCTGGGCGTGGTGGAGCTTTCAATCGCTCTGCACACCGTGTTCAACTCGCCTGAAGATAAGATGATCTGGGATGTGAGCCACCAGTCATACCCTCATAAGCTCCTGACAGGCAGACGAAAAGACTTTTCAACTCTTCGCCAGGCAGGCGGCCTTTCGGGATTCACTAAGCGAGACGAAAGCGAGCATGACCCCATTGGCGCGGGGCATGCCAGCACGTCGATCTCAGCGGCGTTGGGACTGGCGAAAGCTCGTGATTTAAGAGGCGGAAAAGAGCATGTGATCGCCGTTATCGGCGACGGCGCAATGACCGGCGGCCTGGCCCTTGAAGGCATCAACAATGCTGAGCATTTAAAGACCAATGTTATCGTGGTTTTGAATGACAACACGATGTCGATAGCCGAGAATGTCGGCGGTATGTCGTTATACCTTAGTAAGCTGCGTATGGCCGATCTCTATAAAAGGGTCGAGACTCGCGCTAAAGAGATGGCCGAAAAGATTCCCGCCGGAAAGACACTCGCCCGAACGGCTGAAGGCCTCAGTCATGGTGTGACCCGTCTTTTGGGTTCGACAAAGGGTGTAGTCTTCGAAGAGTTCGGTTTCACTTATCTGGGGCCGATAGATGGGCATAACACTGAAGTTTTGATCGATGTTTTTGAAAGCGCCAAGAGGCTCAAGGGCCCGCTGCTGATTCACGTCGTCACTCAGAAGGGCAAGGGCTATGAGTTCGCTGAAAACAATGCGCGAGTCTTCCACGGTATATCGGGTTTTGACGTAGCCGACGGCAATATCGAGCGCGCAACAGGAAACACGAGCTATACAAAGGTCTTCTCCGAGACCCTTATCGAGCTTGCAAAGCAGGATGAGAAAATTGTCGCAATAACCGCTG
>DJHI01000202.1:6641-6799 GCA_002431715.1 Armatimonadetes bacterium UBA5829
TGGAACCGGGCTTGCCAAGTTCGCGGATACTTACCCGGATCGGTTTTTCGATGTGGGTATAGCCGAGGAACATGCGGTCACGTTCGCAGCCGGTCTGGCCGCCGGTGGGATGCACCCGGTGGTGGCGTTCTACTCGACTTTCCTGCAGAGAGCATATG
>DJHI01000048.1:0-215 GCA_002431715.1 Armatimonadetes bacterium UBA5829
GAATTCTTATCGAGACGGATTGCCCGTATCTGGCTCCGGTTCCGATGAGAGGCAAGCGAAATGAGCCTGCCTATGTGCGGATAGTAGCGGAGGAAGCGGCACGGATCAAGGGGATTTCAATCGAGAAACTGGCTGAAGTAACGACTAATAACGCAAGAGAACTGTTCGGAAAACAACTCTAAGCAATTTACGATTAGGAAAGAGTCACATTTCCT
>DJHI01000048.1:258-6170 GCA_002431715.1 Armatimonadetes bacterium UBA5829
TAGTAAATTGCACTGTTGTTTGTGGTTTTATTGATATTAAAAATCATAGTGATATGCAAAGCGACCAACCGTGAATTACTTAGGGAGAAAAACATGAACACTCAACTGCGGCGTCTTCGCCCGCTCGGGATTACCGATATACTCGATGAGACTGTCGATCTTTACAAAAACAATTTTGCACTGTTGGTCGGCTCGGCCGCTATCGTTTATGTCCCGGTCTTCCTTCTGACCAGTTTTCTAAACAATCCAGGGGCAAGCCGCTCGTTTGATTTATACTCGGCAATTATAATGATAATAACATTAGCGGCCGAAGCGGTGGTAACGGGCGCACTTACGTATGGAATCTCCGACTCATACCTCGGTCGCAAATCATCGATTGCCTCATGCTATAAGCGGATTCTAAGATCAAAGATATTCTGGCCTTTCATAGGAATCGTGCTGCTTAAGAGCCTTATAACAGCCGGTCCTCTGCAAGTGATAGGCGTTTTCGCCCCTTCAAATCCTGATCCTACACTTCATGGGCAGGATATGATGGCATACGTAATAAACGCGCTTGTTTTCGGCGGTCTTGCCTTTATCTTCTTTATCTGGTTCGTCTATGCCAGCATAAAGCTTCTATTTCTTGAGTCAGCATTTATTTTAGAGGCGAACGGCGCTTTTAAGTCCATGAAAAGAAGCCTGCATCTGACCAACGGATACTATTGGAAGATCTTCGGGGTCATGCTGATTGCACTGATTGTAATTGGGTTGGTGTTCGGATTGATTGTCGGGCCGGTATATGGAGCTTATATAGGCCCTGAAATAATGGGGCAAAAAGGAGCCACCGGGCTTCTGGTTTTAGCGACGCTCCTTATGACCGTATTCGGCACACTGCTCGTGCCGATTCCATCAATAATAGCAATTCTGCTCTACTATGATATCCGTGTACGCAAAGAGGGCTATGACCTTGAGCTATTAGCTGGCGAGCTGGACCATAAGACAAAAGAGATGTCGGCTCACGATATTACAAGCCTGCCGCAGGAGAAGATTCCGCAGCCGGAGCCTGAGCAATCGACACCTGTAGACGGGCAGCAATGATAAGCGAAGCAGCGGGACTATGTCATTTCGAGCGCAGCGAGAAATCTGCTTTGGGTGACTTATTAACAGCAGATTCGTCGTCGCGTGCGCTCCTCGGAATGACAAAACTGGCAGGTTGCAATTCTTTTATGCATTTACACACTGCCCTCAAGCGAAGTATTTTCGCCATTTTGGCTCTGCTGCTTCTATTGGCTGCTTCCAACTGCGCATCGTCGGCTCAGAACCCGCCGGAAAAGACAAATCCTGCAGTCGTCCGCCATGAGCTAAAGCGGATTCTCTCACAGCCGGAGTATAACCGCGTCTATGAAGAGCACAAGCCGCCTAAGTGGTGGACTGATTTTTCACGCAAGGCCGCACAGGTCATCAAAAATATATTCATGTGGCTCTCCAGAACCCTCGGATTGCAGAGTGGAAAGGCAGGTCGTGCGGCATCACTGATCTTTGCATGCCTGGTAATAATCGCATTCTTTGCTCTGCTTGTTCTGATTATCCGAAAGCTCTCGATCAGGCTAAATGCCACACAAGAGGGTAAAAATGATGGGGCCGGAGGCCGTTATGAACTGCCCTCCGCCGGTCCGCTAATCTCAGAGGCTGCAAGGCTCGCGGAACTCAGTGACTGGCGAGGCGCGTTCAGATGCGTATATCTGGCATCGATTTCTCACCTGGACGAAACAGGCGCACTGCGTTTCGAGAAGAGCCGGACCAACTGGGAGTATCTCCAGGATTTGGACAAAACAGGCTGCTTGTCGCTTCGCGATCAGCTAAAACCTCTTACCGGAGACTTCGACCGCAAGTTTTACGGCCGTGAGAGCTGCGATAGAGATGATTACATACGGGCGCTCGATGTTTATCGGAGCATTGCTAAAGAGGCGGCGGCATGAAAAAAGACTCCGTCATCTTGATAGCACTGCTTATTGCGCTCATTGTCGGAAGTGTGTTTGTCGTAAGGCCTCAAAAGTCGAAAGAATCTAAGGTCAGCACAACATATAATGCAGACCCCATGGGCACGAAGGCGTTTTTTACTCTTTTGCAGAGAACCGGTTACCGCGTGGATCGCCTGGACAGGCCTTATACCGAAATGCCTGAGGATACCAAAATATTGATTGTCGTGCAGCCCAGCACGGCAGCGGAAGACAGTCGTTTCACGCAAAATATCCTTGGCCCCGGCATCTCGGACGAGGAGAGCAAAGCCCTGGATAATTGGGTCAATAGCGGTGGCACTGCAATATTTCTGGCTGACGAACTGGACGGTGTTCCGGCTGCATTCGGATCGACCTATAAATCGGGCAAAGGCTTTATCTACGCCTTTCCATCCAGAAAAACAATCACCAACAAGGGCATGCGCAAGACCGCTAACGCTATCAAGCTCATGAAAATAATAGATAAGCATGCTTCTAAAGATGATTTGATAGTATTTGATGAGTACCACCACGGGATCATACAAAACAGGCCGCTGCTCTCATATATGAGCAGCCAAGTCTGGACTGCTATCGTGATTGCATTTATTGCACTCATTTTGCTGGTCTATAGCCGAGGCAGGCGGTTTGGAGCGGTACGAAGCTTGCCTCCGGCGGAGGCCGTGAGGCCGGGTTATGAGTTTGTCGAGTCGGTTGCCCGGCTATATAAGCGCGCTCATGCATCCGACCTGGCTGCGGGTGTCTTGTGCGAGTCGTTCAGGCAAAGTTTGTGCGTAAAACTCGGATTATCAACCGATTCACAGACCAATAAAATATTTCTGAGGCTCTCCGAAGAGGTAACCGCCGAACTCGCCGCAAGAGCCGATAAAGTGCTTACTCAGTGTGACAGGGCCAATCAGGCAGGAGAGAAGCCCACTCAGGAAGAACTTGTGGATATAGCCAGAGAGGTTTTTGAGCTGGAGAAGGAGCTTGGCATTGGAATTTGACGTTAGCGCCGTATCCCAGGCGGCCGATAAAGTTAGAAACGAGATGGCGAAGGCGGTGGTCGGCCAGCGCGAAGTGATAGACCAGATGCTGGTGGCAGTGCTATGTGAAGGGCATGTGCTGCTCGAAGGCGTACCAGGAATCGCAAAGACGCTCATGGTGCGCGCGCTGTCGCTTGCCGTAAAAGCCGATTTCAACAGGGTTCAGTTCACGCCCGATCTGATGCCGTCGGATGTCATAGGAACCAATGTCTTTGACCCGTCGGCAGGCAATTTCAAGCTCCGAAAAGGGCCTATCTTTACCGGCCTGCTCCTGGCTGATGAGATAAACAGGACCCCTCCCAAGACCCAGGCCGCTCTGCTGGAAGCTATGCAGGAGAGGCAGGTGACTATCGACGGTGAGAACCACGCTCTGGAGCAGATATTCACAGTCTTTGCCACTCAAAACCCGATAGAGTATGAAGGCACCTACCCTCTGCCCGAGGCACAGCTCGACAGGTTCATGTTTAAAACGATAGTTGGATATCCTGCATATGAAACTGAAACCGAGATGCTTTCGCGCTATAATGCAGGGTTTAGGTCGGTTGATATTGCTAATGCCGGAATCGAGCCGGTGCTCGATGCAAACAAAGTCGTCGAACTTCGTAAGATGGTATCAGAAGTAGTAGTGGAGCAGCCGGTGGTCGATTATATCGCCAAGCTGGTACGTAAGACCCGCGAGAACCGCAACTTAGTGCTCGGTGCAAGCCCAAGAGCATCTATATATTTGCTATTGGGATCAAAAGCCATAGCTGCGCTTAATAATAGGTCGTATGTCATCCCTGATGACATAAAGCAGATTGCGGCCCCGGTACTAAGGCATCGTTTGATATTGCGTCCTGAGGCTGAGATTGAGGGCCTGACACCGGACAGAGTGGTGGAATCGACACTCACTGAAGTCGAGGTGCCGAGGCAATAGGATTAGTGAGTTTCTTAGTTTTTCAGCAACAACTGCAGCTAATAACGCAAGATGCCAGGGTTGAATTGCAATAGCAAATCCATTACCTTTTCAGGATTGCGAACAGTAAATACAATTTTTTCCTTACGCCTAGTCCCTAGAAACTCGAGAGTTATCCTGTTGTGCAAAAGAAATGATTGGCGCGAGACGCTAATGATGTTCTCATAGGGAATCTCAAAATCAAGGAAGAAATAGCCTATAACACTAAAAGGAAAATGCGCGCGCAAGACCAGACGATCTTTGAGAATGAGGAATTTAAGGCAGTTATTCGCTCCCCCGAACCGTGCCCAGAATGGAGTAAGACGATAACCTGACCTAAACCATTCCTGGTAAATGATATCTTCAGGTTNNGTTTTATTGGGCGCCGTTTTCTTTCAATAGCAAAATAGAACCAAGCCATAAAGCAGATGGCAAATCCCAAATCCAGGTAATACTGCATCCAGTTAAAATCCTGGTGTTTGATTTGGATTACCTCTCAGCCTTATGGCCATTTTTTGCTTTGCCATTGGAATGATTCGACTCTTCGGATTCTTCGACAGGTCTTTCGGTCCTGGTTACAAGAATGGTATGGAGCCTTCCCGCTTCCACCTTCTCGACCACGAAATCCAGGTTCTCATAGCTGATCATCTCACCCTCGGCAGGCTGCCTGCCGAAGATATCGAAGACCAGTCCGCCTATGGTCTCGTAATCCTCGCTCTCGGGGATTTCGAGGTGCATTTCGTCATTAAGCTCGTCTATGTTCATGCGGGCACTGACTCTGGCATGGTCTTCATCTATGATCTGNNTAATGGCTCCTCAATGTCATACTCATCCCTGATCTCGCCGACGATCTCCTCAAGCAGGTCTTCCACAGTCACAAGGCCCGCCGTTCCGCCGTATTCATCGCGGACAATTGCCATCTGGATATTTCCGCGCTTGAACTCAGCAAGAAGCTCGTCGACATCTTTTGTCTCAGGAATATAATATGCTTCTCGCATTACTGTCTGGATATCGAAGAGACGCTTATCCTGCCGCAGGATAGGCAGCAGGTCTTTGGCGTGAACGATCCCGACGATATTGTCTATGTTTTCCTCATATATCGGGATTCGCGAATGGCCCGTGGTTGTAATAACATCCAAAAGTTCATCTAGAGTGCTCGTTATCGCAGCGGCGTGGACATCCGTTCGCGGCTTCATTACCTGGCGCGCGACAGTATCCGTAAAGTCGAAGATAGAGTGGATCATCTCCTTCTCTTCGACCTCGATCACACCCTCTTCTTCCCCCGCCTCCACCAGCATCTTGAGCTCTTCTTCGGTTAAAACCGGGGCCGAAAATGTCGCTCGCACTCCGAACGGCCTTACAATCAGATCGGCAAAGAAAGATACTGTTTTCACGGCGGGCAGCATCAGGTATGACAAAAACCTGATAGGGCTCGCTACGGCAAGCGCGAACTTTTCAGCGCGCTGCATTGCCAGATTCTTAGGGGCTATCTCGCCGAGCACGAGAGTGAGGAAACCTATTATCAGCGTGATGACAAACACCGATAAGGCTTTTGCTGTTGCTTCGGAAAGCCCGAGCAGCGTAAGCCAGACGGTAGGGTAATATGAGAGGTTCACGGCAGCAAATGCTGATGCCAAAAATCCGACCAGCGTAACGCCGATCTGAATTGTGGCCATGAAGTTGGTTGGCCTGTCGAGCAGGTACTGCACGACTTTCGCTCGCGAATTACCCTCCTCAACGAGCTGCTTTATGCGTGTTCTTCTAACGGAAACAAGAGCGATCTCCGCTGCTGCAAAGAACGCATTCAAAAGCACNNCAGAATTAATATTATTCCAAGTTCCGGCAGAATACGGTTTGGGTCGTCGTCCACTTGTCTGATACCCCTATCCTAGCGGGATAACCGGTGAAAGCACTATATATACCACACAGGCAATCCCTGTGGCAAGAAGCGCTCCGGCT
>DJHI01000048.1:6228-10295 GCA_002431715.1 Armatimonadetes bacterium UBA5829
CTTCCCTAAGGGTATGTATACCTCCTTCTACTCTACTTTGAGCGATTAATACCGCTAATAAGAACGCCATAATCGCTACGGCGATTTTTTGCGTCATGAACATTATGGTTGTTGCAAGGAAAAACCCTATAGCGCTGTGTCCGCTGACTACACCGCCCTTCAGCAGTTTTCCCTTTCCACCCGCCACTTTCCACATGGTGATCATTACCGCTATCAAAAGGAAAGTAACCACCATGATGGTTGTCCAGTCAGGAACATGCAGGCCGATCTCGCTGCCCATAAGCTGCAGCCTGTCACCACCCGGAAAGAGGAGAAAACCGACTGCAAGCGCGTTGATTGTCGTAATCAATACCGCTCCGGCTGCTATGTCCTTGGCGAATTTCGCCAAGGGGTGATAGGTCTGCGTAACAAGATCCACTACGGCCTCGATAGCCGTATTGAACATTTCCGCCGTCAGCACCAGGCTGACGGTAAAAAGCAGAACGATCACTTCCTCACGGTTCAGTTTGAATACAAGGCTGACAACCAGCACCAGAACCAGCGTTAAAAAGTGAAAACGCATGTGGCGCTGAGTGCGAAATACATGCACAACGCCTTCTATGGCATATTTAAACCCGTTGGCGGGATTTCGAATCAATCTCATACTTAAATACAGTTCCCAGTCATTAGTAGTTATTAGTTATTAGTTTTTAGTATTTCTGTCTGACGAGAAAACATAATCTTCTCTTCATCAGGCTCGGCATGATCATAACCCAATAGATGCAAGATGCCATGCACCAGAAGCATATCTATCTCGTCATCAATCGGATGACCCGCAGACTCGGCCTGGCGCTTCGCGGTCTCAACTGATATTACGACATCTCCCAGGAGACCGTCACCCTCGTCTCCCGAAAAATCATCATCACCCTCGATTTGCGAGAAGGAGAGCACATCGGTCGGCCCATCCACATCTCTATACTGCTTGTTGAGCTGCGCAATCTGCGTATCATCGGTAAGCAGCATGCTGACTTCTGCATTGTCCTCGCAATTTTCAGCCTGCAGCAGTCGTTGTGCCAGGCTCCGAATCCGGCGCACCTTCACCGGTATCGTCTGTGAGTTCTGGATTAGAATCCGCATCGCCATTTAACTTCCTGTCTTCCGCACCGCCGGCCTCGGCATAATCGATCCTTGCATGCATGATACTGGTAAGTGCACGTACAAAGCAATCAGTAATTCTGCTCAGGTCTTTAAAGGTCAGTTCGCATTCGTCGAGCTGGCCGTCGCGAAGCCTGTCGGCGACTATCTGATTTACCAGCATTTCGATCTTTGCCGGTGTCGGTTTGCTCAAACCTCTTGAGGCCGCCTCCACCGAGTCCGCAAGCATCACCACAGCCGCTTCCTTGGTCTGCGGCTTCGGCCCCGGGTATCTGAACTGCTGCTCGACAGCCGTCGAAGCCTCCTGCTCGCCCGTATACTGATTATANNTAAAGATGTTCCATGGTGCTGGTTTATGATGTCTAGAACCACCTTCGGCACGCGGAACTCTTTTGCGATATCGATACCATCCTTGATATGCGAGGTGATAACCAGCGCGGACAGGGTCGGGTTCATGCGATCGTGCACGTTTTCTATATTCTGATTCTCGATAAAAAAGTGCGGTCGGCGAATTTTGCCGATATCGTGATAATATGAAGCCACCCTCGCCACCAGCGCATCCGCCCCTATCTTCTCGGCAGCCGCCTCAGCGAGATGACCGACGATCATGCTGTGTGTATAAGTCCCCGGCGCCTCTACGACAAGACGGCGCAGTGCCGGTTTATTGGTATCAGCCAATTCAAGCAGTGATATGTGAGAGGTTCTCTCAAAAGGTCTCTCCAGCGGAACGATTCCGAAGAAGAACAGCGAAGTCGCCACAAGAGGCACAACCACGCCCGCCCAGATCGTCCCTTCGATCAGAGTCTGCAGCGGGTCATTTGCAATGCCGCCGATAATCCAGACAAGCAGTATGCCGGCAGCTGAAATGGCTCCACCGGCGCGCATAACATCGTTCCGGTCGCGTATATTGGCCACACTGTAGATTCCGACCATCGCAGTCACAAGCGCACTGGTCGCATACTTCAGCTCGTTATTGAGAAGCAGCGAAAGGACTATCGAGAGCATCGCCACAATAACTACGGAGACCTGCGGGTTAATAAGCACCGCCATAAACATCCCCGCCGTCAAGACCCACAATATGCCGAGATAGCCGACCTGGGTCGGGCTGAGATTGAGGCCCAAGGTGCTTCCTCCAAGCCTCAGCGCGAGTGTGCTGAACATAACAATAAGCGCCAGAAGCCACATCGCTTTGGTATTGGAGTAGACATCGTTGTGATATCTCCACAGGTAGGCCATCACAATCCAGACCATCAATATCATGAGCAGCGTGTATGACAGCACCGAGACATAGTCGAGTTTAGGGTGCCTGAGGCCGAGCGCTTTGAACTTATCTATATGCTCCTGCGATACGGGCTCGCCCTTTTCGATAACGGGCTCTCCACGAACAATAAGCTTATTAGCGGGGACTACTTTTTGTTGAGCCAAACGCTTTTGAGCCAGAGTCTGCTCGGCATCGAAAATTCTATTTGGTACAATTGCATAGGCTGCTAACTTGCCTGCCAGAATCGCCGTGCTCTTGGAACCGAGCACTCTTTTTGCCGTATCCGCCACATTTTTACGCGTCGTTCGCATCTCGGATGAATCGTCGTGCAGCGGCTTATCCAGCGCAAGCCCGACAAGACGCGTCGACTGCTCCTGAAGAGTAGATATTGCAGAGGAGTCCAGTTGAACGAGCGATTTGATGATATCATCCGATAACCCGGATGATTCGCCCAATCTTCCGCGCACATACGAGACCGACTGAGAGACCGACAGCCCTGGGTTATTGGCCTTTAGGTCCTTGACTGCGCCCAGCAGCAGTTTGATGGATTGTAAGGCCTGCCTTTTGGCTCCCGGTACAGAGACATATATCGGGGCTACATTCTCGGCAGCCTGTTTCATGCGCAGAGCGGTCTCGGCGGAATCCTCATAACGGGTAGTTCGGTGTGCGTAGATCGTCTCCGGGGCTATATCACCGAGTTTGAGAGATACTCTACTCGGCAGCAGATGAATCGAGAGTAAAAATGAAAGCACCAGGACAATCGCGATGGCCAATCCTGATCTCTGCAAGTCCACTCTCGACCGAGTTTCGGGATTTTTCTTTTCGCTCCGTTTGATTCGGGGCAAATGTGGTTTCATAATATGAGGGTCTACCCTCGCAGCACCTTCTCGACAACCTGGCTGACGAGTCTGCCGTCCGCCCGGCCTTTAACCTTTTGCATAAGAGGCCCCATAACCTTGCCTCTATCTTTCAGGTCGACCGCGCCGACTTCACTTATGATCTGCCTGACAATTGTCTCGATCTCGGCCTCGTCAAGCTGTTCTGGGAGGTATGTTTGAAGAATGTCGAGCTCGGCTTTTTCGCGTTCCGCTATATCTTCGCGGCTTCCACTTATTGCCGACTCAATCGTCTCCCGGCGTCCTTTGGCTTCCCGAGAGATGACAGCCATAACTTCATCATCGGTGAGCTCACTACCCTTTGCAATACGGGCATAGCTCACCGATGACAGAATAAGCCGGATAGTTGAAAGTTTCAACTGGTCCTTGTTTTTAAGAGCCTGCTTCATATCCTGTTGAAGCGTGTCAAATAGCGACATAGNNCTTTCCTGAACAATTAGCTCTTGCGACTCATTTTGCGGCGCCTCGCGGCTTCTGCCTTGCGGCGCTTATCGCTGGGTTTTTCATAGTGTTCATGCTCTCTGGCTTCCTTGAGAACACCAGTCTGCTGAAGCACTTTCTTGAACCGCTTAAGAGCGCTATCCAGACTTTCGTTAGGTTTTACCTGAACCTGTGCCAACCATAATCCCTCCTCCATCGACAGCGTTCGGCTGGAATTGCACGTCACTGCTTGTCAGCGGCGGGAAAGGCTTGGCAACGCTGCTATAATGCTAGCTACATAGCCAAATCCGCTTAAACCCACTTACTGTTAGCCGTTCATCAGTCGCATTTTCTGC
>DJHI01000048.1:10328-12149 GCA_002431715.1 Armatimonadetes bacterium UBA5829
AGCATTTTGCTTTGCAAAATGCGGAATTGTTCGTCTGTAGAGATTATACCCTTTAAGGCCTTTTCGTGTCAATATTTTGGCGGATGAGAATAGCGTCTGTGCCCTCACCCCAAGCCCTCTCCCTCAGGAGAGGAGTTACTCAATCCGGCACCTGACACCTAACCCGGAGGCCAGCCAAGTTTGCGCCCGCCAAGCAGATGAAAATGGACATGCCATACCGACTGCCCGGCGCCTTCATTGCAATTGGTCACGATTCGATAACCCTCCTCCGCGATTCCTCGCTCGGCGGCTATCTTATTTGCAATGACCATGATGTGGCCCATAAGGCAGGCATCCTCACCGTCGGTTACATCGGAAATCCTTGCAATATGTTTCTTTGGAATCACCAGAACGTGAACAGGAGCCTGAGGGCTCAGGTCTTCAAAGGCAACCACCTGGTCGTCTTCATAGATCAGCTTCCCCATCTCCTTGTTCGCTATCTTGCAAAATATACAGTCACTCAATTTATCACTCCATGATTTGCGTCATAGCGTCGCACGTCATAACGTCATAAAGTCGAAGATGGCATGACAGCACCTACTGCGCTCCCATCCGAGCCAACTTCCATTATTTCTACAGGAATAATTTTGCCTTTAAGTGATGATTCACCTTCAAAAGAAACACCTACATAATTATCGGTAAGCCCTGTGAGTTGTTTAGGTGTTCCCGAAGCGGTTTCTACCAACACGTCCAGAGTTTTCCCTATTTGCAAAGACGCAAACCGCGCCATTGCATTCTTTCCCGACTCTGCCAGTTTCTCAGCGCGCTGCTTTTTGGTCTGATCGTCTACCTGATCCGGCATACCGGCAGCTTTCGTCCTCGGCCTGGGCGAATATCTGAATACATGCAGCCTTGAAAAATCGACATCATTAATCATGGCGCATGTATTATTGAATTCCGCGTCTGTCTCACCGGGAAAACCTGCTATTACGTCCGTGGTAATGCCTATCCCGTCGATCTTGCTGCGCACATTTTCTATGATTTTACGATAATCATCGCCGCTATAGGGCCGGTTCATGCGCTCGAGCACGCTGCTGTCGCCGCTCTGGAGCGGGATATGCAGATGCCTGCAGACCTTTGGCTGGAGCATCACATTCAGAAGCTCGTCATTTACTTCCCAGGGCTCGATTGAACTCAGTCTGATTCTATCTATACCATCAATCCGAGCCGCTTTATCGATCAGGCCGGGCAGATGGATGTCTCCATCTTCATACGAACCAAGTCGAATCCCAGCAAGAACAATTTCTTTGTATCCGAAGTCTGCAAGGGACTTGAGTTCATCTATCACATCATTGATTGGCCGGGAGGTTCTACCAACGCGGGCATATGGAATCACGCAATATGCGCAGAACTGATCGCAGCCATCCTGGACTTTTACCACCGCGCGTGTCCTCGTACGAGGACGAGTCTCTGATGTTGGATGTTGGGTGTTGGAACTAAACCTGGCGGCCAGGCGTTCAGGTATCGATTCTTTCTCATCGTGAGATATGACAAGATCAACGCCTTCTATTGCGCGAATTTGAGCGGGTTCGATATCGGCATAACAGCCGGTCACCACCACATATGCATCAGGATTAAGCTTAATCGCCTTCCGAACTGCTGCGCGGGATTTGCTGTCCGCGACGGAAGTAACACTGCAGGTGTTTATTACGTAGGCATCCGCTCGCGATGAAAAAGGTACTGTCTGAAAGCCCGCCATTTCCAGAAACTGGCGTATCTTCTCTGTTTCGTATTGATTGACCTTGCAGCCAAGGGTATGATAAGCGATTTTTGGCATAACTC
>DJHI01000055.1:0-230 GCA_002431715.1 Armatimonadetes bacterium UBA5829
TGCCAATGAACCGGGGCATTCTCACCACCGCCTACGCGAGTGCGGCGCAGGGGAAGAGTATCCCAAGCGCATCTGAACTGATTGCGCTATACAGAGATTTCTATGCAGGAAAGACATTTGTTGCCATTCTCGATGAAGGCCAGCAGCCCTGCACAAAGAGTGTCTCGGGAAGCAACTTCGTCCATATCGGGATCATATGCGACGAGAGAACGAACAGAGTCATCATAACC
>DJHI01000055.1:252-823 GCA_002431715.1 Armatimonadetes bacterium UBA5829
TCGACAATATGGGCAAGGGCGCTGCGGGCCAGGCAGTGCAGAATATGAATGTCATGCTGGGTCTGGACGAAACCACAGGCCTTATGACCCCGGCGGTTTATCCATAGGCAATTTGTCGCAAAAGTGCGAAATAACCATATCGCGAAAATAGAATATCGATGGAGCTAGAATAATGAAAAAAATAGACGGAGCGGTTACTGCGCCGAAGGGATATAAGGCCGCCGGAGTCAGATGTGGAATCAAGCAGCAGGGAACTGACCTCGCGATAATATATTCCGAGGTTGAAGCGTCGGCCGCTGCGATGTTTACTACAAATGTTTTCAAAGCCGCGCCGGTCGCGGTCAGCATGGAAACTATAAAATCCGGCAAGAGCAGGGCTATTGTCGTAAACTCCGGCAATGCTAATGCCTGCACGGGTGAGCAGGGCCTCAAGGACGTCGCTCATATCCGAAAGTTTGCAGGCGATCTGCTCAATGTGCCGGTCGATATGGTACTTACTGCCTCGACAGGCATTATCGGACAGAATCTGCCGATGGATAAAGTTGAGATCGGTATTATGGATGCTGTTGCC
>DJHI01000055.1:857-19600 GCA_002431715.1 Armatimonadetes bacterium UBA5829
ATGGCGACCATGCTCTGCTTTATCACCACCGATGCCGATATCTCACCGGCTGATTTGCAAAGCTGTCTTGCTTCGGCAGTCGAGCGCAGCCTTAACAGCCTGAGCGTGGACGGAGACATGAGCACCAATGACTGTGTGATTATGCTCGCAAACGGCAAATCAGGTTGTCAGCAGATAAAACCCGACACGCCCGCTTATGAGCAGTTCGAAAAAGCGCTTACCCAGGTCTGCACCGAACTTGCCAAGCAGATAGCTCATGACGGCGAAGGCGCTACCAAATATGTCGAGGTTCACGCAATAAACGCCGAGTCCTATGCCGATGCAAAAGCGGTCGCGATGAAAATCGCCAATTCTCCTCTGGTTAAGACCGCTATCTTCGGCCAGGACCCCAACTGGGGCCGGGTGCTTTGTGCTGCCGGTGGATCGGGTGCGCATGTCGATCCGGCAAAGACGACTCTCCATTTCGGCGATGTTAAGATAGTGGAGAAAGGCGAACCGGTGAAGCTCGACGCGCAAATTGCTCGAAAACCTATGCTGGAGAAAGAACTCATTATTGCAGTCGATCTCGGGCTTGGTGACAAGAGCGCGACCGCATTCACTTGCGACTTCTCATATGATTATGTGAAGATCAACGCCGAATATCATACTTAAATAAGTCGGCGAATCAGCAGTCAGGGGTTGCCAGTCGGCAGTCGAATTAGGTGTATAAAATTTCTGGGGCAGGATTTCCGAATCCTGCCCCATCATTTGTGTTCCAATTTCTCACCTCTATCTCCGTGCTTCCCACAATTATGTCCATGAGTGATTACCTATCAGGCTGCCAACCTGCACGCTACATCCACAAATTGTGAACATTGCGCACGGATGGGGTTTAATTTGTGCCTTGACAGAACCAAAATCTGCTGATATACTCCGACATGTCAATAGTTAGCCGGTTTAATAGGTAAATTGGCAGTCAAGCATTCGGAATATATTCCGACATGTCAGTAGTTAAGCGCTATGGTCTTTGGTAGGTAGTAATATGGAGCTGGACAGAAGCAAAGACGAGCCGCGCGAGACTCAGGAAGATCGCATTGTCTCCCTAACCAAACGGGAGGCTGAAGTCCTGAGCCTGGTTTTGGAAGGGAAGTCATCCAGGGAAGCCGCAGCAGTTTTGGTATGCAGTAAAAGAACGGTAGATTTTCACCTGGCGAGAATCTATGATAAACTCAACGTTTCGAACCGGGTACAGGCGATGCACCGCGCCACAATGCTGGGTCTGGTTGACGTAAGACTGCCCGGCAAGCAGGATACGCAGTAATTCCTCAGTAATCTCCCATCTTGTTTTTATTGATGCCACATGTGCACGTACTGCTTTACTTAGAAAAAAGCAGAGGAAAAATTACGACCTTCAGGGTAATATCCGCATGTATGAATATAGCTTTGGAGGTTGCACATGGCAAAGAGCAAGGGAATAGGTATAATCGGCTACGGCGGGTTTGGTGAGTTTCTTCACAAATCCTGGGACGCGATGGATAATGCCGGGGTTGTTGCCGTTTCAGATATAGATGCTTCCCGTCTTCCGAAGTCCGGGCCTAAAACCTATACAAATCATACCGACCTTCTTGTCGATCCCAATGTAGATATAGTCTCCATTGCAACGCCTCCGTCCACTCATAAAGATTTGGCTATTCAGGCCATGAAAGCCGAAAAGCACGTTCTTATCGAAAAACCCCTTGCTCTTACTGAAAACGACGGTGAAGAGATTAAGAGAATCGCTGAAGAAACCGGCCGCGTGGCGACTGTGAATTTCGTGCTCCGACATAACCCTATTGTTGAAGTTCTCCACAGTATCACCGAAAGCGAAGTATTCGGTAAGCTCCGAAGAGTCGATCTCCGCAACTATGCTATGCAGGATACCGTGCCCGAGGGACACTGGTTCTGGAATCCTAAAGTAAGCGGGAGAATTTTGCTTGAGCATGGAGTCCATTTCTTTGATCTTGCAAGCTGGATGATCGATGCGAAGGCTGCGGACGCATGGTCTTTGGGAGTTGAGAGAAAACCGGGCATGGAAGACCGCGTCTTTGCAGCGGTGAAATACGAAAATGGTGTCGTCGGGACCTACTGGCACTCGTTTTCCCGCCCAAGGGAACTCGAAACCACCACATTTCACTTCGCATATGACCTCGGCGAGATAGAAATGGTCGGCTGGATTCCACTGGAACTCGATATCTGGGGGTGGACCGGTGAACAGGGCCTGCTTAAGCTCGAAAGCCTGCTTGGCGAGGATCAGGTAGTGGTCGACCCGATTGAGTCTCAGAAAGCCCACTCATCGGAGTTTATGTATGATGTGGATTATGAGATCAACACAGTGGTCGAGCTCGATGAAGAAAAACTGGATGTCTACGCTGAAAACCTGCGATCCATAATGGCTGACTTAGTGAAAGCGATCGATGACCCCGCTCATAAAATGCGAGTTACGATAGATGATGCTTTAGAGGCAGTTCGAGTCGCCGAAAAAGCCACAGATTTTGCTCATCCAAAGTGAGATTATTCTTAACGTATGATTACAGACACTTTACGAATCTCTTGACGCCGAGACTTATCAGCATGTAGAATAAATGGGCAGAGGCAATATTGATAAAGTCCTGCCCAGTCTAGGCAGCAAGCAGGTCTGTATGTCTCTTTATTTAGTTATAACGATTATTGTCATCGCCCTCGTTTTTGATTTTCTCAATGGTTTTCATGATGCGGCTAACTCTATCGCAACCATAGTCGCTACAAAAGTGCTTTCACCATTTCAGGCAGTGCTTTGGGCGGCATTCTTCAATTTTGTAGCCCCGCTTGTTTTCGGGGTTCATGTTGCGGATACGGTCGGCAAGACCGTAAATGCCGATATTTTTACATCGCATTCCATGCTGATTATAGCGCTTGCCGGACTTACCGGTGCTATCTTCTGGAATATAATCACCTGGTTTTTCGGATTGCCGACCAGCTCCTCCCACGCGCTAATCGGAGGACTTGCAGGCGCGGGGCTTACCGCGGCGCATTTCCTGACTGGCTCCATGAAAAACGTGCTCAATTGGGAGAAGATAGATACTATCGCAGCATTTATTGTACTCGCTCCATTAATTGGTATGATAATCGGCTTCACCGTTATGGTCATTGTAATGTGGATTTTCCGCAGGACATCACCCAATAGGGTCGATAACCTCTTTAGGCACCTGCAGCTCCTGTCGGCGGCCGCATATAGTGTGGGACACGGCACCAATGACGCGCAAAAGACGATGGGTGTCATTGCGATAGTCCTTCTTACTACAGGGCATATCCAACCGCTTGCAAATGGAGGCATTCCAGTGCCGGTGTGGGTCAAACTGATCTGCGCGGCGGCTATTGCATTTGGGACTATGTCCGGCGGTTGGCGAATCGTCAAGACCATGGGTTTAGGCATAACCAAACTTAAGCCGGTAGGTGGTTTTTGTGCTGAAACAGCCGGAGCCATTACAATAATCGGTGCGTCGCTTGCAGGCATCCCGGTCAGCACGACGCATACCATCACTGGAGCGATAGTCGGTGTTGGCGCTACTAATCGCCTCTCCGCCGTTAAGTGGGGAGTCGCAGGCCNNGCAGGCAGGATCGTCTGGGCATGGGTGCTCACAATGCCGCTCTCCGCGCTTATGGCATCCGCTGTTTATACACTGATTCACTTTTGCAGTTAGTTCAAATTCACAACTAAGGAAATGGAGGCCGAAATGGGCCTGAGAATCATACCAAAAGAAGAAGCATTTTTCGATCTTTTCAAAGCACAGGCGGTAAACGTAGTGGAGGGAGCAGTCCTGCTCAAGGATCTCCTTGAGGATTATACCGATGTCGACCAGAAGAGAATGAAAATCGAGAAAGTCGAAAGCCAGGGTGACGAGATAGCTCATAAAATCATGGAAAAGCTCAATATGACTTTTATCACCCCGATGGATCGCGAAGATATCCATGCTCTCTCGTCGGCACTAGACGATATTCTGGACTATATAAACGCAACTTCCCAAAGACTCGATCTCTATGGTGTTACCAGCATACATACAGGTGCCAAAGACCTTGCCAATATAATTCTTAGAGCTGCTGAAGAGACTGAAGCGCTAATCGAGAACATGAAAAACCTCAAAGACATTAAGAATATGAAATCACGCTGGATTGAGGTCAATCGGCTCGAAAACGAGGGCGACAAAGTCAGCCGCAATGCAATAGCAGGTCTTTTCAAAAACGAGCAGAACCCTATCGAGGTGATCAAATGGAAAGAATTATACGAGCACCTCGAGACCGCGATAGATAAATGCGAGGATGCTGCAAATATCGTCGAGTCTGTTGCTCTTAAAAATGCATAGCGATTTGACATGCAGCAATTTCAGCCGTATCCTAGAATAGTAGTTACACTATGCAAAGGACGGCATACATGATAAGCGCCCTAATGCTTCTGGTTGCCCTTGTGCTTGCTCCCATAATCGGTGGCGGGTTTGGGGAATTTAGCTGCGCCATTATAGAAGTGCTGGTCTTTGGGGCGCTTGCTGTTTATCTGCTTGCGCCGAAAAACAGGTCAGCGAATTTAGCGCATGCTCCTGGGCTGACCGCCTTGTCTGTTTTTCTTGCGATTGTAATATTATCCGTTTTCTTCTCCGAATCACTTTATCCCAGTTTAAATCAGCTTCTGCTTATCTGTGTGTGTTTAGGCGCTTACACTCTTACCGCGTCACTTGCCAATGATCCGAAAATCGCTGCGGCAATGGTTTCAGGTGTGGCCCTATCAGCGATGGGCGTATGCGCATTTGGAATAAGGAGTTACGCCATTTCCACAGGCGGAGGAGTTCATTTCTGGAATTCGCTGATGAGTTCCGGTGATCATCTGCGTCTCTTCGGTTCATTTTTCAATCCGGGTTACTTCGCGGGGTTTATCGTAATCGCGCTGCCGCTTACTCTTGGGATCTATCTGGTGACTCGGCGCTCGGTGCTTGCGCTGCTGATGGGTCTGGCGTTTGTTATTGAAACCGTTGCGCTTATGCTTACCGGAACGAAATTCGGAATCATCTCAGCCACAGGCGGCCTGTTGCTCTTCTTTATGCTGGCCATTGTGACAAAATCGCTCCGCCGTTCCAAGTTCGCCAGGCTCCTGGGATTGGCGATAGTTCTGATTCCTCTATTAGTTGTGTTCTCACAACCCGTGAAATCCAGAATAGATGCTGTGGAGTCCGGCGGCTCTCAGGTGCATTCGACTACATTCAGGATCAGCACCTGGCAGGCGACTGTAAAAATGATCAAAGCCCATCCATGGGTGGGAGTCGGCCCCGGAGTTTTCTCTATTGCTTATCCCAGATACACGATAGCCGGTCCTACGAAGGCGGCTCACGAGTCTTATCTTCAACTTGCCTCCGAAAGCGGAGTATTTGCGCTTATCGCATTTGTTTTTGCCGTTCTTGCAATAGGTTTTCGGTCGATTGTAAATGTTCTCAGGCATCAGGGCGAACAGGTCGAACACAATTCGAAGGCCAAAGAGTTATCGGATAGCCGACATCTTTCATGGTCGGATTTTGTGCCCTTCAGCGGATGGAGAATGATGGGGTGCGCGATGTGCGGATCGCTGGCGGCCTCGGTTGCAAGAAACCTGGTCGATTCCGACTGGTATATTATTGGAATTGCGCTTTCTTTCTGGATTGTTGCGGGCGTTTTGGTATCTACATCGGGGACTACCAGGCCCGCTTCCCAGCCAAAATGGACAAAAATAAGCGTGGCGGCGGTCTGTTTGATTCTGGCTCTTATGAGCGCCTGTTTCGGGCTTGCTAGCCGCTTCGCACCGGATCAGTTTGGCGAAGATCAATCGTTCAATTCCTCTTTCGAGGCCTATAAAACCGCAAGCAGCATCTGTCCCATAAAAGCCGATTATCACCGTGAACTGGCTAAGTATTACGCTGCTAATGACGAGATGTCCGAGGCGAACCAAGAACTTCAGAAAGCGATTAAGCTGGCCCCGACTCAAAGCTCCAATTATCAGGTTGCCGGTATGATCGAGCTGACATGCGGCAGCCCTAAAGAAGCAATCGAATACTTTAAGCAGGCGCTCAGGTGCAGCCCGAATTCCACGAACATTATTTATCATATGTCGGTTGCCTACGGTATGTTAGGCGATGAGAATGGCCGATACAAGATGATGACTAAATNNCACCGACTATGAGCAGCTTAAGGGCGCGCCTGAAGTCGTGGACACCACCTTTGCCCGCGCTCATGCCTATCTTGGCGCGAAATATCTGGCGGAAAAGAAATATATGCGGGCAGCAAATGAATATGACAGCGCTATCACCAGGCTTGAGCGCTGGAGGTCCAACCGGCAGGCGGTCGATATCGCTGTATATTCAGGAATGCTCACTGAGAATGAAAAGCATGATCTTTTAGAGTTGCTGCGGGATTCCTACTATCAAATGGCTGATGCCTATGATGCCTTTGGCAGGAAATCGGATGCTGTGGCATATAGAGCAAAAGGCGCCGCAGTTGAAGTGGAATAGCCCTCCCGATTTTTNNCACTACAATATAAGTGATTTCCAGGGGGTAACAGACATGCTTGATGCAAAATTCGTAAGGAACGAGCCTGATAAAGTAAGGCAGGCTCTGATCAACAGAAACGATGACGCCGCAAAACTCGACGAATTCCTGATGCTGGATGAAANNCGGCAGGACCTCTACGACGTCGAACAGCTCAAAGCCGAGCGCAATACCGTATCCGAGCACATCGCCTCGATGAAGAAAAACAAAGAGGATGCGAGTTCAGAAATCGAGCAGATGCGCGAGGTGTCGAGCCGCATCAAGCAAATGGATTCGGATATCGCTGAGATCGAGACCAAGATCAACGATATCCTGCTGACAATCCCTAATGTCCCACACGAAAGCGTGCCGGTAGGTAAGGATGAATCGGACAATCCGACCATCCGCACCTGGGGTGAACCGAAGAAGTTCGATTTCGAGCCTAAGGCGCACTGGGACATCGCTACAAACCTGGATATTATCGACTTCGACCGCGGCAGCAAAATAGCAGGCAGTGGGTTCATACTCTATAAGAACCTCGGCGCGCGCCTGGAGAGGTCTCTTTTGAACTGGATGCTGGATGTGCATACATCCGAGCACGGCTATAAAGAGGTCTTTCCGCCGTTTTTGATAAATCGCAAGGCGATGACAGGCACCGGCCAGCTTCCAAAGTTCGAAGAGGATATGTATCACACCGACAAGGAAGATGATCTTTTCTTAGATCCGACTGCCGAAGTCCCGGTTACCAATATTTTTTCGGACGAGATTCTGGATGCGGACCAGCTTCCAATGTATTTAACCGCATACACCGCGTGTTTCAGGCGTGAGGCAGGGTCGGCCGGTAAGGATACTCGCGGGCTGTTGAGAGTGCACCAGTTCGATAAGGTCGAGATGGTCAAATTCGTGAAGCCCGAGACCTCTTATGATGAGCATGAAAAACTTACTGCAAATGCTGAGACAATTCTGCAGAGGTTGGGTATACCATATAGAGTGGTTCTGCTTTGCACCGGCGACCTGGGATTTTCAGCCGCGAAGTGTTACGACCTGGAGATTCACGCGCCGGGAGTGGGTAAGTGGCTGGAGGTGTCGAGCTGCTCGAACTTCGAGGATTTCCAGGCGCGCCGCGCAAATATCAGATATCGTCCTGAGCCGAAAGCGAAGCCGGAGTTTATACATACACTCAACGGCTCCGGTGTTGCGCTGCCGAGGCTGGTTGTGTCCATTATCGAAAACTATCAGCAGCCGGATGGTTCCATTATCGTGCCTGAGGTTTTGCGACCTTATATGAGAGCGGATGTAATCAAATAATGGTTAGCTTTTTGAGCGATTTGTTCGGGTGCGATATCTGATCGCACCCGAAGAGTATACTGCGATTTCAAATCGCGAAGTTCATTTTCGGGCTGGATCGGATATCCAGCCCGAACAGGACAATCAAAAATAACAAGTAATAAATTGGAGGTTTCGCTATGGGCGAATTGATATATCTGGATAATGCGGCCACAACCCCGGTAGATCCCGAGGTTTTGGATGCAATGCTGCCATATCTTAAAGATAAATACGGCAGCGCGTCGACTCTCTACTCCATCGGCCGAGAGGCCCGCGAAGCTGTCGAAACGGCACGGGAGCAGGTGGCCGATCTGATCAATGCGCAGCCGGAGGAGATATACTTCACCGGCGGCGGCAGCGAGAGTGATAACTGGGCTGTCTTCGGCGTTACTGCGGCGAAAGAGAAAAAAGGCAATCATATCATCACGAGCAAGATCGAGCATCATGCCATTCTCGAGCCTTTCCATACGCTGGAAAAGAAAGGTTACAGCGCGACGTTTCTGAATGTCGATGAGAACGGCTTTATCAGCCTCGATGATCTCAAAAATGCCATTACAGATCAAACCGTGCTTGTTACGGTTATGCATGCAAATAACGAGATCGGCACAATAGAGCCGGTAGAAGAGATTGGCAAAATCTGTAGGGAGAAGGGAATTCACTTCCATACGGATACCGTGCAGACCATTGGGCACATTCCAGTTGATGTCGAGGCGATCGGCTGCGACTCGCTGGCGATATCCGCTCACAAGCTCTACGGGCCGAAGGGTGTCGGCGCTATGTATATTCGCAAAGGAGCCAGGGTCGACAGGTTCATAAGAGGCGGCGGCCAGGAAAACAATCGCAGGGCGGGCACTCACAACGTGCCGGGTATAGTGGCTCTGGGCAAGGCTTGTGAACTAGCTAAGGGACGGATGGCCGAAGAGGCAGCCCAGACAATCAAGCTCCGCGATGCGCTGATTGCCGGAGTCGAGGCCAAGATCAAAGATGTGAAACTTAACGGCGACAGGATCAAGCGAATTCCCAACAATGTGAACTTCTCGTTCACCGGTGTCGAGGGCGAGTCGATGATCCTCTTGATGGATATGAACGGTATATGCGTTTCATCAGGCTCAGCATGCACATCCGGGTCGCTCGATCCGTCGCATGTTCTGATGGCGCTGGGCCTCAAGCACGAGCAGGCCCATGGTTCGCTTAGAATGACTCTGGGCAAAGAAAACACAATGGAGCAGATTGATAAGGTTCTTGAAGTGCTGCCGCCCATAATCGACCGCCTGCGCCAAATGTCGCCGATTTACGCTGTCGGCGAACAGTGCGAAAGGGAGTAGCCCTATATACGTCGAAGTATTCCCAGTGAGAATCATCAATGAGGTGATATATGCGGATAACCGTTTTACTGGGAATGCTTCTTTTAGTATTACTACCGAATCTCTCTTTTGCGGAGAAGATTACATATGACCCCAATCTGGTCAAACCCACTTCAGCCAAGTCGACATCCGACGAACGACTGGAGCAAAAAATCACCTACACCGCAAAAAACAAGCGCCTCCATACTGTCCTTGAAGAAATCAGCGAACAAACCGGTGTTGTAATCCGAAGCGGCACAAATGAAAAGGACTGGCAGGTCCGTGACTTGCCGATATTTGTGTGCGTTAAAGATATGCCCCTTGGCGATCTGCTCGATCATATCACACGTGTAACCCATCTGCTCCTCAGTTCCACAATGGTCGGCGACAAGCCGCAATATAGAATCTGGCTCGATGCGGCAAGGCGAAAACAGATTGAAGAGTGTCTCGCGAGGATGAAAGATATGGCGCTTGCGGAAGAAAAATGGAAGTGGGATGCGTGGGTTCGATGCGGGAGCATTCCTGCCGATGAATTGAATAAGAGCATTGAGAGAGAAGTAGATGAGGATGGCGGCACAACATATCCGGATGAACAGACTATAGACTCGGCTTCCAGGTTTCCAGCTATATTGGCTGAGCTGCCTGCAGAGACTAAAGACGCCGTCTTTGCAGGGGAGGTAATTAGAATAAATGCAAAAGATGCCTCTGCGTCTTTGCGGGAGAAGATTACGAGCTTATACCGGAGCCAATGGGAGTATCAGCAACAGGAACAGGAAAGATATGCTCTGGAAAATCCGGAGGTAGCCCGGTATTTCAAAAAAAGAGAGTTCAAGGAGTCATATTTAGAAAGCACCTCACTTGTTATCAGCCTTTCCAGTGACAGAGCCCCGAGCGTAAATGCCAGAGTAGACGGCGGGCAAGTGGAATCCTTTTATTTCCCTTTCTGGATGCTGGATGAGATAAAGCATCCCGCTGTATCGGCGATGCTCGATGAGCATTACAAATCGATAGAAGAGCAATTAGCCCAGCAACAACATCTCCTTGAGACTCTATCCTTTGAATGTCCGGACGGCTTTACACGGATCGATGATTATGAATCAGAAGATAAAAGCGTTAACATAAAGATCCAGAAGCCAGCTAAGAGCGAGGAGCTAAGATACTCGGATATTATGGAGCTGATATCCAAGGCATCCGGCTGTTCCATAATAACTGAGGATTTCAAAAGCAAACGGCCTTCTTTTGTGGATGACGAAACATTTTATGGACATGAAATATCATTAAAGCAGGCACTGCAGAATTCTGGTCAATATGACTACCAATGGTATGGCAACGACAAGGTCGTTCTAGGCTCGGAGAATTCCTGGTACGATAGCCATAAAAACCTGATGCCTGAACAGCTCTTAAGTGAACTGAGCAAAAAGCTAAATACTACCGGCGTCGATCTGGATGATATAGTCCCTCTTGTCAACTTTACCGAAGAACAGATTTCGGAGTGGGTTGCGTCAGACCGAGAGCTCAGGTGCATCAGTCTATCAATGATGGGTGATGACAGGATGTTTTGGCGGCTGTATGATGCGCTTTCTCCTTCCGACAAAACCGCGGCAAAATCTGAAAACGGCGTTCCTATAGCGAAAATCAATCCGAATCTTGCTTCAGAGGTTTTTGCAAAAGCCGCTTACGAAAAACACAGGACTTATCAAGAGTCGGGTGATTTGATAGGTTTTGGTAAAGCTATGATGTCGGACCCTGAGGCAGTAAAAAAGATTACCGAGTGGGTAATGCAGCAACATCCCGAACTGAGCCCTCATAACTCAGTTGAAGAAACAGGTGACGAGGATTTAGTGCCTGATTTTGACACTTACCAGCTTATCTCGGAGATAAAACAGCAGTTTCCCGAGTATTTCGCGCCGGTGCTTGTGCCGACAGACCCATACCAAATCTCAAAACTCAGGCTTCAAGTTCTCAGTAATGATTATCCCAATATCTGTATGGAAGAACCTGACGCGAAGATGCCGGAAGTTGAAAAAAGACACAGCTATAGGATGGAGATTTCAGGTGACGGCACTAAGATTAGCGTCCTCGCACCCTGCTATTCTTTTCCGATATATTCCGAAAAGCGGCTGCAGCAGCTATATAAAGAGCAGGGAATTATAACCGAAGACGAGAGCGATGATTCATCGCAAAAATGATGCCGCGCTCGTTATTTGAGCGCAGCATCTATAGCGTTTGAAATCGACTTAAACCTGTCTTCGCTGTAATCGTTCTTTTGCAGCGCCTTTATATTCGAGCTTTTATCGATCACGACCACCACCGGCACTTTACTGCTCACATCATAGGATTTTGCGGTTGCTCCATTGAAATCGAGCATAAGAGGGTCTTTAGTCTCTTTACGTATCCTCGACTTTGCAATGCCTCGGCCAATACCGGGGATGGTATGCAGGTCCATCAAACCAAGGAGCTGGATTTTATCGCCGTATTTCGATTTGAGATTGTCGACCCAGGGCCCCATTGCTCTGCCCGAATCACGATTTGCTGCTACCACGACAATCACTTTTCCTGAAAGCGCCGAAAGCTCCCATGTCTTGCCGAACTGGTCATTGAGTTTGAAATCCGGGGCTTTCTCTCCAAGTTGAAGAGCCATTGCTGCAGATGAAAGTGCAAGAGCGGAGATAACGAGAATGACGATCAACCGTAAGCTTAACATAATGCTGCCTCTCTAAAGATGCTTCAGGCCCGACTAATCTTAGTTGGGCCTGTTTATATTACGTCACTATCACGTTGAATCGTTACCCAGCGCATTCGACCGGCAAAACGCACGACGAGATCTACTCCACAGTCAGCACTCTTATCAGGCTTGTATTACCGGGGATTCCAACCGGAACGCCTGCGATCACAAGCACCGTATCGCCCTTCTTCACCATCTTGTAGTCACATGCAGCCTCGACAGCATTTTCGATAAGCCCGTCTGTGTCTTTTGCCATCTCGACAAATATAGGGTTTACTCCCCAAGAGAGCGCAAGCCTGCGGGTGGTTTCATCGTGCGAGGCTGCGGCTATGATTTGAGCTTCAGGCCGATATTTGCTTACCAGCCGGGCTGTTGTGCCGCCGTAGGTGCATGTGATAATCGCAGCGACCTTGATATCCTGAGCGAGCTTTGNNGGCGGCTTCACCAATCGCTTCGGTCGTATCGTGAGTGGGGTAGGCCATACGCCTTTCGCAGATGGCCTTATAATCAAGAGACTTTTCAGTGCTGCGGGCGATCTTGTCCATCATCTGGACTGTTTTAACCGGAAAATCGCCCATAGCGGTCTCACCGGAGAGCATAGTGGCATCGGTTCCGTCGATAATCGCATTGGCGACATCGGTGACCTCGGCTCTTGTCGGCCTGGGGTTGGAGATCATCGAATCGAGCATTTGGGTTGCGGTGATGACGGGCTTGCCCATGCGGTTGCAGTGGCGAATGATATTCTTCTGAATGGCGGGAACTTCGTCTATGGGAAGCTCGATTCCAAGGTCGCCGCGCGCGACCATGATCCCATCGTATGCATCTATAATGCTGACCATATTCCTGACCGCTTCGGGCTGCTCGATCTTTGCAATAACAGGCGCGCGCTTGCCGACCTCGCGCATAACTCTCCGCAGAGGCTTGACATCATCCGCTGAGCGAACAAACGAACTGGCGACCCAATCGACTCCGTGTTCGAGCCCGAATCGCAGGTCGTCTTTATCTTTTTCCGTAACACCCGGCACATCATGACTGGCGCCGGGAATGGTGAACCCTTTATTCGAATAAAGCTCGCCGCCGATTACAACTTTGGTGACGATGTCTTTGGATGTTATGGAGATCACTTTGAACTCGAGTTTCGCATCGTCCACATAGATCATCTGGTTCCTTCTGACCTGATGGACCAGGTTGGGAAACGGCAGGGTAACCCGCTCCGAGTTGCCTTCGACTTGAGCGGTTGTGAATGTAAACATCTGGCCTGGAGTAAGCTGCACCGGCGCGTTCTCAATTTTGCCGATACGGATCTTGGGCCCTGAGAGGTCCTGCAGAATACCTACGGTCTTTCCAAGCTTTTCTGCTGTAGCTCTGATAATTTTGATTCTCTGCAGATGCTCCTCATGGCTTCCATGTGAGAAGTTTAACCGGGCCACGTTCATACCCGCGCGAATCAGCTTCTCTATAAGTTCCGGTGAATCGCTCGCAGGCCCAATGGTGCATACAATTTTGGTTCTTCGCATAAAAATATATCTCCAGTTCGTCGTCACCTTCATGCTAAGGGATGAAACCGGGGGCAGTCAAGCGAATAGTAGGCATGTAAAGACAACTTAACATTATGTTAACCCTGGTGTTACACCACCTTTAACGCAAGGCTGGAATTAGACTATAACGGTTTTGAGAATGGAGTTGTGGAAAAGGATCAAAAATAATGGAGAATATAAACCAACAGGCCGTAGCGGATTTGCACGAAGCCAACAGGCAGCGGTGGAATAATCATGCTGCTGAATGGAAGCGACTGCGCGATGAAGACGGGATATGGCGTCGATGCCACAAAGAACCACATCTGGCATTTGAAGGCCGGGCGTTTGAGACTATTGCAAATTTTTTTGAGACTTTGCAAGGTAAGAGAGTATGCGTGGTCGGCAGTGGCGATAATTATGCTGCATTCGCACTTGCAGGGTTGAAAGCGAACGTAACATCCGTAGATATTTCTGAAAAGCAGCTTGCCGATGCCGCAGAACGTGCATCGGAGCTTGGATTGAAGATAAGCTTTGTTCGCAGCGATGCGGCTGACTTGCAGTCTCTTGCCGATAACAGCTTCGATCTAGTGTGTTCCACCAACGGCTTTTTCATCTGGCTCGCAGACCTTACCAGAGTCTTTTCGGAAATAGTACGTGTTCTAAAGCCGGGAGGGCATTATGTCTTTTATGATGTCCATCCGTTTCAGAGGCCATGGAAAGACCAGGTGATGCCGATTGAGATGAAGAAACCTTATTGGGAGAGGGAGTCCTGTCCGGGTGAGACTCACTGGACTATTGCAGATATTCTAAACTCTCTGACAGCATCAGGACTTGATATTCGCAGGGTCATTGAATCTCCAGCAGTAAACTCGCGCTTCTGGGAAGGGCCTTCTTATGGGCCAGGGCAAGACGAGAGTCTTCAAGACTGGAAATGCAATCCGCGTGCAGGTTTACCTGTGTGGTTGACCGTGGCTGCTGTAAAACTGTGAAATGTGCGGCAATATGTCATTCCGAACGAGTGTTTTAGCGGCAGAATGCTCTAAACAAGAAAGGGGAAACACGATAATTTTCCGTGTTTCCCCATATTCCGTGCTTCCGTGATTAAATNNTGCAACCGCCTGGCCGATGCGCCTGATTTTCTCATCCGGCAGGTGAAGCTCTATCTGCCTTGCAAGTTCAGGGAACTCAGTTTCGAGAACCTTCTTGGCATTGGCGAGAATGATGTTTCCGCCGTCGAATGAAGTGACGCGGCCTAATATCAGCACATGCTTGAGTTCGTAGAACATTGCGTAATGCGCAACTCCATATCCAGTGAAGATACCGATGCTCTCCCAAATCTTGACGGCTCTCTCGTCGCCTGCGTTCAAGAGGTCCTGAACCGACCTCAACTTCTCAGCAAGCCCGAGGCTGTCATCTATAGGAATTCCCGCGTCCTTGGCGAGTCTGAACACAGCCTGCTGTGAGAAATAGAGAGCGCCGCAGCCTATATCGCCCGACCACTCATCCACAGGCGCCGCTTCATCGTTGTCTACCGGGATAAATGCGACTTCGTTTAGCCAGGAAGTGATCTCGCCCGCGGGGGTCACATATCCACCGGCCTCGCTCGAACCCATCGCCACGCCTAAAACGGAGTCGTCCTTGAGGGACATCGCGCCCGCAAGAGCGGTAACCTCGCCGTCGTTGACAACATCGAAAGGTATTCCGCCCCATTCTTTCTTGAGGTCGATAAAAAGCGACTCGATCTTACCGAATTGCTCCTTCGGAATACCCCTGAAAAGCGATGCCACGCGGGGACGGTTGTTGATATAAACACCTGCGGAACTGCCGCCGACTGCGTCGACTCTGGGCATATGCGATGCGGCTGATTTGAGCGCCGCATTGATTTCATTGTAATGATAGGATGGATCGGTGGCGTTGCGCGGGTCCCAATTCACTTCTTCGGTGTAGACCGCTTCGCCGTCGATAACCGCCGAGACTTTGCGGTCGCTTGCGCCGAGATCGAAACCTATGCGGCAGCCGTCGAGGTGGCCGCCGAGCGGCATGGTGCCTTCTTTGGTTGCGGGCACTTTGTCGGCGTCGGTTATTTCGACCGTAAACGGATGCTCGTAGACACCGCCCATGAAGTCAGCGTCGAATTTTCTCGATCCCGAGGCCGAATATGCCTGCTTGATGTGCTCGCCGACGCTCTTCGGGCCGCCGACATACACCTTCCATCCGCCGCGCTGCCAGAGCAGTGTCTTTACCACACGTTCGGCAAACGGCAGGTTAAGCTCAGCTTTTGCTGATCCTTCGGCAAAACAGCGTGTTTTGAAGACCGATATGGAGCCGTCTCCTCTTTCAAGTGCAATTACCAGATCGACACCCTCGCCGGACTCCTCGACCATTTTCAAAAAAGTGCGATTGAGTATAGCCGCCGGGGCGAAATTTTTATGCAGAGGCGGTACTACAGCCGGCCTCGCTAGCTGTGAAAACTTACTCATTAATCTTCCCCTCATACGAGCCGCTAATTTTTTAACGGATAATGCTAACTCATCATACGAGGAGACGTGCGGCATTGTCAAGAAGTGATGGGTTAAGTAATGGTCAATTACTAAGTAAGCATGCAGAGCCATGCTGAGAAACGTCGAAGCACGAAGCGTTCGGTTTTTTTGACATCGGTTATTGACCGAATCCTGTTATTTTATGTTGGACTCGCTTATCCAGCCTTCGGCTCCATTGAATTTCACATTCCACCAGTATTCACACTCGGTCATTATTCCGCCCAGGTGATTATCGGTGATTGTGGCCTTGCTGCCTGGATTCAGTGTTTGAATGACCGGGTTGATGAAGCCGGGGCCTCGTCTGAGGCCTGCCGACGCGGTAACCGTCACCACCTGATCGGGATGAAACCTCTCTGACTGCTGTTTTGGCTTTACGTTTGCCATAATCAAACCGTTGGCCACCGCTCGCGGCAGTCCATCCGACGGTCTGTTCTTGACTATTCCCTTCACGACCATGGTCGCGGAGCCGCCGCCGTCAAGGTTTATGGCATCGGTAGCTCCAAGCGTGTCTTTGCAGAAAGTGGCGAGTTCCACGCCGGTCATACCCCGACTGATCCCAGGCGCTCTGCCGTCACAGACTATAAAATACACATAGGTGTCATTGCAGGCCACGGCAGTGCGCGGGTCCATTTTGACCATAATAGGCACCTTAGGATAGCTTATGATGTTTCCATCTTCCAAAATGACCTGGCTGCCTGACAACGCCGCTATTGTGTTTTCCCATGTGTGTCCGGTGGGTGTTTCGCCGTCCGTCTTATAGGAAGATATCTTGGTCGTTATATAAATCTTTTCGCCTGCGGTGGCACTTTTGACGAGAGTGTCGGCGGCCTCGCCGGAGGCTGAAAGCACTATACAATCGAATGGTATGACCGTCGAGCCTTTGTTCTTTTGGATGCCCTTGATGTAACCGGCGACACCTGTTGACGGCGGGCTGATCAGGTTCGGAGATTTGAGCTGAACAAGGGCTTCCGTGACCGTATTATCCGTGCCGGTGGTCAGACCTTTTTGGGGAGTGAATATACACAACTCATTGTTTGCGGGCGCTCTATTGATACCGCTCACATTCATCGAGTTCCCCGTGCTTTTGAAAGCGATATTCATTCTTTGGGATGCATTTGGGGAACCGAGCATAATCAGCTTGCGGTCCGCAGTCCAGCCAAAGGCCGCAAAGATATTCTTATCCACATTCACTTGAGACGCATACCAGCCGTTGGTCACTCGTATGCCTCTGGATACACCGCCATCGAGATAGAAATCGCCGTTGATTGCCGCGACTATATCATAACGCGGGCCCCAGCCCTTACCGTCATAAAATACGGCGTCGTCATACAGGCTGCATTGGTCCGGCATGGTCTGGTTCGATTCGAGCAATCCTTTTGCGAATGTGCAATCTATAATTGCGTTAGTATTGCTTCTAAGCAGTCTCGTGACAAAGAGATTGTTAGGGTCGGGCAGAGTGAATTCCTGATACTCTATTCCGTCGCCGATTGCTGTCCATGCAAACCCGTTCTGACAAATGAGTAGAAATGCTAGCAGAATCAGCACATCTCTAAGCTTTTTCATCTCACATAAGTCCTTTCCCGTATAGCGTTGACATTTCAATACCGACTTTTCAGTCATCCTCTTACTCAATTGCTTTTGGGCTTCCTCCGAATTCCAGAGCAGAAAAATTTTTTCTAAAAAAGTTATAAAATAGGTTGACCACTAGCTGTGAACATGGTATATTATAGCAGTTAAGCGAACATGTGTTCCCGCGAGTGTGTGGTTCATTTTTCTTCCAAGGAGGCAACATGATCGACAATGCAATGCCTGAAACAATCCAACACTCTCAGCCCGCTGAGAGAAAACCAAAGCAGAACCTTAACTTCGACGTTTTATTTCTGGCTGCGGAATGCGGTCTGATCGATCTGGAAGATGCCTCAGATATTTTACTCTCTTCCTCATCGGCGCTTGGATATAAAAGTGGCGCATACTCTCAGAGGCAGCTCGATAGAAAAATTCGTAATGAGCAGCGCCGCCTTCCGAAAATCGAAGAGTCAGGGTTACCTTCGGAGGTCTCCGATTATCTTTTCACTCAGCAAATCGATGATCTGGTGGATGTCAGCAACCTGACGGCTCTGCAGGAGACAGTCTTCCGGCTGTCCGCAGCAGGCCTGACATGCAAAGAGATAGCAAAAAATTTTGGTCTGAGCAGAAAAAGAACCTATGTCACGCTCAAAATCGCACGGCGAAAGGTCCAGGCGGCCTACGAAGAGGGCAAGTACGCGGGGTGGTACGAGGTGTACCTGAGCGAAGTCAACAGAAAAGGATGATCCCGCGCCGCGAGGCCGGACGTGACGCGACTCACACGCCCGGCCTCGCGGTAATCCTCTCTTGCCTGCCATAACCGCGCTTTATTTGGGTAAACCCAATCTAATCACAGAAGTACGGAAAAACGGAAACACTGAAATTAACAAAGTCGAGTTGTATTTTACAAGAAAATCCCGTGCATTCCCCTGATTCCGTGTTTCAGTGATTAAATTCAACAGCCTATAGATCAAATCGGTAAGCATTCCATTTGATTGCCTGCTATGCTATAATTGGAGGGTTTTTGTAAAAGAATCCCACAACTAGCAATCGAGGTGAACCATGTTTAGTGCATCCATTGAGGAAATCATAGCACGCGAAATACTCGACTCTCGCGGAAATCCGACCGTGGAAGTCGAGGTTTGGCTTGACGACGGTACGATGGGCCGCGCAGCCGTTCCCAGCG
>DJHI01000107.1:0-222 GCA_002431715.1 Armatimonadetes bacterium UBA5829
GTTCATTACCATTCCGGTTATAATCAGTTTTACTCCAGGGAGCCTGCGATTTGCAAGAGCAAATGCCAAATAGACGAATTTTTCAGCCATCATGATGATGGTGCTGACCCAGAAAACCTGCACCTGCCTGAGAGCCGGAATATGAAACAGCCAACCTGTTGTCATAATCAGGAGGGCCACTATAAATAACCATACGGCGCGCACCTGCAAATCAGCCAGCCT
>DJHI01000107.1:262-1498 GCA_002431715.1 Armatimonadetes bacterium UBA5829
GTACCTCCGAAAATTAGAGTTACGATGACTCCGAGTATTATCAATTCAGGCAACATAAGACAGTCCTCTTCGAATTTTAATGCATTCCTGATCGACCAAAACAATGCCGTCTTGATCTTCTGCGCGGATTATACCAGAAGAGTAAGCGTGAGGTAAAGATATTCTAGCGTGCAATGGGTTGTGGAGTCTGAGACTGCGCTTGATTTATCGATTCGGAAATCATATCGACAAATGCTTTGCCCACCATAGGATCGTATTTTGTGCCCATGTTGACCCTGATCTCTTCGAGCGCTTCCTGATGAGTCAGCGGCCTTGGATGATACGGTCTTTCTGAGATCATAGCGTCAAAATCGGATGTTACCGCCAATATTCGGCTCGGCAGCGGTATATCCTCGCCTTTCAAGCCTTCCGGATAACCGGTGCCATCCCAATATTCATGATGATGGAGTATATAGACCTGCAAATCCACAAGAAACGGAACCGCACCCACCATCTCTGCTCCCAGTGCGGAATGACTCTTCACAGTTTCCCATTCCTCAGCAGTAAGAGGATCTTTCTTGTTCAGAATCGCCTGTGGAACGTTTGCCTTGCCGATATCCATCAAAAGCGCGGCATACTGAATCCTTTCGANNCATTTTTGCATTCAGACCCAACCTGCGCGCAACAGCTACAGTAAGCTCGGCGACACGTTGAGCGTGACCCACAGTGCCCGAATCTTTGGTCTCCACCGCTGCCGCAAGCACTGTAATCGACTTCAAATAAGCGCTCTTCATCTTCTTTGGAAGGTAGCTGCGCGAGATATACAGGCTGAGAATTGAGATGCTTAAGGACACTATAACGAAGAACATGACGCCGGTAGTGAGGTCTAGACTAAACATCCGTCTTCACCCCGTCACGCTCGATCATTGTGAGGAAAGCCTTGACTACAGCCGGATGGAACTGCGTGCCCGCGCCTCGCCTAAGCTCATCGATTGCACCATCGAGAGTCTTGGGCTGGCGATAGGTTCTGCGTTTTTGCGCTCCGCACTGTGGGCAGACGTCCGGCCTTTCATCATTCCCAGGCGCATATCCGCAGGAGTCACATTTCCACTTCAGAGTGAGTTCTCTATCGTCGGTCATTGCGTCGAAGGCATCAGCCGTCGCTATTATCAGGGCTTCCATGGGAAGATGCGTGCTGTTGCCGTTTGTGGCGGGATAACCGGCGCCGTTATACCATTTGTGATGATATTTGACCCA
>DJHI01000107.1:1532-5237 GCA_002431715.1 Armatimonadetes bacterium UBA5829
TGATTATCTCGGCGCCTTTGACAGGATGCTCCTTGATCTTCTCCCACTCTTCATCGGTCAGTTTCTCCGTCTTATCGAGAATCTGTTCGCTGACGCCTATCTTGCCGATGTCGTGCAGCATCCCAGCTGTGCCAATGAACCTTATACTTTCGACCGGCAGCCTAAGCTCACGCGCAAGCCTCTCGGATAGGTCTGCAACCCTCTTCAGATGGCCTCTTGTATAGGGATGATAGTGCTGCATGTATGTAGCGAGAGTGGTAATGGTTCCTACATAGGCATCACGTTCCGCTACCCACTGGCTGAAGAAGTGCCGCAAAGTCACGACAGGTGCCGCCGCAACCGCAAAACCCAAGAGATGCAGGTGCACATAGAGATAAGCCAGTGAAAGACCTACGACTGCTGAAAATAACTGCGGACCTACAACTGGAGGAAATATCTCTGCAGCGGTAAGTTTGATCTTCAAAATAGTTTCGCGGATAGGTGCTTTTTCTTCCGAAAACATAGCCAGAATTGCAGCAAGCGTAATTATCATATCAACAGCAATGGAAACCACTACAAGCGCAACGAAAGGCAAGATAAAATTATAAAAGAAGGCAAAATGAGGCCCGGAAGAAGCTAGAAAATGACCGCCGGTATAGTAATAAGCAATACCGGCTGAACCAACAAAGAGCACCATACTGCTGATTGTATAAAGTCCAAATACAATCACCAGCCAGTCGGGCTGCATATCCGCCAGAAGTTTGGATGTGCTTCTGATAAAATCAACAACCGGACGCGCAAAAGAAAGCATATGCTTTCCAAAGTTGCCGCGATTTTCCAAGGCTTCCAAGCAGTTATGAGAATCAATATAAGCTATTGCCAAGATAGAAGCGTATCTGAAACCGGTTACAACCAGACCCATTACGATAACATAAGCTATCGCAGGCAGCGGACCCATCACACATACTGCCGCCCAATGAACGGAATATGCTGGGGATATGAATACACCTTTGTCCTCATTAATGTAAACAGCCATCAATTCGGCAGGTATACCCAATAGAATAAACCAAATTACATGCTGCCATTCTTCATGCGATACGGGGACCTTATAGCCAACAAAAAGGGTTAAGCTTGCCGCACATATGACAGAAGCCAGGCAACTGATAATATATGTCTTTTGCGCATGGTTCATTCCGAGAGCACCGGAGAAGTGAAAAATTTGAATATATCGCCATTATTAATTATGGCAATAATGTGAGGATAATTTAATGAGCCAACGGTGGCAATTTTCAATCGCTAATGTTTCAGAAACCACTTCAAAATTACGGTCTGGGCGGAACAATTCCGAACGGCGCGCCGGCTGTGATAGCCAGGGCGGCGAGACCCAAAAGAACCTTGAACAAGCGACTCATTATTTTCAACCCCTTTCGGTTTTACTAGCCCAAATCGCTCAATGGGCTGCTAAAAAAAACCGCTTCGCTCGGGTTGATTTCGCTCAATGCCTACATCGCTATACCGTTGGCTCAAAATTAAATTTTAGAGGAAGCGACATCCGTGTCTCAAGTATGATGGTTTGAGGGTCAGATGGTTCGATGGTTTTTGAACTATCAAACCATCATACTAATATTACTCCATAGTNNNTGCGGTTGATCGCATCCAATGTAGCATTCACCACACCCTTCCAAACATCCTGCTTGATGAGTGCACATCCTGTCAATAAATCTTCACCACGATTGGTGATAATGCTGACAAGAACAACCGCTGCCCTTTGGCCACCTATCTGAATCTCGTTCACATCTTCGAGCACAAAGCTGGTTTCATTCTGCCCGAAGTCTTCGACGGCTTTCAGAGTGGCGCCGGCGATGAGTTTCATCTGCCCGTTCGGCGAGGGAGTGCCGCTCGCTGTGCCGGAACAGACGATTCCATCCTTGGTCATTCGGACCGTAGCTTCGGTCCTGCTTCCGTTGAGGGATATGGAGACATCAGAGAACTTAAGTCTCGAGTGATCAAACCGCGGTGAAGAATCTGCTACCTGCGCTACGCTGATTTTTTTATGATCGACTATAACGCCCAAACGAGCCATTACAGCAGACTCAACATCTCTTACAACCTGCTTGGGAGATCTATCGGAGCCGGTTAAAACATGAATTTCGGCTACGTCCCCCTTATCGTCCTCTACGACACTGACTGCAATAACATCTCTGAGCCTGCAAATAATAGACTCAATGTCGCTGGAGCTTACCGTCCGTTCCACTGCCATGTCGCGGACCCCCTTCCTCTACTGCCATCTTTTAACCAAGCAATTCACTTAACGGAAGTCTGCCCCTAATTCTCCCTTCAGGGCTTCCTTAATGCCGGTTAAAATCGAATTAACTTCGTCATCCGTGAGCGTATGTTTCCGCGATTGGAAGACTACTGATACTGTTAAACTGCGACGTCCCGCCCCTATCTGTTCGCCTTTGAATTCGTCGAGCAGATCAACGTCAACGACAAGTCCCTTGCNNTTTTTCAAGTCCGGCATATTCCACATCGTCCGATACTACGACCGCCATATGGCGATACATCGCTGGGAACCTGGCCGGTTCTTTGTATTTTCTAACTTCGGGAGCCGCTGCCATCAGAGCATCGAAATCCAGCTCGAATATACACGGCCTGCCCTTGATATCGAATTTCTCTCTTATATCGGGCGATACCTCTCCCAATATACCGATTTCTTTGCCGCCTAATAAAATTTTTGCCGCGCGTGTCGCGTGAAGCAGCGGACTCGACGCCGCGACATATTCGGCTCCCTTTATACCAAGGCCATCGAGCAGATTTTCCACCAGCGCTTTCCCGGTATAAAAGTCCGCCTGCATCGCATCATCAGGCAGCGCCCAATGATTGGCCCATAGATTTCCGACTACCGCACCGGCAACTGAAAGCTTTTCACCATGCCCATCGTCTGCGGTTTTGAAATATATTTTACCGACCTCAAAGATGCTGACATCGGCATTGCCATAGGACTGATTTCTTGCGATAACCTGCAGCAAGTTCGGAGCCAGCTCAATGCGCATAGCATCGAGATCCTCAGTGAGAGGATTTCTGACCATCAGGCTCATATCCAACTTGCCTAACAAACCAGCAAGTTTGCTATCGACCAGGCTGTGTGTAAGGACTTCCTGGCAGCCGCAAGATATCAGGATGCGTCTGATTTTGTCTCTGAACAGTCCCTGCGGGCTGTCTTTACCCTGCAGCGAAGATTTAGGAAGCGTCATCGAGAGCTTGTCATAACCGTAGACTCGTCCTATCTCTTCTATTACGTCAATTTCTCGAGTTATATCGGAGCGGAATGTCGGTACCAGGCAGATCAGCAAACCATCCCGCTTAGTTGTTTTAATCTCAAGGCTGTTAAGATATTCGACCATCGAATCGATATCGATGTCGGTTCCCAGCATAACATTTGCGCGTTCCGGCCGAACCATTATCTCCATCGGATTGACCGGCGCCGGGTAAACATCCACCATGCCCTTAGCAACTTTGCCGCCGCCAAGCTCCTGAATAAGCTGGGCGGCTCTCATGGCCGCAACCGGAGCAATGGATGGATCGACCATGCGCTCGAATCTATATGACGACTCTGTTACAAGCCCCAATCTCTTCGATGCACGTCGTATGCCTATACTATTAAAGTTAGCCGATTCTATTAAAATATCCTGCGTCTGCTCGCTAATTTCTGAATCGAGTCCGCCC
>DJHI01000107.1:5276-5422 GCA_002431715.1 Armatimonadetes bacterium UBA5829
ATGCCTGCTAGAGCCACCGCACGATCAGAATCGGCGATTACGAGCATATTTTCATCAAGTTCCCGCTCGTTTTCATCGAGAGAGATGAGCTTTTCACCACTTTTTGCCCGTCTCACTATTATCTCGGAATTATGCAAAAGTTTGTA
>DJHI01000015.1:0-129 GCA_002431715.1 Armatimonadetes bacterium UBA5829
GAGCGCGGGCCAGATCACTTTTAAGGCTACAATCTCCGGGCTTTGTCTTGCTTTACGCATCTTTTCTGCTTTCCGATAGATTAGTCCAGGTATTTATTCGCCGCGTCGGCCTGCCGCTCCTGTTAGTGA
>DJHI01000015.1:150-2726 GCA_002431715.1 Armatimonadetes bacterium UBA5829
TAATGATAAATGATCTTCGTAAAACAGCGTATGATCTTGGATTTGCGGCGCTTGGAGTTGCCGCGCCGACCCCGGAGGTTTATAAAATCTATCCTTGGGCTCGCTCTGTCGTGACTTCGGCCCTCTGCTATCTGCCGCCTGAACATGAGACGGATAATAAACCTCGCGGCGCTGTCGCACGAATCGCGCAAAGCGCGGATTATCACACGGTATTGCAAACCAAGCTCAATTTTGTTGCCGATCAGACAAGACTGATTTTTCCAGCAGCTCAACTTCAAATATGTGTGGATACAACCCCCATCCCTGAAAGGAAGCTGGCTGTGTTTTCCGGGATAGCAAAACGCTTGAGAAACGGCAATGTAATTGTCGAGGGCTGCGGATCATACGCAGCTCTTGGAGAAATTGTCACGGACATCGAGCTTTCGGCAGGCAGGTCGGTGGATTCGGATATTTGCGGCGATTGCGATCTTTGTGTCAAGGCATGCCCTGCCGGAGCGATTATAGGGCACGGTGTAATCGACCGTTCAAAATGCATATCCGCTCTAACTCAGTCAAGCGGAGTAATTCCCATGGAGCTGAGAGAAAAAATGGGAAAACAAATCTACGGCTGCGATGTTTGTCAGGAGGTCTGCCCGCATAATCGCAACGTAAAGCCGAATGTTGATGAATTCGGAGAGGAAATGTTTCCGGGCGCTTACCCTGAGCTTATCCCTCTTATCAATATGTCGGCGCGAGATTTCAGAGATAAGGTAAAAAACTCTTCAATCGGTTGGATTGGTCGTACACGTATCAGGCGCAATGCCATAATAGCTGCGGGAAATTTACGCTGCGAAGAGACAGTTTCAGTTTTGAAAGAAGTTGCGCAGGGTGAAAGCCAAATACTGAGTGAATATTCGGTATGGGCTATTGGCAATCGCATAACCAACAAGCAAGACTGATTCATATTGTAAAAACCTGTACTTGTATTAGTAAATATGCTTTGAGTATAAAGTATCCAGGTTGATATCCGCGATTTACTTTACTTGAACAGTTTAGTACAAGAAACACAAAGGATGTAGGCACTTAAATGCTGTATATTACAGCAGGTAACTTGAGAGAAAAGAAGGAGGGTATTAAGTGATGATATACAGACTTCGGATATATCTGTTGGCATTCTCTGTCGGACTGATAGCGTTTTTTCAAGCTGCCTCACCTCTTATGGCAGACAAATTACCAAATTCTGTTCAGTTTAAGGTAGATAAATGCATTGAATCGCTGAACGACGCGGAGGCCGAACTCGACGCAAGAAATCCGGATATGGCCAGAGAGCCGCTGCGAGTTGCCAGAGAAAGACTGGAATCAATTAAAGAATATCAAAGTGATTCGTGGGATCACCCGGATGTGGTGGCGGCACGAAACCGCTACGAAACTCTAGAAAACCGATATAATGAAGCTCAGGAAAAGAAAAATGCATCCGCCGGAAAAGCCGACGAACAACTGGAGAAACTGAAACAGTTTCGTCAGTTTAATTCCAGTGCGACTTATCCTGAGGATCTGGTCGCCAGCCTGTCTCAATACCAGGCCGCAAAAGCGCTCATTGATGAAATCAAAGCTGAAGGTACCGATGTTCAACTCAGTGGTTACAGCGACTACAACATGACTAAGTTGAATGTGGAACTCTGGGCACAAAATCGTGACAGGGTGACCAATGACTTCATTGATAAAGCGAAAGACTATACGAAGAATAACGTATCGCGAGATCAGGACTGGTTGGATAAAACGGACCAGCGGCTCGGAGACCTGGCTAAAATTTTTTCCGTGGACGATCCGAAACTCACCGAAGCAAAAACAACTATCGGCAATATGCATACATTCATCAGGCAGGAGCAACTTGCAAAAGCCGCCAAAGTCTTTATGAGTTCGGAAAAGTATAAGGGTAAAGATGCTAACGCTTTGCGTGCATTGGCGAAGAAAGCCGTCAAAGACAAATATCCTAAAGCTGATATTCTGAAAGTGAAACTGACAAGCTCGAAATGGGGCGCACCGGAAGGCGGCGCTCAGTGGACCGACAATACCCATTCGGCAGTCGAGGTTAGAACGACTTCTTATTTATCTGCCGAAATTGCGGCCAGACAGGGGCAGGACGTTATGCTTCACAGAGTATATTTGTATAAATCGAAGGTAAACGGCCAGATGCAGCCTGCAAAATCTTACATTGTAGGCTCACAGATGATGCTTGAGAAAAATGTGAAGTAGATAGATTAGGAGGAATCTGATCACCGGGATCAGATTCCTCATTACTCCTAATTGCGGATATGTCCTGATAAGTATAACTCGGGTTCGCTGATGTAAACCGCCTCATGAAATAATCAATTCAAAATACTAAATCACAAATACTTTGATTTTCCCTCTTTCTTCAACTCGTCCAGAAGGGCTTTTATGTCCTGAGATCTGCCGCTGGGGAGTATCAGCACCACATCGCCAGTATCTACAACGACCATATTATCAAGCCCTACTGTAGCAACCAGCCGGTCTTTTGAGTGAATGAGGCAGTTATGTGTGTCGACTCCCACATGATCGCCGACTATCGCGTTGCC
>DJHI01000015.1:2820-6826 GCA_002431715.1 Armatimonadetes bacterium UBA5829
AGCGTGCTCGAGGATTGCATAATCCACCGAAATACTTGGGAATGCATCATATATCTCCTCGAAAACTTTAGCCTCATCGGGTGTGCCGATAGAGCCGTCATAGCGAATAAGGAGCTTGTAGATATCGGGAGCGTGGTCGCGATACAGCTCTAGAATGGTTTTTGCGCTCCAGATGAACATACCGCTGTTCCAGACATAGTGCCAGCTCGATACGTATTCTTCCGCTGTTTTGAGATCCGGCTTTTCTTTGAAGCTCATTGCCTTGCAGACTTCAACATCATCGATAGTCTTTTTCGAATCGGACATCTGGATATAGCCATATCCGGTCGAGGCATAGGTTGGCTTGATCCCTATTGTAACAACGTTCTGCCCTTCGCTTGCCACTTGCTCGGCAACTTCAAGAAGCCTTCTGAAGTGTTTTTCTTTGGTTATGATATGGTCAGATGGAGTAACGAGAATTACCGCGTTGGGGTCTTTACGATTGATGAGAGTGGCGATAACGCCGATAGCCGGAGCGGTGTTTTTTCCCATAGGCTCTCCGACATAGCTGTCCTTGCCGAGCCACGGCAATTGCTCTCGAACGATGCTCTCATGACTTTTACCGGCTATAACATAGACATCATCTTTGGATACAAGCGGGTCGAGCCGCTTGACTGTCTCCTGCAGGAGTGTATTGTCACCATAAAGGTTGTGAAATTGTTTGGGCTTATCCTGTCTCGAACTGGGCCACAGCCTTGTTCCTGATCCACCCGCTATGATTGCTGCGTACATATTTCCTCCTTGAAACCACTGTCCTTCGATCAGTTCGACTGACCATCTTGCCACACTTATATACTTTATGGTCGGTCGAGGGAGTCCTTCTCTTCATTCTAATCGACAAAAAGTTAGCTTTAATCAGCCGCTATTATTAACCGGAAAATAAATTCATTTCACATAAACTTCCACTAAGACGGGTGCTTCCCATTTTACTGGGTAAAGAAACACAGATGTCTATTGGGATGCATATTTATGGATGTGAATAATCAGCAAGATATTGGGGTGTTTGAAAACGAGGAGCAGGAAGCTTTATTCCAGAAAGCTGTCGCTGAATTTCCCGATAATCTCTTCACGTCTAAAATGCAAGAGGACCGACTGATATCTCTGAAGGTTGCAAAGGGCGTCGCCAACTTCCTGGGATATGAGACATGGGAACTTGCGAGCGAACCGGATCTCTGGTTTGACATAATTCATCCCGCCGATATCAAGCGTGTACGTAAAGCATTTTCAGAGCTTGCTTCTGGTAAGCCACTGGCAGAGATATATCGGGTTTTTCGTAAAAACGGACAATTGCTGTGGATACGCATGTCGGCTATAGCCTGCAAAGGGTTTTCCACTGGTATTTTTCACACGATAGGAATTGTCTCTGATGCCACGGACGAAAGACCGACTATAGGAAACCTGATTCAATATAAACAACTGCTCGATACAACCCCCAATCCTGTCTGCATTCGTAATACCTCCGGCGAAATGGTCTACTGCAATAAAGCTTATATTGATTTCATTGGTCAGGACTCTATGGGAGATGCTCTTCTTACTACTTATCGCGACATGATACACCCGGATGACATCGAGTGGTTCGAGCGCGAGGCATGGCCTATAATATTGTCCGAACCATGGCAGGGTGAGGTTCGGATAATTCGAAAAGACGGGAAGATTAAAGATGCCAGGTTATCGACAAATGCGCTGCGTGATCCCGACGGAGAAACAATAGCTATCTATGCCTCATTTTTAGACTTAACTGAGTTAAAGCGTGCAGATAAGGCTGTACGCGAGAGTGAGGAGAAATATCGTATGCTCGTGGAACGCTCGAATGATGGAATCGTAGTCCTTCAGGATTTTGAGATCAAGCTTACCAATGAGCGCTTCAGCGAAATGTCAGGATACCCGAAAGATCAACTGATTGGTTTCGACTTCAGTCAGTTTCTGGTTCCGGAAGAGAGAGACATTTTGCAGGATCGATACGTTCGCAGGATGGCGGGTGAACAGGTGCCGCAAAATTATGAAATGCAACTCACCAAAGCGGATGGTTCTAAGGCCGACGTTGATATAAATGCCGGTGTTATAACGTATGAAGGTAAGCCGGCTGATCTGGTATTGTTCAGAGATATAAGCAAGAGAAAACTGGCCGAAGAAGCTTTGCGGGAAAGTGAGGAGGAATTTCGCACACTTCTGAGCAATGTCGATGCGATAATTGTCCGTATTGGAGCTGATTTTCGCCCGATCACAGTAGGCGAACAGATTGAAAAGTGGACAGGTTATTCTGCCGAAGAACTGATAATAAGTCCCAATCTTTGGCTCAATTTGGTGTCGGCTGAGGATTTAGAGAAAATACGCGCAGCTTCTTCAAAGGCGTTGAGTGACAAAAAAACAGTCACTATTGAGATAAAACTGAAGCATATTTTAGGCCAGGAACGCTGGCTACGTGGGCGGCTGACACCAAGATTTGACGCTAATGGCAATCTGGTTTACTGGGATGGAGTCGGTATGGACATCACAGAGCGTGTGGAGGCCGTTGAGCGAGAAACAAGACATTCCCGCCTCATTGCGGCTCTTGTTGATATGAGCCAGGTATTTGTCTCCACCCGTGACACAAACAAAATAATGTCCATAGCAGTCAGATCAACCGGCAGCCTGCTGAATTGTATTTGTTCAATATCGGAAATTGATCATGAATCAGGTCGTTTACATTCCATAACAGGTTATAGTAAAGATGGAAAGAAGTGGAAGCAAGTTGATGATACATTTGATAAGATCGGCATAACTTTAGAAGATATCTTTGGTTCAGAGGGTCTCCATCCTGGAATCAGCACCGATCTTACAGAGAAATCGCCAAGGTCTTTTGAGTTCTCTTTAGCGACTGGTCTGCGTTCTTCGATTGCAGTTCCCGTATATGTCGAGGGCGAGGTGTTTGGTGTTTTAACCAACGGTCGAATGCAAGGCGAAAAAGCCTTTGACGATGAAGACCTTTGGTTTATGAGTGAGGTTGCATCACATGTATCGGCGGCTCTGACCAATGCTTCTCTCTACAGGAGGCAGGCGAGGATATCCGAGACCCTTCAGCGAAGCCTGATTCCTGATGAAGTAAATGTTCGTGGGTTGGAGACTGCAACGTTATACCTGCCAGCTGCCGGAGAGGTCGGAGTCGGGGGAGATTTTTTTGATGTCATAGTCTTTGATAATGGAATGGTCGGGTTGGTAGTCGGTGATGTTTCAGGAAAAGGTCTGGATGCCGCTATACATACAGCCGAGGCAAAATATATGCTCAGGGGATATGCCCATCAGAACCCCGAGCCGGGATATGTTATATCGGCTTTGAACGAGGCACTATGCGCATATATGGGAGAGTTTACATTTGTGACGATGTTTTATGGCCTTATAGATCCAACCAACCACAGTCTGAACTACGTAAATGCAGGGCACGAATCTCCCCTGGTCCTCTGCAGAAATACCGGAAGGGTATATGAATTGGAGCCGAGCGGGATGATTCTCGGCATACAATGCGGCTTCCACTATATTTCACGCAAAATAGATCTCGCGAAAGACGATTTTCTGTTTTGCTATACGGACGGACTGACGGATACCAAGTGTAATGGCGATCGATTCGGTTTTGAACGACTTAAAAACACGATTGATCAGTCTAGAAGCCAAAGCTCACAGGAACTGCTCGATTATGTGTGCTGCGTCGTCAACGAATGCAGCGCAGGCGTGCGAACTGATGATCAAGTGGTGGTAGTTGTCCGAGTTCTGGAATCAGACGAATAGGTTTCCAGTATTCAGCAGGCCTTTCGGATCAAACAGAGCGCGCAAAGATCGCATCTGATCAATTTCCTCATCACCATACATCATATTTAGGAAAGGAGCTTTTATCTTTCCTATTCCATGCTCGGCCGAGACCGACCCGCCGAGCGATACAATCTCTTTTGCCCACTGCATATAGAGCGATTTACCGAGTTGATACTCATCCAAC
>DJHI01000015.1:6838-7111 GCA_002431715.1 Armatimonadetes bacterium UBA5829
CAACGAATTCGGAAGTATGTTTACATGAACGTGATTGTTGCCTATATGGCCGAAAATAACTGAATCGAGCCCGTTTTTACTGAGATCTTTGTTATACATCGCGATTACGCGTTCGAGGTGCTCGTCAGGGACAGACATATCGGTTCCCAGCTTCGTGATATCGGGGCAGCCTCGCTTGCGCTGGTCTATTAAGAGGTTCACCGCTTCGGGAAATGCATGACGGAAAGCTTTGATCGGTTCGAGCTCGCGCTCTGTGGTTGCAAACCAAGCGTC
>DJHI01000015.1:7142-7795 GCA_002431715.1 Armatimonadetes bacterium UBA5829
TAAATCTTTCCATAGCGGCCATTACAGCTTCTTCGAGTTCATCATCACTTGCGCCATGAAATTCAGCGTAAACAGCCGTATGAAATTCGGGCTTTATGGCAGGAATCTTCTCGAATGCCGGGTATTCGGACTTCATCTTGCGCAGCAGATTAAGGGCGTTTGAATTGAAGAATTCAATGCCTGCCGCTATGACGGGTATGGGTTCAATTCCATCGATTTCCTCACCGCGCAGAATGCGAACGGCCTTAAGCGCGGACTGCTCATCAGGTAGGAAAACCGTAAGACCATTGATCGCGCCGGGTACAGGTATCAGCCTTAGCTCTATCTCAGTGATTATCCCGAGTGTCCCTTCCATGCCTATAAGCAGGTCGATCATGTCCATATCGTCCGCAACGTAGTATCCGGCGGCGCTCTTTATATCCGGCTGGGTATATGCAGGCAGATTGCCGGAGATGACCCGGCCGGACTCGGTGGTAAGGCTGAATGATCTTTCTTTAGCAAATACTTCATTACGTTTAAGGCTGAGAACATCGCCATCGGCCAGCACCATTCGGACAGCCTCGACCCAGTTGCGCGTCGGTCCGTAATGGAAAGTCAGAGCGCCCGATGCGTTAGAGGCAACCATCCCGCCTATCGACGCTGAAGTCTCGGTG
>DJHI01000015.1:7818-8249 GCA_002431715.1 Armatimonadetes bacterium UBA5829
GTGGGATCGGGTGGAAAGAACAGTTTTTCTTGCTTGACCGCCTCGCGAATTTCCGTTAGAAGTGCGCCGGGCTGTATGGTCAATGCAGCATTGCCGGTCTTGTCATCTTTTCTGATCTTACCTATTTCTTTCATCCGGCTGAGATTTATAATCAATCCGCTGTCAGGCACAGCTCCGGCTACAATGCCGGTGCGAGCTCCCTGTATGGTTATCTGCTGCCCGGATTTTGCCGCAGTTTTAATGATATCTATTACATCCTGTTCACTAGTTGGGAACGAAATGGAATCTGCAGTGCCCGCACGGCGCGACTCATCTCGAAGATATTCTTCATATTCACTAGACCAGGGGATAATGCTGTTGCCTGACATTTCTTTCCTCTCAAAACTCAAAATAAATAGGCGTCTGCATCAGGCTCTTGTCTGCTGCGACAT
>DJHI01000228.1 GCA_002431715.1 Armatimonadetes bacterium UBA5829
GCGGCCAGACACCATCCGAATGCAATTACAGGTCTCTTTATCGGGTCATTGAATGAATCCATCGACCTGTATGCAGCCAGAATTGCAGCGTTTAGAAACCGTGTCCCTGAGACCGTTTTATGGGTTCTTGCATGCATCGCAATAGCCGGGCTTGCAATTACCGGTTACAGTTTCGGGCTCGCAGGTCAACGCGCCTGGATAGTAATCGCTCTCGTTTCGATACTAGTCGCCGCGGTAATAATAATGATTGTGGATTTGGACCGGCCCCAAGTCGGACCCACGCAAGTCAATCAGCAAAGCATGATCGATCTCCGCAACAGTCTTGATGGCTTTGAGGAGAACAGCCGGAAGGTAAACGGGACACGAGGCATGTAAAAAATTCCAAGGAGGACGAGTCATTTGGCAAAGCAATTCAATGGGATCATCAATCTCGACATCAGGGACTCAAAACCTGACTGGGAGCCTTATCAACCTCCAAAGGCAAAGGAGAACGCTCCCAACGTGCTTTACATTGTTTGGGACGACACCGGCATCGCTGCGTGGGACATCTTCGGCGGACTGATCGAAATGCCGAATATGAAGCGTTTGGCGGATAAGGGTCTGCGGTATACAAACTGGCACACAACCGCGCTCTGCTCCCCGACCCGATCTTGCCTGATGACCGGCCGCAACGCAACTATGAACGGGATGTCATGTATTACTGAGGCCTCAAGCGGATATCCGGGTTCTTGTGGAGTAATTCCGCCTGAAAACGGCACGATAGCCGAAATTCTCCAGAACAACGGTTACGGCACGTTCTGCGTAGGCAAGTGGCATCTTACACCCGAAACCGAGTCCAACATGGCCGGGCCGAAGCGCACATGGCCGACCGGACGCGGGTTCGAACGGTTCTATGGCTTCCTGGGCGGCGAGACCAACCAATGGTATCCAGAGCTTACATTCGATAATCACTTCGTAGATCAGCCGTACAAGCCGGAGCAGGGTTATCATCTCTCTAAAGATCTGGTGGATAAGTCGATTCGGTTCATACAGGATTCCAAGCAGATTGCGCCGGATAAGCCCTGGCTGATGTATCTTTCGTTTGGGGCCAACCATGCACCCCATCATTCTCCAAAGGAATGGATCGATAAATACAAAGGCAAGTTCGATATGGGTTATGAGAAGTACAGGGAAATGGTCCTTGAAAATATGAAAAAGATGGGAACCGTGCCCCCTGAGACAGAGCTTTCTCAGATAAACCCGTGGCCCTGGCCGGAAGTCATATCCGATGCCGACCAGGTGCTTCCCTGGGATTCGCTGTCCGATGACCAAAAGAAACTGTTCTCTCGAATGGCGGAGGTATATGCAGGATTTTCCAGCTACACTGACCACGAACTCGGTCGTCTGTTGGACTATCTGGAAGCCTCAGGCCAGATGGAGAACACGGTGATTGTTGCTGTTTCGGACAACGGCGCCAGCGGCGAGGGAACACCTAATGGCTCCGTTAACGAAAACAAGTTCTTCAACGGCTGGCCGGACGATCTGCAGGAGAACCTTGAAAAAATCGATGAACTCGGCAGCCCCGACACCTACAACCACTATCCAACCGGATGGGCATGGGCGTTTAATGCTCCCTATAAGATGTTCAAGCGCTATACTCTTGAGGGCGGCATTGCCGATCCATGCATTATCTGCTGGCCGAAAGCTATGGCGAGTGTCGCCGGTCAGGTCCGCGATCAGTATCACCATGCGATAGATATCGTGCCGACTATACTGGACTGCCTCGGAATTGAGTCGCCTGAGTTCATAAAAGGCTATCAGCAGTCGCCCATCCAGGGTGTGAGCATGCGATATACATTCGAAAAACCGGAAGCCGAAAGCACGAGGCACACACAGTTTTACTCGATGCTCGGCACGCGCGCGATATTTCACGACGGCTGGAAAGCCGTTGCAAGGCACGGTNNTGGGAACTCTACCACGTGGAAGAGGACCGTTCGGAGGTCCATGACCTCGCGGAGCAGTATCCAGATAAGCTCAAACAGTTGGTTGCTACATGGTTCGCAGTCGCCGGGAGGAACAACGGCTTCCCGCTGGATGACCGCACTCCAGTTGAGGTGCTTGGCGAGCAGCGTCCAGAGCTATCCGCACCGCGCAACAGCTACATTTACTACCCTGATACTAGTCCCGTGCCCGAAGGTGTCGCTCCAAATATCCGAAATCGGTCGTACTCGATCCTGGCGAATGTCGATATCGACACCCCCGAGGCAGAGGGTGTTATATTCGCTATGGGAAGCCGGTTTGGAGGGCATACACTTTTTGTTAAGGACTCCAAACTCTACTATATCTACAATTTCCTTGGTATCGAGGAGCAGAAGATCATCTCCTCAAGGGACATAACGACCGGCAAGCACATTCTTGGTGCAGAATTCTCCAAAGAGACAGAGGAACCGAAAGGCGTCGCAAATGGTGTCATCAGGCTGTATATCGACGATGATGTCGTGGCAGAAGGCAGTATGCGCACTCAGCCTGGTAAATTCGGCCTGACGGGTGGTTTCGTCATAGGTCGGAGTACTGCCGACGCCATTAGCCGGGAGATTAGCCCTNNTTGAGTTCCATGGAGGCACTATCAGACGGGTTTCCATCAATCTTGTCGGCGAACACTATGTCGATGAAGAGACCGAAGCAAGATCTATGCTTGCCAGAGAGTAGCATGTATACAAAACAGATGCCGGATGGTCAACAGCCGTCCGGCATCGCTCTGGAGAGGAGGGAAAAAATGGCGCATGGACGGCACTCGCAGCGGCTGCATGCGGGTTTAATATTTATCGCGCTTTATGTGGTCGGATGCATAGGAGAAGTTCCCTCGCAAGCCAGTGAAGGAGGCACCAGTAACTACCTCCCTGGATTCCAAGATATTCTGAGCGGTATATTGCCGCCGCCGGGCACATATTTGAAGCAATATTTCATGAATTATGAGGGAAATGTCTCGCG
>DJHI01000140.1 GCA_002431715.1 Armatimonadetes bacterium UBA5829
TAGTCATTTCCTGATTTTCCGTTTCCACGCTAAATATGCTACAATGCTTAGGCTAAAAAATGGACTTCAGGTGATGCAATGAGAGTTGGAATCGTGGGACTGCCGTCTTCCGGCAAGACCACTTTATTTAAAGCGCTGACAAGAGGCACGGTTAAAATTGAGGAGAGCTACGGCCAGGGCGGCAAGCCCAATATAGGCGTAGTAAGTGTTCCCGACAGCCGCGTGGACTATTTCGTCGAGGAATACCATCCCAAGAAGATAACCTATGCAAGCATAGAGTTTATAGACGGAGCCGCAAAAATTGCGACCGATCAGGGTAGGGCTAAGTTCGGTTCAGATTTCTTTGCGGATGTTCGCCAGGTTGATGCTCTGGTGCATGTCGTGCGCGGATTTACAGGCCCGGCGGGTGAAGCCGCTTCGCCGGTTCAGGATTTGCAGACACTTCAGGACGAACTGATGATTGCAGATCTGCAGCTCGTGGAGAATCGAATTCCTCGCGTAGAGAAACAGCTTCATGGCGTCAAGAAAGGCTCAACGACACCCGCAACAGTCGAAATGGGGCTTCTGGAGCGCATAAAGTCCGCTCTAGAGGAAGGCCAGTCTCTTAAAAGTTTTGAGTTTACCGCTGAGGAAGAGAAAATGATCCGCGGCTATGACTTCCTCACCCTCAAGCGGATGATCGCCGTGCTGAACATACCTGAGAGTGAGATCGGGTCGGAGAGCGAGCAGATAAAGGCATTCCGGGAGGCTTGCAAAGAGTCGGAAATTCCGGTAATCGAACTCTGCGCAGAGGTCGAGATGGAGGTTTCGCAGCTTTCAGATGAAGAAGAAGCGGAATTTCTTTCTTCCATGGGAATTGATGAGCCTGCACGAAACGTATTAATACGTGCCTGCTACAAGGCTCTTGGCTTGATTTCGTTTTTGACAGCCGGTGAGCCTGAAGTAAGGGCTTGGACAATCCACGCCGGTGAAAAGGCCGTCGATGCCGCTGGGACTATCCACTCGGACATCGCTCGAGGCTTTATACGGGCGGAGGTTGCTAATTTCAAGGACGTCCAGGCCGCAGGCGGCTGGGATGCCGCAAAGCAAAAGGGAATAATCCAGCTTCAGGGCAAAGACTACATCGTCCAGGACGGCGATGTGATGTACATTCGCTTTAAGGTTTGACAAGCTCTCTTAATCACGGAAGCACTGAGAGAACAGAATCACGGAAAACACGCAAACATTCTGTGGTTTCTCCTTATTCCGTGTTTCAGTGATTAGTCTTGCTTGTAACACGATTGGCCGATATGATATAATGGCTCAAATCAGGGGGTATAGTTAACGAATGAAACGCACATACCAACCCAAATGCCGCGCACGAAAGCGTGAGCACGGCTTTATGTCGCGCATGTCTTCGCGCAATGGACGAAGGGTTTTGAANNCGCTGGGAATTGACCGTTTAATGAATGCACGGTGGCGCGCCTACTTAATGTTGGCGCGCAGTCGCCGTCAGCGGCTGAGGTGAAAATATGTTGCCCTCAGCGTGGAGGCTGCGACGGCGTTCGCAGTTCGCAAGGGTGTATTCTAAAGGGAGGTCCGCAGCTACGGACCTCGTTGTCGTGTACACACTTGCCAATAATGACCAGGTTACTCGCATAGGTTTTTCCGTCAGTAAAAAGCTGGGTAAAGCTGTAGCGCGAAATTCGGTAAAAAGGCTTCTGAGGGAGGCTGTAAGACCGATGCTCTCAGATATCAAAGTGGGGCTGGATATAGTCGTGGTGGCACGCAGAAAGGCATCCGGCGCTGCTCTGGCGGATTTTGCAGAGTCTCTTGACAGGCTTTTCAAAAAGCTGGGCATTATAAAATGATCCGTAAATTGATCCTACTGCTTATTAGAGGTGTTTACCAACAGGCTTCGAGGCGACTGTGGCCGCGGACCTGCAGATATTTGCCGACTTGTTCTGAGTATACCGCTCAGGCAGTCGAGAAATATGGGTGTCTTAAGGGCATCTGGATGGGAATCTGCAGAATATGCCGCTGTCATCCCTGGTGTGAAGGGGGCTATGATCCGGTCAAGTAGCCGGGCCTGACTTACTGCATACTATGAGACTTCTAAAAATTTCACTCGCACTGATTCTCATATCACTATCTGCAGCCACCGCGAGCTTCGCGTCCAAGGCAGATACACTCTTCGCAAAAGCGGATAAGGCACTTGCCGCTGCCGAGAAATCGACACGCACGGCCGAAAAAAATGACAACTATAAGGATGCAATCGACTATCTCTATAAGATTGTAAACGACAAAAAATACGTCGGGATGCCCGAGGCCGCTAAGGCGCTGTATGAAATAGCCACAATTCATGCGACGGCTGATGAGCGGACGAAAACCTACAAACTGAACACATCATCGGAAACATTCAAGAAGCTGATCTATCTATACGATCAACCAAAATCGGCTCTGATGGAGAATATGGAAGAGCCCGAAGCAAACGAGATTGTCAAGATAGTCGCGGATGCGAAGAAGAAGCGACTCGAGGTTGCCGGTAAGCTCGATAAAGAAAACTCGAACGGCATTCTCTACAAGATTATAGACTTTTTCGTTGGTCTGACCGGTTATAGACCCGCTTTCAGCTATTGGTTTGCTGTCGTTTTGATAACGGTAATTATCAAAATTTTGATTACTCCTCTGACCAAGGCTCAATTCAAAAGCATGAAAGAGATGCAGAAGATTGCGCCTCTGGTTAAGCAGATTCAAGAGAAATATAAAGGCGATCAGCGAGCCATTGGCGAGAAAACGATGGATCTGTATAAAGAGCATGGGGTCAATCCGTTTGCGAGCTGCCTGCCGTTGCTGATACAGATGCCGATCCTGATGCTGCTCTTTTATATGATAAATGCTTATAAGTTTCAGTTTGAAAAGGGCACATTCCTCTGGATTGGCAGCGCTCTGTCGCACTGGCAAGGCTGGGTCGTTCCAATCGGTCCGGGCGGTAAGGTCTGGCTGACAGCCGGAAGTCTTGCCGATGCAGACTTGATTCTGGTTGTGCTTTATTTATTAAGCATGTATATCTCGACAAGAATGTCCGCGGTCGATCCAACTCAGGCCGAGCAGCAGAAGATGATGGCGATTATGATGCCGTTGATGTTTGCATTTATCTTCGCCGGATATCCATCAGCATTCTTGCTCTATTGGCTTGTTTTGAACATCCTGCAGACAGTACAGCAGTATTTTATCATGCGCGCGCCGGAACCGGAGACAGCCGGTGGGCAGGCTCCAAGTGAGGAGTCTCAGCCTGACAGTACCGATAGAGCCTCGCGCTCAAGGCGCAGACGCCGCAGATAATATCAAAATTAAAATATAAAAAAGTGAGCATGCTGAGCATATCGAAGCATGTGGATGATTGACATTTGATCGCTTTTGTCCGCATCGATCGACATAGGTCAGGATGCCGGGTTCTTGTGTTTTTGTGTGGCTTGCCTTATTCCCAACACCAAATGCCCAAAGCCCATCACCCAATAATACGGAGGCGTCAATTGAAGACAGTTGAGGCTAGCGGAAGAACGCTTGAAGAAGCCGTGGCGACAGCAGCCCAGGAAATGGGCATAAGCGCCGACGGCGTTGAGTATGAAATAGTTGAAGAAGGCACCAAAGGTTTCCTTGGCCTTGGACAGATGCCGACCACGATTAAGGCGTGGATTAAAGAAGGCTATGAGCCGGCTGTCAAGGCCAAAGAGGTGCCTGTAAAAGTAGTTTCCGATGAAGAAGAGGAATCGGGCTTTACGGGCGAGAACAATATGTTCGTTGAAGAAACAATCAGGATCGTGAGAGACATCCTCAAGGCTATGGAAGTCGATGCCAAGCCTGTTCTCAAATCGGCTGATGATGAGGAAGTTACGGTTAATATAGTCGGTGACGATGTTGCTATACTCATAGGCAAGCACGGTCAGACATTGGATGCTCTTCAGTATATTGTCGGCCTTGCAGTCGCCAAATATTCCGACACGCGCAAGAGATTGATTCTCGATGCGGAAGGCTACCGTGCGCGTCATCAGGAGACAATCGAGGCAAGAGCGCGGGAATACGCCGATGCTGTTAGAGCAGAGGGTAGGGAAGCGGTTCTCGATCCGCAGAACCCTCGCGACCGCCGAATCGTGCACATGACATTAGCCGATGACCCTGATGTATACACTTACAGCGAGGGCGAAGGCGACGAGCGCCACGTTGTAATTTCTCCTAAAAAATAGCATCACTATCTGGACAAGAATCTATTCTATGAGCCAGGTGTCTATCCATCTAGGTATTTCTACTATCTAGGTGTTTTACTATCTGGGTCAGGATTTNNCGTTAATAGTCAACCGACAACTATGAACAACGATACTATCGCCGCAATAGCAACCCCAATCGGTTCCGCGGGTATAGGTGTAATTAGATTAAGCGGCCCCGAAACTCTCCAAGTCGCCTCACGATTGTTTAAGTCTGGGACAAAATCTATAACAGACTTACACACTCACACGGCTCATCATGGCACCGTCGTCGATCCTAAAACCGGCGATGCAATAGATGATGCAGTCCTTACAGTCTTTCGCGCGCCTTCCAGTTATACCGGGGAAGATGTAGCCGAGATATCCTGTCATGGCGGCATAGCTATACTTAAGCGGGTGTTATCGGCTGCGCTTGACGCAGGCGCAAGGCTCGCGGAGCCGGGTGAGTTCACAAAGCGGGCATTTCTTAATGGCAAGCTCGATCTTGCTCAGGCGGAGGCGGTGAACGATCTCATACGGGCACAGACAGATGACGCCAGAAAGGTCGCTCTTCGCCAACTAGACGGCGATCTCTCGAAACGGGTAGGGGAGACCAACAGCAAGATATTGGGTGTTATAGCGGCTCTCGAAGCGGCAATCGATTTTCCTGAAGATGTTCCCGAGCCTGAACCGGATTGGATTAAATCACAGTTAATTGAATCGATAAATAATATAGACGACTTGCTGCGATCATTCGGAAAAGGCCGCATATATCGCGAGGGGCTGCGTCTGGTTATCGCCGGAGAAGTAAATGTAGGCAAATCCAGCCTTCTGAATGCCCTCCTTCGCCATGCAAGAGCAATAGTCACTCCCATCCCGGGAACCACCAGAGACGTCATCGAGGAAAGTCTTGAGATTCAGGGAATACCAATTGTCGCGATAGATACCGCCGGTTTGCGATTAACTGAAGATATTGTCGAAAAGATAGGCGTCGAGCGCACAAAACAATCCCTGGAATCCGCTGATCTGGTTTTAGTCGTAATCGATGCTTCTCAATCGACTGATATCACCGTTCCGAAAGAGTGCCAGGGCAAGCCGTCTATAGTGGTTTTGAACAAGATCGATCTCGTGCCCGGGAATAAACTGAGAGAACCGAAGTTCGATTATGCGGAAGCAGTTGTGAAAACCAGTGCTTCAAAGGGCATCGGTATTGAGGATTTGGAGCAGAAAATTGCTGANNTAGGACCAAGTGAAAGCGCGCTGGTAAGCAACACCCGCCATCAGCGCTCTCTCATCTCCGCTAAGGAAGGTCTTGAGCATGCCTTGGAAACAATTAAAAATCAGGAACCGATCGATCTTCTCAGTGTCGATCTTATCGCCGCACGAAACTCGCTGGGTCTAATCACCGGTGAAACAGCTTCGGAAGACCTCCTCGACAGAATCTTCTCCGAGTTTTGCATCGGGAAATAAGGATGCTAATATGTTAGCTCAGTCTTTATAATCACGAACATATCAAGCATCCTGA
>DJHI01000275.1:0-2957 GCA_002431715.1 Armatimonadetes bacterium UBA5829
GGGGCGTGTGGCGGTAATATCGTTCCACAGCCTCGAAGACAGGATAGTAAAGAATATTTTCCGGCGTTATTCAGGGCATTGCACATGCCCGCCGAGACTGCCGGGATGCGTATGCGGCGCAAAAGAGATTCTAAAGGTTATTACTAAAAAACCGATAACTCCGAGCGCCGAAGAGATCAGCGATAATCCGCGAAGCCGCAGTTCCAGACTGCGGGCCGCTAAAAAAATCGCATAAGGGAGCAAGAGGTGGTCTAACCTTTTACTTCTAATTTGAGGGTGAAGAAATGGCTGTTGCGCTTAGACAAAATAATGAAACCTCATATGCTACTCGTCAGACGTCGAGGTCAACTCGCACGCGGGTAAGGCGCCGCCGCCGTTCACGTTTCTCCCAGTTTGTCAAAATGATTATGCCTGTTGTGGGCGTGGCGATGCTTTTCGGCTGGGTGGCCGTTTATGCAAATGTCACCGTTACCGGCTATAACCGCAGCAGGCTTACGGAACAATGCCGCGTTGAGAGGCTCAAAAATGAGAGGCTTAAGGTGGAGTGCAGCAGGTTATCGAGCCCTCATAAGGTGACGGCAGCCGCTCAGAGAGCGGGGATGATTTACGCGACAAGATACGACTATATCCACCTCCCCCAATCTGTTGCTAGTGCAGAAGGTGCTGGCAGGTAGTTGCAGTAAATTGAGTGCCTCCGAGTGAGTGCTCGGAGGCATTCTAAATACTTTAATTGTATTGTATACCTCCAGGTATCTTACCTGGAGGTTAATCCGATTTTTATATTATGCCTTCAGGTTCTCTCCTTGAGGCGAATCTTAAATTTTATTTATGTCTCCAGGCATCCTGCCTGGAGACAAGAACCTAACATTGAGAGTGAAAGATGGCGCTAGGACATCGAGGATTTGTAAGAAAAAGAACAACCCTGCTATTCCTCGTGTTTGCACTTTTTTATGTGGCAGTGGCAGGTAGATTGTTCTATTTGCAAGTCCTGCGCCACGACCATTTTAAGAAGAGAGCCGCTGCGATTCGTTTCAGGCAGATTCCCATTACGGCATCGCGCGGGTCCATATACGACCGTAATGGCGATCCTCTTGCGGTCAATATTGAAACCGCATCGATCTTTGCGAATCTACGGGAGATGCCGGATAAGAGCAAAACTGCCTGTCAGGTTGCTATGCTGCTGGACCGAAAACCAAACAGCATCGAAGAAAAGCTAAACAGCGGCCGCAGTTTTGTCTGGCTCGATAGGCAGATCGACGCAAGAATCGGCGATGAGGTTTGGAAGAGACGTACCAGTCTTCCGGGAATTGGTGTACAGCGGGACACCAAGCGAGTATATCCGGCAGGTCCGCTTGCCGCGCAGATTTTAGGGTTTACGAACATTGACAACGTGGGAGCGGAGGGTATCGAACACTTCCGCAACAGCATATTAAAGGGCGTCGATGGAGAGTATCGGGCGGAGCTCGACAGTCATCGCAGGGTTATTCCTGAGACTCGCCATATAATGCGCAATCCTGAAAACGGCAGGGATATCTATCTCACCATAGATTCCACCATCCAGCATATAGCCGAGCAGGCTATAGGTAATATGGCTGAAAAATATCATCCAAAAAGTGCATGCGCGATTGTGCTGGACCCGTCTACAGGTGAAATCCTTGCGCTGGCTAATTATCCGACTTTCGACCCTAACAATGCGCGCAAATCGAAACCGGCATTTTGGAGGAACCGTGCGGTTGCCGACCTTTACGAGCCGGGCAGCACGTTAAAGATGGTCACAGCCGCTGCCGCGCTGAATGAGGGTATTAGTCCTAATACGGTTTTAACGTATTGCACCGGGCGTGAGAAGATCAAAGGCGGTCGACTCACTTGCACCCTGCATCGACCATTTCAAAATGGCCATGGTAGAACCGATATGTATCGAATGATCGAGCAGTCCTGCAATATCGCGGCTGCGCATCTGGCTATGAGGCTCGGTTCCAAAAAGCTTTACAAATACGAAAAAGCATTTGGGCTGATAGATAGAACGTATGCCGGTTTCGGATGCGAGGCGCCGTGTTCGATAGCGCCGCCGGAGGACTGGCGGCTGATGCGACTGGCTAACATCGGTTTCGGCCAGGGATTAGCAACAACTCCGCTTCAAATGGCGGGTGTTTACGCGACCATCGCCAATAACGGCGTGCGCATTGAGCCGACGATCATAAGAGAGATTCGAAACCCTGACGGCACTATATATAAAGCGTTCAAACATGGCAAGAAGACGAGAGTGATATCGTCTGAAGCGGCCGATATGGCTACAAAGCTTTTGGTGAATTGTGTAGAGAACGGAACGGGCAAGACTGCCGGAATCGATGGTCGCACCGTTGCGGGCAAGACCGGAAGCGCGCAGGTAGCAAGAGAAGACGGGCGCGGTTACGAATCCGGGAGCTTTATTGCATCCTTTATGGGTTTTGCTCCCGCTTCAAAGCCGAGACTGGTAATTGCCGTGGTTGTGAACCGCCCGCAGGGTTCTCACTGGGGTGCGACTGTAGCAAGCCCGGTCTTTAAGGAGATAGGCGAGAAATCGCTCTGGTATCTAAAAGTCCCGTCGGATGCGCCGGACAAAAACGAAACCAAACCTAAGCGCGATGGAGATCGCAACCGGGTTGCATTCTCAGGTTCAAGCAATAATAGTTTTTTAGCTTTTTGACGTTATGACATTGTGACGTTGTAAAGTTTGGGATTGCGGGCAGGGAGGAAGGGATCTTGGGCGAGCCCAATCCTTCCTCCGCATCCCAAAGTTTTCTTAACTATTTATTGTGTAGCGTGTAACCTGATTGAGTGCATAGCATAAGCATGCTGAGCCTGTTGAAGAAAGCGATGATTGTATAACGTAAGCATGCTGAGCTTGTCGAAGTATGCGACGGCTATATAAGATGCGCGCAATAAGGCGTGCGGTGTTTCGGGACTTCAGTCCCGAA
>DJHI01000275.1:3035-3196 GCA_002431715.1 Armatimonadetes bacterium UBA5829
TCTTCGCGTCTGGGCGATTTGCGAGGAGCGGGCGGCTGGTCAGCCGAAAATGGCCATTCGCATGGAGGGTTGTGTGAGGCCAGACAAGATGAATGGGCAAGTCTTGTGTGGAACCACACAACCCAATTTTTTTATGTAGTATTTGGGATCTGTGATTGGTT
>DJHI01000275.1:3228-9881 GCA_002431715.1 Armatimonadetes bacterium UBA5829
GGTGTTTCGGGACTTTAGTCCCGAAACGTTAGAATCCTAAAATGACTGTAATCCATAGTGGCAAATACAAAATAATAAATCTGCAATACTAATTAGCACCGGGGAGCGTTATAATATAAGGTATGAGATTCATAGAGCTAACTAAATCAATAACGGGCAGCCGGGTCGTCAATGCAAACGATACCGCTGTAGTGGGTATTGCATACGACAGCCGAAAAGTAGCGCCTGGATACGTTTTTGTCGCAATGCAGGGTGGATCGTTCGACGGCCATCAATTTATCAAGAGCGCCTTGGATGCAGGCGCAAGCGCAATTGTGGCGGAGCGTGAGGTGCCTGAGGCTATAAATCGAGGCGTGCCTTATATCGTAGTCCCTAACGGCAGAGTCGCAATGGGCGAGATAGCCGCGCCTTTCTATGATTATCCCGCGCGAAAGACAAAGCTGGTCGGAGTAACCGGCACCAGCGGCAAAACCACCGTCACCCATCTGATTCAGTCTATATTCAAATCGGCTGGAATGAAGGCGGGCCTTATCGGCACTCTGGGCGCGAAGATCGATGACAAGTTCATCGAGACCGAGCATACGACCCCTGAAAGCCTCGACATCCAGCGAATATTAGCGCAAATGGTAGATATGGGCGTCGAAGTAGTCGCTATGGAGGTCAGTTCCCACGGGCTTTACCAAGGCCGAACTATCGGCTGCGAGTTCGACTGCGGCGTCTTCACCAACATTGCCCGCGATCATCTTGATTTCCACATCACCGAAGAGGCCTATCTCGATGCAAAGACGATTCTCTTCCGGGATCTGCCGAAGCTTTCAAAAAAGAAGTTCCATGCAGTTATCAATGCGGATGACTCGAAAGCCAATAAAGTCATCGCTGCATCGAATGGCAGTGTGCTTACCTTCGGAATGAACAATGGAGCCGATCTGAAAGCCAGCGATGCCGTGGTCACTGAGAAATCCGTCTCATTTACCATGTCTTCAAACGGCACCAACGTTCCTGTAAAAATGCAGATCGGCGGCGCCTTTAATGTATATAATGCATTGTCCGCAGCCGCTGTCGGGTTAGCCTTGGGTCTCGATATAGAGACGGTCCGCAGAGGCCTTGCCGCCGCTTCCAGCGTGCCGGGCAGATTTCAGTNNGCGTGCTGGTGGATTATGCCCACACTCCCGATGAACTGGAAAACGTCCTTCAGACAGCAAAAACGCTTACTGATAAACGCCTGATCGCGGTCTTCGGCTGCGGAGGCAATCGAGACCGGGGTAAACGCCCGATCATGGGCCAGATTAGTGTCGATTTAGCAGATTTAGTCGTGATTACTTCAGATAACCCCCGCAAAGAAGACCCCGAAACGATCATCAGGGACATTTTAGAAGGCATACCAGGAAACAAAAGATCGATAGTCACCGTAGAGCCAGATAGAGCAAAAGCAATCAGCAGAGCGATCGATATGGCCCAAAGCGGTGACCTGGTCGTGATTGCGGGTAAGGGTCACGAGGACTACCAGATCTTCGCCGACCGCACGATCCATTTTGACGATAGAGAAGTTGCGACCCAAGCGCTGAAATCGAAATTTTGAATTATGAATTTTGAATTCGGGATAGCTTAGCTCTATTCTCCCTTTTCCTATTGGCGGGAGTACATCCTGAGCCAAGTCGAAGAGAGGGTTGGGGTGAGGGGGAAGTTACTCTTTCCCTGATTATTAGCAAGGAAAAAATTATGCAACCAATCAAAGCTGAAGAAGTTTTGCAGGCAGTGCGAGGAGAATTGCTCTCCGGTGATCTTAATACAAAGATCACCGGTGTCAGCACCGACACCCGCACCATTAAGCCCGGCGATTTGTTCTTTGCTCTTACAGGGGAAAGCTCGGAGGGACATAAATTTCTTGCCGATGCCCTGAGTAAAGGCGCATCGGGCGTAGTTGTGTCCCAAAAGGTCGAGGCAAGGTGTCTCGNNATCGTTCCAAATTTGATACGACCGTAATCGGCGTTACAGGCAGCGTTGGCAAAACGACTACCAAAGAGATGATCGCGGCGGTTGTGGCTGAGCGCGGCCCCGTGCTTAAGAGCGCAGGCAATTTCAATAACGAAATAGGCCTCCCGCTTACTCTTTTTGAGCTTTCTCCGAAGCACGCGACGGCCGTGGTCGAGATGGCCATGCGCGGCAAGGGCCAGATCGAATACCTTGCAAAAATCGCAAAACCCTCTATAGGCGTGATTACCAATATTCATATGTCGCATATCGAACTGCTAGGCAGTATGGACGCCATAGCCGACGCAAAGGGCGAGATTCTTGACTATCTGCCCTCAGACGGCGCGGCTATATTGAACGCAGACGATGCATATTTTGAGTGCCTGAACCATCGTGCTAAGTGCCCAGTGACATCTTTTGGAGAGAGTGACAGGGCCGATATCCGGGCGATATCGGCGGGTCTCGATTCCAAAGGCTGCTGCACCTTTGCTGTGATGACTCCGCGCGGGTCTTTCGACGTTCGCATACCAGTTCCCGGCGAGCATAACATCAAAGATGCTCTCGCCGCGATTGCAGTCGGCGAGGTTTTGGGGATTCCTCACGAGCATATGCAAGAGGCCCTGGCGGCATTTAAGGCTCCTGAGAAACGTTCGAATGTGATCCCGACCCGCCGCGGCGCGGCAGTGATAGATGATACATATAACGCCAATCCCGCATCGATGTCGAGCGCGATAAAGACTCTTTCCCTGATGGAGGGTGAGCGCAAGATCGCCGTTCTGGGGGACATGCTCGAACTCGGCGACCATGCCCTTGACGCACACATGAATATCGGAAAACTGGTCAAGGAAAGCGATATAGATATGCTAGTAGTCGTCGGCCAGCTTGCCAAACTAATCGCCCGAGGCGCAATAGACGCCGGGATGCCGGTTAGCAAAGTAAGTGAATTTGATGACAGCGCTCTTGCCGCCCGCGAGCTTCCCGAGAAGCTCAAGGAGCGTGATGTAGTGCTCGTCAAAGGCTCCAGAGCCATGAAAATGGAAAGGATTGTGGAGGGTTTAATTGGAGCATAGTTTGATATATGCCTTTCCCGCCGCATTTATCGCCTCGATATTGTGTGGACCGCTTATCATAAAGGCGCTCAGGCGGCTGAAGATGGGCCAGAAGATCAGCGAGGATGGTCCAGAGTCTCATCAGGCCAAAGCCGGAACACCCGCAATGGGCGGTCTGATCATAATCCTTGGCATTCTTGTAGGCGTATTTCCGTCTCTTCGCGACAAGTTCGTCCGACCCGATATGCTTGCCGTGCTTATTTTAATGCTTGCATATTCACTGCTCGGGTTTTTGGATGATTATCTTACAATCCGACCTGTGAGAGGCATACGAGGTATTTCAAGTAAACCCAAAGCCGCTTTACAGTTTTTGCTGGCCATCGGCTTCGTATACTGGCTCTCCACCACCGGGCATCAGATGTGTTTGAGAGCATTCGGGGCCAATATAATTTCCGGCATCTGGTATCAAATTTTTGCTGTTCTATTTATAGTTGGTCTCTCCAACTTTGTGAACATCACTGATGGCCTGGATGGCCTTGTAACTGGTCTTTCTTTTCTGGCATGTATCCCACTGCTGGCCGGTATGGCGGCATACGCATTCACACCGATGCTTCTCGCTATAATGGGAGCCTGCCTGGGCTTTTTATGGTTCAACACAAACCCTGCAAAGATCTTTATGGGCGATACCGGCTCACTGGCTTTGGGCTCTGCATTTGCCGGAATTGCTTTGACAAGCCATGCCGAGATAGTAATGATCGTCGGCGGGCTGGTTTTTATACTCGATGGTCTTTCCTCAGCGCTTCAGTGGGCAGTTTTCAAGTACACACGCATTACAACGGGCACCGGCAGGCGCGTGTTTCTTAAAAGCCCCGTGCATCATCACTTTGAGTTATCAGGCTGGCCGGAACAACTTGTTGTGATCAGATTCTGGATTTGCGGCGTGGTTGCGGCCTCTATAGCGATAATAGGGGTGTCTTCAGGCTGGTGGTAATGGCCATCATGTTCGGGTTTGATATCCAATCGCGCCTGAAACAGAACAATGGGATTTATAATCCCAATATCGAGATGTGCAATTGAATTATAACGGCAAAAAAATAGCGGTAATAGGTGCGGCGCGAACGGGTCTGGCTGTCGCGGAGGTTATGCGAGAGCTGGGCGCCGAGGTCGTGCTTTACGATAAAAAAAGTGCTTCTGATCTTTCTGAAGCGATACAGTTCGCATCAAAAATAGGCGCTGAGGTCAGGGCAGGAACGGATAAAGTCGATCTTAACGGTATAGACCTCCTGATCACCAGCCCGGGTGTGCCAAAGGGCATGCCGGTCTTTACCGAAGCTGAAAGGCGTGGAATCGAGGTCATATCCGAGATCGAGCTTGCCTACAGGCTCTCAAAGGCCCCGATAATCGCTATCACGGGTACAAACGGCAAAACGACTACTACCGTTCTCACTGGTCAAATCATGCTTGCCGATGGCCGTGATACATACATCGCGGGCAACGTAGTCGCCGGCGATATAAGACTACCTCTGGTTACAGCGGCCTATAAAGCGACAGCCGACAGCATTATAGTGGCCGAGATAAGCACTTTTCAGCTCGAGTGGATAAGCTCATTCAAGCCGAAAGTCGCTATGCTTTTGAATGTTTCGAGCGATCATTTAGATCGCCACGCGAGCATCGAGGAATATGCCGGTCTAAAGGCCAGAATATTTGAAAACCAATCGGACAGCGATTTCGCGGTCATAAATGCGGAGAATAAATTTACTGCATTGCTTACGCCGCATCTGAAAGGCCATGTGCTCGAATTTGCACGAAAATCCGAGGTCAAAGAGGGCGGTTTCGTGCGTGGTGACGATCTGACCGTCAGGCTAAACGGTATCGAAACCATTATATGTAAGCGCTCAGACATCCCTCTCAGGGGCGAGCACAATGTCGAAAATGTTCTTGCCGCCTCCTGCGGAGCTATTGCTATGGGAGCCAGGCCCGAGAGTATTCTCAAGGCTGTGAGGGCTTTCAAACCTGTCGAGCATCGCCTGGAGCCGGTTGCCGTGATCGACGGCGTAGAGTATATAAACAACTCGATGTGCACCAATGTTGACGCAGCCGTGCGATCTGTCGAGGCTATAGACGAGCCTCAGATAGTGATCGCAGGAGGAAAAGATAAAGGCTCCGATTACGCCCCGCTTGCCGAGGCTTTCAAACGAAAAGCAAAGCATGTTGTCCTTATCGGCGCTGATGCCGGACTGATCGAATCAGCCGCCCGTAAAGCGGGATATGAGAATATTTCGCGGGCCGATTCCATGCAGGATGCAGTCGATAAGGCTCGGAAATTGGCCGTTTTGGGAGATGTGGTTGTACTCACTCCCGGCTGCGCGAGTTTCGATATGTTCAATTCTTTCGAGCATCGCGGCCAGGTGTTCAAAGAAGCTGTAGAGGCATTAGGTAACAGGCAACAGTGACTGTTGCCTAAGGAGAGAAGAATGAGAAAGGAAGCCAGACTTGCTGCGCCGGATATAGGCGTGTTAAGTGCGGTAATTGTGCTGCTGCTTGTGGGTGTGCTGCTCGTTTTCGATGCGAGTTACGCAAAGACGGGCGATGCCAAATGGGCAAATTTCGACATCTGGTATATGGTCAAACGCCAGCTCATATTTGCAGCCGTCGGAGTCGGCTTTATGTTTTTGGCAGCGAGCTTAAGGCTGGCAACGCTTATCAAGTATACGCTTCCGCTTCTTCTTGTCTCATTAGTATTGCTCGTTGCTGTTTTGATTCCGGGGATCGGAAGAATGGTTAACGGCGCGTTTCGATGGATTCCGCTAGGCCCGTTTAATCTGCAGCCCTCTGAGATTGCCAAGGTGGCCGTTGTGCTGTATCTTGCCGGTATTTTTGCTCAACGCAAGATGCTCGTAAGGAAGCTGAACGCCGGTTGGCTGGCTCCGGGAGCGATAGTCGCGATAATCGCGGGTCTGATTTTTATTGAACCGGATCTTGGCACTACCATCGCAATTGTCGCCACATGCTTTATAATGTTATATGCGGCGGGCGCGAAGAAACGCCATTTGCTGGGTGTTTTCGCGTCCGGGGTCGGGCTGGCGGGAGCGGCTGTGCTTTTTGAACCATACAGGCTCCAGCGAATATGGGTCTGGCTGAATCCCTGGAAAGACCCTTATGGCGATGGTTACCAGGTAATCCACTCGCTACTTGCACTGGGGACAGGAGGCCTGCGAGGCGTCGGGCTCTGCGAGGGCCGCGAAAAGCTGTATATTCCCGCGGCTTCGACTGACTTTATCATGGCGACTTTAGGCGAAGAAGCGGGCCTGATCGGATGTGTGCTTCTNNTCGCGGGCTGGATGTTGCGCGGCGCTCCAAGAGCGCGTATGGAAATCTTTTAGCGGTCGGGCTCAGCTCGATCATAGGTATGCAGGCGATTATCAATGTCGCCGTAGTGAGCGCATCGATTCCGGCGACGGGCGTGCCGCTGCCGTTTATCAGCTACGGCGGATCGTCGCTCATCTCTATGATGATCGCCGCAGGGCTGCTCTTAGCGGTCTCACGGCAGACTAATGTTGAACTGGAAGAACGAGAATTATATGAAGGTAGTATTGACGGGCGGAGGAACGGGCGGTCACATATATCCCGCAA
>DJHI01000008.1:0-188 GCA_002431715.1 Armatimonadetes bacterium UBA5829
ATTACAAGAAGCCTGCCCTTGGGTATCTTAACCGTAGGATGCCCCTTGTATTCGACAATCCATTTCGCCGGTGTGGCTTTTTCGCCGCTCATTAAAGGATACGGCAGATCAGGGTCCTCAGCAATATAAGGCTCGTTTATCGCCTTGCCGTTTATATAAACCACGCCCGGAACAACCTTGATCTTGGC
>DJHI01000008.1:206-2342 GCA_002431715.1 Armatimonadetes bacterium UBA5829
CGGCGACCTCCGTGCGAGTCAGCTTGCGGTCATTTACATAAATATCATTGCCCTTGAGCCGCACACGTATATCACCGTCCGGTGATGCGAGATCGCTGAGCAGATCCCGGAGATCGACATGCGTATATTTCATATCGCCGATCATAACGTATCCGGGTGTGATGCGAACCTTATCGCCCGGCACCCCTATAACACGCTTGATGAAGTCCTTTTCCTGCAGCTCACCGGGAGTAGCCTCCGGCGGAGCCTTGAAAACGACCACATCTCCCAACTTGGGCTCCTGGAATCGATATATAAACTTGTTTACAAGTATATGATCCTGCTCCAGAAGCGTCGGGTGCATGGAAGCCGACGGTATAAAGAAAGCCTGGATAATAAACGGCCTGATCAATAAAAAGACCAGAGCCATCGCCACCGCGAGCGATTCGGCAATCTCCGCAACTGACTTCGCTATAGGATGCTTCAGCTTCAGCAGCGCAAACCGGATGATTAACAACACGACAACCGTGATGATAACGGTCGGTATCGACAGGTTCGCGAGCCGTTCTGTTATACTCATTTGGCCGCCTATCTGGCTCCCTGGCGCTCTTTGATCTTGGTGGCCTTTCCGACCTTCTCACGCAGATAATAAAGCTTGGCTCTGCGCACGGCACCTCTGCGGGTCACTTCGATCTTGGCGATTCTGGGTGAATGAAGCATAAATGTGCGCTCCACACCAACGCCGTGAGCGATTTTGCGAACGGTGAATGCCGCACGCACTCCGCCGTCTTTCTTGCCGATGACAACGCCTTCGAATACCTGGATTCGCTCTTTGTTGCCTTCGATAACGCGGTTGTGTACCCGCACTGTGTCGCCGGGTCCGAATACGGGAGCATCGGTCCTAAGCTGCTCGAACTCTATCTGGTCAATGATCTGCAATTTTAATCCTCCTGAAAGAGCTGAAGGCGGTAGAGAGTATTTCCACTGCCGCACGGCATGCTATTTTTCGTTATTCAACTCGTTTATTATACGTTTATCTTCTTCAGTAAGAGGCGCTGTATCTAAAAGATCAGGACGCCTTTCAAACGTTCTCTTCAATGCCATCTCCCGCCGCCATTTTGCGATCTCGGCGTGATTGCCGGAAAGCAAAACCTCGGGGACTTCCATTCCCCTGTAATCCGCCGGTCTCGTATACTGCGGATACTCCAGAAGGCCGCTCGAAAATGAATCGGTCTCACAGGACGTCTCATCACCAAGAACACCCGGGATCAACCGGGAGACTGCATCGGCAATCACTAAAGCCGCCAGTTCGCCGCCGGTAAGCACATAGTCTCCTATTGAAACTTCATCGGTCGCGAGCCTCTCGCGAATGCGCTCATCGACACCTTCGTAACGTCCACATATAATTATTACGTGACTCTCGCGCGCGAGTTCCTCTGCAAATTTTTGATTGAACCGCCGTCCTTGCGGAGTCATTAGAAGAACTCTCGGCTTAGTCCCGGCGCTCCGGAAGACCAGGCTCTCAACAGCCTCGAACACAGGCTCCGGCTTCATAACCATCCCCGGCCCGCCGCCGAACGGCGCATCGTCCGTAGTTCTATGCCTGTCATGCGCGAAATCACGCAGGTTTACGGCATTTATCTCGATCAGGCCGCGGCTTTTCGCTCGCCCGAGGATACTCTCTCCGGTAACGGCGTCGATCATCTCTGGGATGGTCGTTAAAATTTCTATGCGCATTTTATCTTAGAAGGGGTATAGCCCTCACCCCAACCCTTTCCCTCAAGGCAGGGAGCTATTACTCCTCCGGCAGGAGGCCGGGCATGGGATGAATCACCATCAGCCCCTCTTTTATGTCAATCTTTACTACAATCTGCTTGATCGCGGGGATCAGCACACCTGTGCTGGTTTCATATACATCATTAGCCCCGCTCTGCAGAACATCGACGATCTCGCCCAAATCGCGGCCATCATCGGTGATGACTTTAAGACCGACAAGCTCATAATAATAATAACTGCCTTCAGGAAGCTTTGCGACCTCGGATTTGTCTATCACAAACTCCGCGCCCCGCCAATCCTCAGCAGCATTTCTGTCGTCGATTCCCTGCAGCTTCAGGATAATTCCGCCCTTATGCGCGCTACTCGCCTCCACTTTCGCGG
>DJHI01000008.1:2360-2532 GCA_002431715.1 Armatimonadetes bacterium UBA5829
CTTTAGGGTCACCAACCGGCCTTTATCAAAACGCTCGGGAAAATCGGTGCGAACCATGACTTTCAGCTCGCCCCTCACGCCGAACGGTGCGACAACATCGCCTATGACAATATCCTGCTTATCCGATGTTGCCACGTATCTCCTCGACCCTGTCATCCTTAACTAGAATCTC
>DJHI01000008.1:2544-11898 GCA_002431715.1 Armatimonadetes bacterium UBA5829
ACACTCCGACTTTCGAGAAGTCGTCGCCGACATTCAACTCAACTTCGCCCTCGAGCACGCCCCTGTCGAACTCCGCCCCGATCTCCAGAGAAGATATTTTCTCCAGTTCACGATCGATAGCGGCCCCGGCTTCCTGTGTTTTACGTAACTCAGCGCTCAGCCGTTCCCTAACACCCTCGGGTGCCGCATGCGATTCCAACTGAACCCCGAGCCGTTTCGCGACTTCATCCAGCCTTACAGCACCCGCATGAAGTTCCGCTAAACGATGCTGTTTGAACTTTTCAGTCACCAGCACCTTAACACGGACAGGTCTTTTAATGATTATGCCCATCGCGATTACGGCAATATCTTAACGTAGACGTTTTTGTGACTCTTCAAGGCGGCGGCTTTTGCAACGGTGCGCAGCGCATTTGCCACGCGTCCCTGTTTGCCGATTACCTTGCCCAAGTCATCAGGATCTACAGTTACTTCAAAAACCACCGAAGACGGTCCTTCGTCGATCTCTTTTACATCGACCGAATCAGGGCTGTCTACGAGCGCCTTTACAAGAATTTCGATCAGACTCTTCAAGTCAATGCTCCATTCAATCAGTTATGAGCTGCGAATTTTGAGTTGTAAGTCTACATAACCCATAACTCACAACGCATACCCAAAACCGTCTACTTATTCAGCAGCGGTCTCTTCGGCCTTTTCTTCTGCTGCAGGCTCTTCGGCAGGTGCTTCGGCTTCGACTACAGGCCCTTCTGCGACTTCGGGAGCAGCCTCTTCGGCCTTTTCTTTCTTTTCTTTGACTGGAGCAGCCTCAGCGGCAGGCTCTTCTTTCTTTGCTTTCTTGGCTGCCTTAGGCTTTTCAGCAAGACCGCCAAGGAATCCCTGGGTCTTCAGGAGCCAGCGAGCCGTATCGCTCGGCTGTGCGCCGGTCCCGAGCCAGTATTCTATGCGCTCCTTGTTCAGATTGATCGCCGGCGGGTCGAGATTCGGATCATATGTCCCTACCAGTTCGATAAATCGTCCATTGCGAGCTGTGCGGCTGTCAGCGACTACGAGCCTGTAGAAAGGTCTTTTCTTCGCGCCCATCCGCCTTAGTCTAATTTTAACCACGTGATGTCCTCCGGAATTTTCATTTTCCACTCGCCTCTGTCATTTCGAGCAAAGCGAGAAATCCGCTTTTTTATATGTGCCTAAAAGCAGATTCCTCGTCATTCTTCCTCGGAATGACAGTGCGGTACGTTTTCAATAATTTAAAATGGAAAGTTCGGCATTCGTTTTCGCCGCTTTCCTGATTCTTCCAAGCCGGTCATAGCCCGGATCATCTTTTTCATTTCGTTGAACTGGTTTATAAGCCGGTTCACTTCCTGAACGCTTGTACCGCTGCCGTCGGCTATACGACGCCTGCGACTGCCGTTCAATATGGTCGGGTCTCGCCGCTCTGTGTTAGTCATCGAGCACAAAATTGCTTCGACTCGCCCGAACTCTTTTTCGTCTATCTTTGCATCCTTGAGCTTGTTCATATTGCCAAGCCCAGGGATCATTCCTATAATCTGGTCCAGCGGACCCATCTTGCGCATCTGGCGAAGCTGACTGAGGTAGTCGTTCAGGTCGAACTTGTTCTCCCTGAACTTTCGCTCCATAGCCATCGCCTGCTCCTCATCAAAGGTCTCCTGAGCCTTCTCAATAAGACTCAGAACGTCCCCCATTCCGAGGATTCGACTTGCCATGCGATCCGGATAAAACGGCTCGATGCCGTCCATCTTCTCGCTGGTTCCGATAAACTTTATCGGCTTGCCGGTAACGGCCTTTATCGAAAGAGCCGCCCCGCCCCGCGCGTCGCCGTCCATTTTCGTCATTACGACGCCGTCGAGAGAGAGCGCCTCGTTGAACTGCTGCGCCACATTTACAGCGTCCTGACCCGTCATTGCATCGACAACCAGCAAAACTTCGGTAACATCGATAGCCTCACGGAGCCGCTTAAGCTCGTCCATCATCTCGTCATCGATGTGGAGCCTGCCCGCGACATCGATCAGGACCGGGTCGTTTCCGCTCGACCGGGCTGAGTTCATCGCGGCTTTCGCAACCGCAACCGCGTCCTGCTTATCGCCTATATCGAATACATCGACACCGACCTGCTCCCCAAGGGTCTGAAGCTGTTTAATGGCCGCCGGTCGATAAACATCGCCCGCCACCAAAAGCGGCTTTTTGCCCTGCTTCTTGAACATCAGCGCAAGCTTTGCGACATTAGTCGTCTTGCCCGCGCCATGCAGGCCGGAGACCATGATAACGGTCGGCGGGTGAGATGCGATATTCAGTTTTGCCTGCTCACCGCCCAACAGCGTGACAAGCTCTTCATTTACAATCTTGATAACCTGCTGCGCAGGATTGAGACCTTTTAGAATATCTTCGCCGATTGCACGCTCTTTTACGCGGCCCACAAAGTCTTTTACTACTCGAAAGTTTACATCAGCTTCCAAAAGAACAAGCCTGACCTCACGCAGGGCATCATTGACTTCCTGCTCGGTTAGGCCGCCTCTGCTCCTAAGCTTGGCAAAGACGTTTTGCAGTTTTTCAGAAAGGCTTTCAAACAAATAAAATATCCTTATATCTGGTCAGGATTCGGAGATCCTTACCCAGGTAGGAATGCTGTATTCTCACGGCAGGATTCGAAATCCTGACCCAATAAATCGCCCGTACAGCACGACAGGAAGCAACTGAGGGAAGGAATCGATCAGGTCCCTTCCCTCAATCGCTTAGTCACTTCAAGTTAGTATATAGGTTTAGGTGAATCTTGTCAATCTAAAATCCACAATGTAAAAGCTCACAGTTGATAGGTATGACTGTCCGGCGGTTTCGGCAGCGAGGTTTGCATTAGATTATGCCAATAGCCAAAACCAACTGCTACCGAAGCAACAAGTATAGGTTCGAGCGCAATTCATAATCGCCATCGAAAATATGACACTGTGGGAGTTCTGTTTCGGGTTGGATCAGATATCCAACCCGAACTAAGAGTGAGAGACTTCCCTACTTTTTTGACGTTGCTATCGACTTTCAGGGTAGTTATTAAAGTCACACGAATATTTCCACCAGTTGTTCTGTTTACCGTCAGGGTTTGTGCCGGGCTTTTGAGGCAGATGATTGAGCCACCAGATATGGTGGAGGCGCATATCGCCATTGCCCCACTCTTCGCAGTTCATCCAACGCCGCGTAACATCCCCGAGAAGATCAGGCCAGTTGTAGAGCCAGTCATCGCATGTGCTCCAGACATAGGTCTCATTTCCCCAGTCATAGTCGCTTTCGCTATTTGGAGCATAGTGACATATCCCACATGCGGCGCTGTCGGAATTAATCTGGTCGAACATTCTGAAAGCATCCCAGTTATTGGTGACAGGCCAGGTCGGAAACCACCAGTCGGCAGGTGAATAGACCCGGCTCATCACGCATTCGGTGCGGTGGCAGAAGTCTTCGAGCATGCAATCGACATCCCGCTCGTAGTTGAAACCCATCATAACAAAATTGCGACCGGATTCGGACACGGTATATGTTCCACCGTTTACAAAGAACGGGCTCGGACCCGCCATTGCAGCTTCCCAACCGGCAAACCCTGATGGAGCGCCGAAAAAGAAGACCTCATCGATCTGATCGTTTGCTATGCGGTAGGATATCGTTTCAGGCTGATTGTGTGGGTACGTCGGATCGGAGACCAACCTGACGTAGTCGGCTGTGCCCTCATGCATAGGGTCGGTGTCCCGATGGTTCCAGGCATACACGTAATCATCCGGTGAGTACTGGAACCCATCTTCGAAATAGGGATGATAATCGGCATCGAACCAGTCTACTATCTGATACCGGCACCATCCACCGCTTGCGTCGAAAAGGTCGCTGATGTATCCCTGGGCAATGTCATTGGCCTGATTCCATCCGAAAACAGCATGCGTCCTTTGATTGCTATAGCCGGGACAGAACGGGTCGAAGTTTACCACCAGCACGCGGATTGTCTTAGGCTCGTTTCCATCACTATAAGGATCGTCAAAATCGGATGGCTGCCGCAGGCATATTTTACGGTGCTTATTATCGTCATCGCCGAGATAAATGCCGGAGATTCCCGTAATAATCGCCGTTGTATCTCCAGTCATGGCTTTCCTTTGCCAGAAAGGAACGCCGGTGAGATCGACCAAAACATCACTGTGAAAACCGCCGTCTGAAATGTAGCCGTAATCGGTATCTTCGGATACGCCCGTTATCCGGCCAGCTACTCGCACGAGCAAACCGATATTATTGAGCCCGGCGCCCTCAAAAACGCCTGTCTGCCTGCCCAAATTTCCACCGCCAAGGGAACGAGTGGTTGTGCAGTAAGGCTTGGCATCTCCCGAAACCCCGCGAGACCAGTTTTCAGCCTCTATATACATCTCGCCGGTATCAGGGTCGGTCTGGACCGTACCGCTTGCATAAACACCCGACCCTATCGAAGGCAGATCTCCATCATATCGAACCTGAATGCCAGCTGGTATTTCCGGTTCCTGGACATAAAAGAAGTTCCGTACGCTAGATGAGGCACTCACATATCCGTAAATCTCCACAGGTTCGTCGTCATCAAAAGACTTTACCTCGCCGATTGGTGTTGTGTTATGCACAGCCGTATCGAGCACCCTGAGGTTCTTGATGTCGATAAAATCCCCTCCGGTGCCGGCCCAGTCGGTTCCCCAAAAGGTCACCGCTACTACTTGAGAGAGATCGAAGCCAGGATCGGTTTCCCATGCAGCGGACATATCGTCAGTAATGGTAATCCAGGACGGGTAATGCGGGTCAGGATTCGGACCGTACGACATCCCCAACTCGCGATTGCGTCCACTTGAGTCGATAAGCTTTACAAAAATGGGGGCGTCGCCATAGGGATTCGAGTTGCCGTAATCCTGGCAGTAACGTGCGGTATATTCGATGGTTGTTCCCTCTGCCGACATATCCACATAAGGCCCGTATCCAGCATTCACCAGGTCGACATAGGGCCCATCGTAGTAATCACCGGCACCTTGACCCGCGGTAAGATTTCTGCGCATAAAACCGCCATCGGGATCACTCTCAAAGCTGGTGTAGCCGGTTATCGCATCCCCAAGACCGATATTTATCTGCTGATCGAGAGGAATATCGACGATTGTTGCCGCCGATAAAGGCGCAACCAGAAAGATTATGATTATGGAGAAAACAGCCCAGACTCGCATACAAATCACCTATTTCAAGAAATTGAACCAATCAGGCATAATTATAGAAGCAGTTTAGCCGGGTATTGTTCACTAGTCAAGGGTATAACAGCCATACAATAATTTTTGTGAAGTTTTCTGCGTGAACGAGGTTAATTATATGCGGAACAATGGCCCAAAATCATAACTATTTCAGATATTAAGCTTGACCCAATCGATTCCTTGAGCTTCTTCAACCGACTGAGCATGCAGACTCATCTTGATACCGACAGTCGTCCCAAAAGCACTTGTTGCAAGATATACCTTATCGGCGAGAGCTATGATGATTTTGTAGCCCATGCCAAGTGTCCCAGCCGTTGTATAGCCTCTTACAAATGCCACTTGAGGTATGGTCATAGCCTCAATTCCAGGACCGCAGTCTTTAACGACAAACATCAGCGCATCCTCGAGCTTGTGAAGCGAAGCATATCCCTCACCGGCGTGTTTCAGCGCATTTGTGCTTGCCTCGCTGGCGGCAACGGCAAAATCAGCANNTCAGCAACTCTGGGCTCATCCATGCCCGCAACCTTGGCGATCTTTTCGATCGATTTGCGGATTTCACCTACATCCTCACTCTCGCAGACATCGAATTCCGCCACAATATCTCCTGCAACCTGGTAGACAGTATCCGCGTCGGTCATCATCAGTTTGCCGTCGGTGGCAGCCATTATAGTGCGGCGATAAAACTCTCTCTTATAGTCTTCCGCCAGCTTACGGTCCGTAACATCCCGAATCGACTCTATCGCTCCAATAACTTTTCCATCAGCCCCAAAAAGAGGAGTCGATCTAAACCACAGGTAGGCTCCACCAGGCCTAAGCAGGGGAGTATAAGTCTCCGCAACAAGTGTATCGCCCTCCGATACCACACATTCGTATAGCTTCTGCACCTCTTCTAAGGGCTTTAAGACCATATTCACCAGAAGCGGTCTCTTTTTGCCATATATCGGCACTGAGTATTCATAATCACCTTTGCCGATCATATCCTCGCTTTTTACGCCGGTCAGCTCTTCCATTGCACGATTCCATGCTATGACTTTGCCCTCATTATCGATAACTACAGTGGCATCGGGCAGAAAGTTAATAATATCGGCAAGGCGGCGCTCGGATTCCAATATAGCATTTTCAGTTTTCTTGCGCTCCGTAATATCACGTACAATTGCCCAATAACCTGCAGGCTTACCGTTATCATCCAAGATAAGGTATGCTCGCAGTTCGACAGGAAATACGGTGCCGTCTTTTTTTATATATTCTTTCTCATATAGGTCCGAACCGCCCCTCTTTAGAATCTGCTCTTCAAGTATGCGATTTTCAATAGCATGCCACTTCGGAGGAGTTAGATCGCGGAATGTCATATGATGTAACTCTTCTTCGGAGTAACCGACTAAATCCGTAAAAGCATCGTTGAAATCAATTAAGTTACCAGCCAAATCAGTGCTGGAATAAGCATCCGTCATGCTGTCATACAGTCTGCGTAACTTCTTCTCCGACTCACGCAGGGCTTTCTCAGCTTCCTTACGGTCAGTAATATCACGCACAATCGCAAGTATCCTGGGTTCGCCCTCAATCGTTGCACGTATCAGGTTTACTTCGGTCCAGAAGATGCGATCGCTCTTATCCCTGCTTCTCCACTCAAAAAGTTGAGGACCACCCTCTGCTGCTTTCTTTATCCATTCCATTGCCTCAGACTGGGTATATGGCGGCTCATTGATACTAAGGGCTCCTACATCGATTTGCTGTGCTTCCTCACGAGAAAAGCCGAAAACCTCAGTCATTTTGCGGTTGACGTCAAGAATCGCACCTGTATTTATATCAAAAACAATAATCGAATCATTGACGGCATTAAATATCTGCCAATAGCCACTTTCGGATAACTCAGGATCGCAGCTATGTGCATCTCTGGAAGCATTCGGCTTTCCGGAGCGTTTTTTCATTTACGACCTCACCCTTTGAATGCCCGGAATCAGTCTATCAAAATCAGCATTGCTTCAGCAATAATTATTTCCTATATACCTTCCCGAATAAACAAAAAAGGCTTACAAGCTCATTCGTTTCGGGACGAGGCGTCCCGAAATAACTTTTAGTACGATAGTTGTTTCAGAACATGGGCGTACCGACACAGCATTTAATGTGTTATTTTCGGACTCCTGGAGTTGATTTTTGGACTGATTTTTCATTGACACCGGACTGCGCGTCGGTTATACTTAGGGCGGGTTTGGATGGCCGGTTGGTCCGGCCTGCAATCCTAATTCCTCAATACAAGTGAGACAATGAGCGAGGAGCATCCCAGACACAGAGGGCGACCGGCAGATGTAGCAGGCGATATACTCCACGATGTTGGTGATGAGTTTGTTGCAGTGGTTTCGATGCCGGGTGAGATTACTTACGCAACTCTGAGTAAGTTCTTCGAATTCGTAGGCGACACTTCACTACTCATTGCCCGCGCTCTCAAGTTCATTTTCAAGGGTAAGATCGATATCAGANNACGTTCAACCAAATGGCGACTATCGGGGTTGCGTCCCTGCCCATAGTGCTGATCACAGTAGCCTTCTCAGGCGCCGTATTGGCGCTTTACATGGCCCAGATTGTTGTAAAATGGGGCCTCGGGAGCTTTACGGGAGCGGTTGTAGGTCTTTCTATTGCAAGAGAAATCGGTCCCGTTTTGACCTCGGTAGTGGTCGCGGCGAGAGTAGGAAGCGCGATAGGCGCCGAAATCGGAAGTATGAAGGTCACCGAGCAGATAGACGCTCTGCGTGCCCTGGCGGTAAGCCCGGTTCAATATCTGGTGGTTCCCAGACTGCTCGCGGGAGTTGTGATGCTGCCGGTGCTTACAATATTTGGAGACGTGATCGGTATTATCGGAGCATATTGGGTCGCTGTTGTTAATGGAGTCGCCGGAGGCGGATTCGTGAGCAGTCTGAAAGCCCAGGTGATGCCTTACGATGTAATGATGGGGCTTGTTAAAACCATCGTCTTCGGCATAGTAATTGTGGCCGTAGGAGCGCAGCAGGGATTGCAAACAAGTGGAGGAGCCACGGGAGTCGGCAAATCCACCACCAATTCGGTTGTTATTTCGATAGTCATTATATATATTCTTAACTTCTTCCTTGCCTATGTTATGTTCGGCGGGAAGACGGCATTCCTTTGATTAGCGTAAAACAATTATCATACAGAGTCGGGAGCAGTTCGATTCTGCGCCGTATCGATCTGCACGTCCGTAAGGGCGAGACAATGGCCGTAATGGGGATGAGCGGCGCGGGCAAGAGCACTCTGCTAAAATGTATGGGCGGACTGCTGAGGCCGACCGGCGGCCAACTCTTAATTGATGGCATAGATATCGCGCGTATGAATGAGAGCCAGCTCGACGATGTGCGCAGAAGAATTGGCATGGTATTTCAGTATGCGGCTCTCTTTGATTCGCTCGATGTATATGAAAATGTAGCATTCGGCCTTAGAAGACATACTAATCTGAAAGAGAGCGAGATAGCCGATCTCGTGCAGGAGAGGCTTGCGATGGTCGGGCTTGCCGATACGCAGCGAAAGATGCCCTCCGAGCTCTCAGGCGGAATGCAAAAAAGAGTTGGACTGGCCAGAGCGCTGGCGCTCAATCCGGACATCGTTCTTTACGATGAACCGACCGCGGGACTCGACCCGATCACCGCGGCGACAATCGCTGATCTTATTGTAAAAACCAGAGACGAACTTGGAGTGACTTCTGTTCTGGTCACACACGATATTCAGTCCATTATCCGAGTGGCAAGCAGGATTGCTATGATCCATAGAGGAAGGATTATTGCGAGCGGAAGCGTTGAAGAAATGGAACAGTGTGAAGACGCTACCGTTCGGCAGTTTATGGATGGCGATACCCAAGGACCGATTAAGATAGGTTAGTTAGAATCGAGATGTATCGGGACTGAAGTCCAGATACACCGAAACATAAACATTATGAGACTGCGAAACGAAGCAAAAGTTGGACTGATAGTGGTTGGCGCACTGGCGCTGCTTATTGGAATCTACTGGTTCCTTGGCGGCTTCAGCCTGCGCGCGTCCAGCTATCCGGTCTACTCAGTCTTTCCAAACGCTCAAAAGCTGGATAAAGGCGCGGATGTGCGGATGGCCGGAGTCAAGA
>DJHI01000008.1:11931-12972 GCA_002431715.1 Armatimonadetes bacterium UBA5829
TGCATACCATCCGACTCGGTATCCCGTATAACCACGGGCGCGTTCGTCGGTGATTTTTATGTCGAGATAATACCGGGGTGCAAAAAAACCTGTATCCTGGCTCACAGAAGAATCCGCAGCGCTCAAATCGCTCAGTTCGATCAATTGATGGATGAAGCCGCTGACCTGCTTGTCGAGCTTAAGACGACCGCTAAGAGCATTAACAAGATGCTCGATAACAAGCAGCTCCAGCAGAGTATATTCCAGACTATCGCGTCTATCAGAAAGACGGCGGATTCGGCGTCTTTGCTGGTCGCAACCGCTCAGGGAATGATTCAGCAGTCGTCTCCAGAAGTGCAGAAGACTCTGGCTAACCTTACTGCGGCATCGGATAGGGCCGTGCGGATAACCACGCAGATGGAAGACATGCTCGCCAAGGATGTCAGGCCGAACATAAAGCCGCTGATAGGTCAGGCACAGCAGGTGATGGCGGACTTGTCATCAACACTCGAGGAAACGCAGGAAGTCATATCATCGTTTGATGACATATCACCGGCCGTTAAGGACATGCTCAAAACTGCCGACCAGGCAGCCGTGGAAGCCAAAGAAATGCTTGCAAACTTGAATGAGTCGAGCAAGGCAGTCAAAGATTTTACAACCGATAAGGAACTCATTTGCAATCTGAAAGCAACCGCGAAAAACATTGCCGACGTTACCTGCAAGGCCAATCTGGCCATGGACAAAATCAACCAGAAGCTGGGAGCGTTAAAAGGCCCGACGCAGATGCAAAAGAGCGAGATTCCTCTCTATGGAGTCAGCGGTGACGGCCTTTGGAATACGGCAAAAGGCAAATACAGATTTGACGCCAACTATACCTTTGCGCTTTCCGACCCGATATTTATGCGCACAGGACTATATAATATCGGCAATAACACACGAGTCAATTTTCAAGCGGGTAACACTTTTGACGAATCAAACGCTTTACGATACGGGGTATATGCCTCGCGAGTAGGTATAGGCTACGATCACCGGTTCGGAAAAAAGGTGTTGATATCTTCGGAC
>DJHI01000139.1:0-5231 GCA_002431715.1 Armatimonadetes bacterium UBA5829
GTGTCGGTTATAACCGTTGTCTCTGAATCATCGTGGAGGCCGTCGTTATTATCATCATAAACCAGATCGGTAGTCCAACCGTTTTCGGAAGAGGTTGTCAGCGTAAAAATATCAGTGCCGTTTCCCGTATTGTAGACTTTAACGGGAATATAGAAATATTCGCTTTGGGTCGGCGTATCCTGCGCTACATCCCAGTCGATGCTGGTCCCGGCTACCTGGAGTACGGTTAAAGTAAGTGTAGCGGGTGTCGCAGTCTGATTATCGGCGAATATATCGGTATATTGGCCGGTGGCTTGGAGCTCTATCTGGGTGCCCGGAGGCAGACCTACTGCAAAAACCTGCATGGGGCAGATAAGCAGCAGACACACTATGGCTGCAAAAATTAAGCGTTGCATTGGCTGATTCCCCGTATGAACATTGCTAGCGGACTGAAAGGCTGAAGCCCGCTATAGCGTTGTTCCGTGAAGGGAAAGCCGGTAATCCTGGTAATGCTGCGGGTTTTGTTACTGTAATTTTTGCGGTTGTTATATGTGGTAATTCTGATGGACATGAAAAACAGGGTTGGAAGCCCCTTTGGTTTCCAACCCTGTGCTTTTGATTCTTTTTGGTAACTACTATACCTTTGAGGCTTGCTTGCTCTCTGGAACAGGCTTGCCTACTATTTCATCCCTGGTCAGAATCTTTTCCCACTTCAGACAGTTGAATCCCGGAATGAGGTCTTTATCAAGTGATTTATCGCGGAAAGCCTCGCCCTTCCAGCCAACGCGATCCTGCACGTAGTCAGGACAACACGGCTGCATTGGAGTCAGCCAGACGGTCAGTTTGTATTTTTTGCCGTGGAACGGGAAGAACTCGTCATTTTTGCTCAAGTCGATCTTATTTGAAAACGATCCGCCGGAGACGAGTATATTGTCCCATGCAACAGTCTGGTTGGTATCGAGCTTCCAATTGAACGTTTGGAGCTCAGGCATTTCATAACCATAATCTTCAATTCGCCAATTCACCCTGCAGCCATCTCGCCACAGCTCCTTGCGGTCAGCGGACAGCTTTTCATTATTGGCATACCAGTGAGTAATACACTCCGAAGCCATATCTTTGTATTCAGAGGCNNCCTTTATCAGATTGACTTTACCTGAAATTATAAAGACCTTTGGAGCTACTCTCTTGAAGTTGACCTGGAAGTCCGTATTCAGCGGCTTTAGTGCATCTCCAAAGGGCTTGCCTGAAGCGAGCCTGCGATCATAGTCGGCCTTGGCGCTGAGCATATCGCGTCTCCACTGGCTCATAGGCTTGACATTTTTATCCAGTGTCAGAGCCAGATCGAGACCTTCTTCATATTTCTTCATATCCCCATATCGCCACCCTGCGCGCATTAAAAGCAACGACAGGTTGCGATAACAGACATCCAGTGAAGTCATATCGACATACATGGTCGACCGCTCAGTGGATTTAATAAGCTTTTTGGTTCGCTTAATGGCTTTATACCACTCGTCTATGGCTTTATCCAAATCGCCGACCTTTTCATACTGGTGAGCCAGCATGCGATCGACAAACTCCGCGCGGGGAGTCGGTTTGCCCGTATTCAAATCAAAACCGTCATGCTTGCAGGCCTCTTGGATGTAATATAGAGCCTTCTGCTGATCGTCCAGCTTTTTCCCGTAGTGCGTCCAGCCAAGCTCAAAGTAGAGATCCCAGATATTCGGGTTGTTGGCTATGCCCTCTTTAAGCAGGGCAATAGACGCGGGAATATACCGCTTGTCGGACATTTGATCATCGTCGACAAAGTTGTAGTCCAGGTGCCAGGCGCCGGTGGTAAATACATCGATATTATGCGGATCGAGCCAGGTAACCAAACGCACAATCGGAACGATCGCCTGATACTGGCCCATGTGGAAGAATGTGTCCGCTCGAATCCACAGCGAGCCGGCAACAACCTCCTTAAAGCCCATCGCAGAAGCAAGAATGAACTGTCCGGGCAACTGAACCATAAGGTCGTTACTGTTGCTGCCGTTGGCAGCCATCTCACTCTTGCGAATGCGCAACTGAACGGGATCGATTATGCTTTGCATGACCCCGATCGCTATAAGCAGAAGCAGCGATAAAGCGATCAGGATTTTTCGCTTTCCTTCGCTCATGGCTATACTTCCTTTTTCTCAAAGATAATGACCGCAAGCACCACCATAAGAAGAGCATAGAAGATGCCGTATAGGGCTACTTGCCCCGTATATTTGGCGATGTTGGCTATATGAGTCTCGGGATGCAAAAGGGTGTTCGTAACATTGAACTTGTCGAAGTTAGGAATGATCACATGCATTATCTTGTAAAACCCGGCAAGCACCGGGTTCATTGTATCGGACTTAGCCATAGTCTCAGTCATCGAGGCCATAACTCCGATGATATAAACACCAAGCCCCATGAAGAAGTTCACGGTAGGTGTCATAAAGACCGAGAAAAGGATTACAACCGCACTCAGAACCAAAAACTGCAGATAGATCATTACCACGCCCCAAAGCATATTAATGTCGAATATCTGCACTTTCTGAACGCCGGCTTGCGCAGCCGATATGCCGGTATTGGCGGATGCCGCCGAAACTGCCGCGCCGTGCGCCTTCGCCATAACCACGCCGATGAAAACGATTCCCATACAGGCTACGCACAACGCTAAGGTCAACATAGCTCCGAGAAACTTACCGATGATAAACTCATATCGCTTAACTGGTTTGGAGAGGATCGTATATATAGTGCGCCGTTCTATCTCCTGCGGAATAAGCGATACGCCCATTACCAGGCTTATCAGCCATCCGGCCATCGCCATTAGACCGAGACCGAAGCTCTTGATAAGCATAATATCGGTCGAAGCACCCTCACGAGTGGAGAATGAAAGAGTCTGAGAGAAAGATAGAGAAATAATAATAAGACCGATGGCGACCACGAGGAATATCTGAAGAACTTTCTTTCTCATGGCATCGCCGACGGTGGCTTTTGCAATCGACCAGATAATCACTTGCGTCCCTCCCTTACTATCTCGACAAATAAATCCTCAAGAGTCTGTTTTTGAGGAACGACAGATACCAGGCAAGACTTACCGCGCACTGTATCAAGCACATTGTGCACTTTCTCTTCAGTATCGACATAAATGCGCATTAAGTCGCCTTCGACCGAAACCCGCTCGGCTATCGGCTTGACCTGCTCGGCAAGGTCGTCCTGTGAGCCGGAGATTGTAATGACCGTCCTGCCGATATGGAGAAGTTCCTCCATAGTGCCCAGCTTGACGAGCTTGCCGCGATTGATAATAGCGACCCTATTGCAGACGCTTTCAATATCGGAGAGCTGATGCGAACTCACAAAAACCGTTTTCCCCTGCTCTTTTAATGAACGAATGAGGTCCTGGATGTCTTTGTGAGCAATTGGGTCGAGGCCTGAGGTCGGTTCGTCAAATATGAGAAGATCAGGATCGTTTATCAGCGCCTGGGCGATTCCTATCCTCTGAAGCATACCCTTGGAATACTGCCGCAGGGCTCTATTGCCGTCTTTAGTGAGACCAACCTGCTCAAGAAGTTCGCCGATCTTTCGCTTGCGCGCTTCGGCGTTCAGTTTGAAGAGTTTGCAGTAAAAGTCGAGAACCTCGACTCCTGTCATGTGCTCATAAAAATAAGGGCTTTCGGGAAGATAGCTGATTCGCTTCTTTGCCTCGATATCGCCCGCCGGTTTTCCCAGCACAGTCAGTTTTCCTGATGACGGAAACAGCAGACCAAGCAGCATCTTGATTGTGGTGGTCTTCCCCGCTCCGTTAGGCCCGATAAAACCGAAAATTTCGCCCTGGTTTACCTGAAAGTTCAGGTCATCGACAGCCGCTACGCTGTCTCCCAGGTGGCCCTTGTAGACCTTTTTGAGTCCCTGGACAACTATGGCTTCTGCCACTTTCATACCCCCATATAGCCCATAATCGCAAAAAATGGGCAGCATAAGTCCTGCGCCGCCCGAATATGAGTATAATAGATGAGTTAGTCTATGTCAATCGGAGTAGACGCAGTTCAACCATTGGGTATACGACAAAAACTAGTGATGAGTTCCAATTCGTTATAGGTTATGAGTTAATATAGCTTGGAGCCTTGAGAGAGATTGCTAAACCGCGCAAGGTCTTTGGTACAAATATCTGAAATATTCGGGGCCAATTCACCGTTTTCTATTTGTTCTCTGATGATGGAGGACCCAACGAGCAGATTGAAATGACGTCGGCCATCAGCATTTGGCGGTGTAAATGCAAATTGATCCGGATAAAACGAACGCAGAGTATGTATAAGCATGAGGCCGGTTAGAACGGGATGATATATCTCTCGATCAATAACATGAATCTGAAGTCCAGAGCAGCACTCATCTTTATATCTACCAAAGCCTGGAGTAAAATGGCACTCTCGGAATGCGGCCCCGGGCAGATCACAAGACTTTAATGCAAACCTCAGTTCTCGCGCATCAATCCATGGCGCTCCAATAATCTCGAATGGCCTGGTTGTCCCCCGCCCTGCCGATACATTTGTTCCTTCAAACAGGCATGTCCCGGGGTAGACAATCGCCGTATCGAGCGTAGGCATATTCGGCGAAGGCATTACCCAGGGCAGCCCAGTTCGATCGAACCACATATCCCTAGACCACCCTTGCATTGGAATAACTCGAAGATTGCACTCTATGCCGAACTTATAAACGAACAGATTCGCCAGTTCGCCTATAGTCAGACCGTGGCGGATTGGAATAGGAAACATTCCTACAAAAGAGGCAAAATCAGGTTCGAGAAGAGGACCCTCGACGTGAATGCCGGTGATCGGATTCGGCCTGTCGAGCACCCACACATCGACTCCACTCTTTCCGCAGGCTGACATTACATTAGCCATCGTGTAGATATATGTATAGAACCTCGCACCGACATCCTGCAGATCGATTATCATTAAATCGATGCCGGACAAGGCATCTTCAGATGGTGATTTTGACTCGCCGTAGAGGCTGTAAACCGGAACACCCAGATGTGGATCGACAGCATCTTGAATATGAGTGCCGGGAGCAGCATCACCCAGGATGCCGTGCTCCGGGCCAAATAGCGCTTGAATATTGACTCCCGCATCTGCAAGTGCATCGGCAATGTGAATTAGATCGGAAGTGACCGAGGCATGATTGGCAAGCACACCTGCCTGCCTCTCGGCGAGTTCATTAACATGATCATTCAAAAGGATTTCAAG
>DJHI01000139.1:5253-8766 GCA_002431715.1 Armatimonadetes bacterium UBA5829
TTATGATAACATCCAAAGCCTAAGTTGACCATGCCTCCGGTGCGTGATATAATACATTGCTCGTGGGGCTGTGGCTCAGTTGGGAGAGCGCTTCCCTCGCACGGAAGAGGTCACGAGTTCGAATCTCGTCAGCTCCACCAGTTTAGTAAGAAATTAAAGGCCGCGCTCGCATTTTCACTGTGTGAGCGCGGTTTTTTTGTATACTGCCATAGTCTATAACAAACTTCTCTAGAAAATGGACCAAGCATTACCCCAAAATGCTCTCAATCATTTCCCCTGGTTTTACCTTTCCCGCACGACACATGAGTGGGATTCTTGTCAGTGGCTGGGACATAAAATGGTGTTGCAGCTACCCGCAGTTTTGTTCGCTTGAATAATGTCCATAATGGGATGTGTTTCGCAATACGTACCGCAGGTCTTGCTGTTACAGGCACAGTCCCATAGACAACTTCGAAATCAGGACATACAGGACATATAGGGAGGACACAAATGGATAATAAGACTGCTCGGTGGTTATTCTCTACATTTATAGTCTGTTTGTTGCTTCTGGCCGGTAGCATGCTGGACACGTCGGCTTGCACCGGCATCACCCTCAAAGCAGAGGATGGCACGATCGTTTTCGCGCGAACTCTCGAGTTTGCCAACAATCTTGAATCCGATGTTATTCTGGTGCCGCGCGGATACAAACGAGTTGGGACGACGCCCGATGGCAAGAACGGCTTAAAATGGGTAACGAAGTACGCGTGCGTCGGCGCAAATGGTATTGGGCTGCCTTTCATATTCGAGGGTTTCAATGAGAAAGGCTTGCAAGCCGGCCTGTTCTACTTTCCCGGCTTCGCTGGATATNNCCGGCTTCGCTCGATATATGCCTTATAAGCCTGCCGATGCTGACCGGACGGTCGCTCCATGGGAATTAGGCTCATGGCTGATGGAAAACTTCGCAAATGTTGAGGAAGTCAGAGAAGGCATCCGCGGGATAGTTGTACCGGCAGTCATATTCAAAGCCTGGGGATTTTCACCTCCGGTGCACTATATCGTCTCTGACACTTCGGGCAAGAGCATCGCGATAGAATATGTGGACGGCAAATTAAACATACACGACAACCCACTGGGTTTGATGACCAATGCACCGACATTCGATTGGCATATGACCAACCTCCGTAACTACGTGAACTTCTCTTTCACGAACGCACCGCCGGTACATTTGGGGCCAATCACGCTTATGCCGCTGGGACAGGGATCGGGAATGCTCGGGCTTCCGGGGGACTTCACCCCACCGTCGCGATTCGTACGGGCTGCTGCGTTCAGTCAGGGAGTGTTCCCATCCGAAACAGGCTATGACGCTGTCTTCCAGGCATTCCACCTATTGAACAACTTCGACATTCCAAAAGGTGCCGCACGCGAAAGAGAAACAGACAAACAGGGCAACCTACTGGCCGATTATACTCAGTGGACGAGTGCATGCGACCTGGGAGCAAAACGTTTCTACATTCGCACCTACGATGACAGCCGAATTCGCTCAGTTGATCTAATGAAGATGAACCTGGATGCGAATGAGATTACGGTATTCTCCCTTAAGGGTAAGGAGGTCATGGAGCCGCTGACTCCATCAGGCAAAATGGGCGGATAATGTCGATATTCTTTCTATCGTAAATCGGATTTTCACGACGATGTTCCATAAAAAAGCTTAGTTTGTATTTTCATAGCATTTTACGATACGATTTTACCAAGCAAACTGGTTGACTTCATGTCTCGTTTGCTTGATAATATGTCCGGTAAAACTGAATAATATGCGGTCAGGTTTCCCGACATATGTCGGGACCAAGAGGGAAGACGGTGTGAATCCGTCGCGGGCCCGCCGCTGTAATCGGGGACGAAACCGATATCTCGTCACTGCGTTGTCGATAAACTCATAGGACAACGTGGGAAGACATCGGAAGTAGATCGATCCGAAAGCCAGAAGACCTGCCTGATTGCGTTCATTCTACATCTTCGGAGGCTGAGATGTTGGAAGCAACCGGCGCAGCAGGCGTATTACGGGCTCCCGTCCAAACAATCCGAAATGGGCGAGGAGCTCGTTTTGGTATATATGGTTTCACACTTATAGAACTACTCGTGGTGATAGCAGTTGTCGCAGTCCTCGCGGCGATGCTTCTCCCCGTGTTCGTATCCGCCAAGGAGAAATCACTTCAGACTGAGTGCGTCTCCAACCTCAGGCAGATTACCTCCGCCTGGCTTATGTATGTCGACGATAATGCCGGCCGAGCCTGCCCATCATATTACTGGGCGTCGGGCGGCTGGGTGCGCGCATGGGACTTCGATCTTAAAACAACAGGCACATCATCCATCTGGAGATACGGTCTTTTAGCGCCGTACTGCAAAAGCGGAAAGGTGAAGAGCTGCCCATCATTTAGCGGCGGAAAATGGGACCGTCCATACACCGGATATGCCTATAACGCAAGCTATATCGGCGGCGATGTCACCGTAGACGGCAAGGTCTACATAGATGATTATACCGACCGGCCTCACACTATTGCGCTGCTAAGCCGGATAAAGCATCCTTCGAAGACGGCAGTATTTGCCGATGGCGGATTCGGAAACCCCGTAAACGCTCAGAACTACCTCAGGGCTCCAAGCGACGTCTATTTCCAGGCCGGGACTATCCATTATAGACACAATGGAGCCGCTTCGGTTGCATATGCAGACGGCCATGTGGCTGCTGTTCGGCTCAAATACACTCACTACACAAGTATTCCATGGCTCAATATCAGGCAGAAATCGTTCGACTGCCCGCCGAATACGGGCGGGCTGTCACAAGATGACTCAGCCTATGATTTGGACTAAAACAAGGAGGAAAGCACAATGAAGTATCGGTTTGCAAACATGGTCGCGGCAATGCTGCTTGGAATAGCTCTTTGCAGCGCTGCAGCGGCCGACGACTGGTGGGCCTCGGAGGTGATCAGTTATTCGCGCCTCGGGAACAGCCCTTATGACGATCCGGCGGCAACCCTTGGGAAGCCATCGACCTGGATGAACAACTCAGGCGCTCCCAATGATCCCGACCCATGCGCCGTCTCGATGGTGTGTCCGGCATGGAACGTAGGATTGCAGGGTGAGAAGCTCATCTCAACGATCAAGGGAGAGAGCACAAGCTTACCCGCCGGCAATATTGTGGTGAAGTTCTCTGCGCCGATTGTCGATGACCCGCAAAACTGGTATGGAAAGGACTTCATTATCTTCGGCAATGGTTTCTTCACGACAGGAGGTTCGTATGTCTACAGCGGATCGAACATGGAGAGCATCTTGATCTCCGCTTACAGCAGCCAGTCGGGTTGGTGGGAGCCCAGCCCGGTAAGTGTCAGCCAGGACGGAAGCACATGGTATTCGTTCGCTGACGGCCCCTATGCCGATGATTACGCGCCGACTCAGGCATTTGCATGGGACTGGGTAGAAAACAGATGGCTTAAGGACAGCCTTGGGCAGGAAGTCGAATTGGATTTCACGAGGCCGGTC
>DJHI01000139.1:8802-13278 GCA_002431715.1 Armatimonadetes bacterium UBA5829
CTCTGTCTGTTTCCAGCTTTAACCAGAAGAGTGTCGCTGCCGGAATCGACCTGTACAGAGGCTCCGGAGGCGGAACAGCCTTCGATCTGGACGACTTGCCCGACCTTCCTGTCGACCCGATAAGTGGGCTGAAGTGGATTCAGTATATCAGAGTCGACGGCACAGGCGGAGAAGTCGATGCATTCTCCCGAGTAAGCAATGAAGTCGCCTCAATATCTATCGGAGAGGTCAAAGAACTCGATGATGGAACCCACATTGTGCTCAATGATGTGGTTGTCTCAGCCGAGACATACGCTGCCGGACGATTCTGCTATATCCAGCAGGCAAACAGATCAGGCGGCATCAAGCTGATGGGCAGAGTGCTTGCAAGAGGGCTGAAGCTCGACTCAGTTTATGGCGAGATGGACACAATCGACGGCGAGCGGGTGATTTTGGCGACATCCGTCATCGCCGCCCAAGATGAAGGCGGCAGCAACATCTTTGTCGACGTAAGTCCGCTCGGTATGCCGAATAAGTCCGTTGGCGGAGCAGGTTTAGCCACCAATGGACTGCTGGTGCGAACCTGGGGGAAGGTGAAGTCGGTCGATTCGGATGCCAAGTCGTTCATGATAGATGACGGCTCCGCAAGCGAGATTAAGTGCATAGCCCCGAGAGACACCGATGACGGCGATGAATCGGATTGGGGAGTATCCGCAGACAGCGATTTTGTTACGCCCGATCTATATACATTCGTGTGCGTTACGGGGATTAGCTCAACGGAAGAAGGAGGTGCAATGCATGTCATAAGGCTCAGAAGTCAAGACGATCTTCAATAAAACACCGAAGGAGGAAAAGACAATGAAAAGAACCATCACACTCGCGCTGCTGATCATCTCAGCGGCTACGCTCACCGTTTCAGCGAGCGCATTCTCATTCAGTGACATCCGGTTGTGGGCCGGATCAGGCAGTAACCAGGCTGCGNNACGACGGCATATCGCCGGAGTCGATTGTCTGGGGCTACAGGTGGGACGGAACAGCTACCGGAAAGGATCTGTTTGATGCGGTGCTCGCGCTGGACAGCAGGTTATACGCCTCGATGGAGTACTGGCCGAGTTACGACGGCTATACGGTCTATGGGATCGGATATGACATTAACGCAAACGGCAGCGGCTTTGTCTCAGGAGTCCGGGAAGATGCCGACGGCAATGAAGACGGCTATGCGCTGGACCCGGCTGATCACTACAAAGAAGGCTGGTTCACGGGATACTGGTCATACTATGTTGCCGAGACGACCGGCGATCTGCCGACCGGTTGGGATTATTCAGGATGGGGTATATCAGTTCGCACGCTTGAAAACGGCTCATGGGACGGCTGGAGCTTCGTAAGCGATATGTCGGATTGGACATCCGCCGGACCGCCGGATACACCCATTGCTGCTACTACAGTACCGGAACCATCAGGCATACTTGCGCTCGTCAGCGGAACACTCGGACTCATCGGTCTCGCTGCCAGGCGAAGAGCATAATCCACAGGAGGAATAATCAATAAAAATGAAAAGGGTAATTACCATACTTCTAATGGCAGGGCTCGCTGCGATAAGCATAGCCGCATTCGCCTACAGCCCATTTGCAACCGAACTGGTCTCGTCCACGGGTTTGACCGGGACATCGCTCTATAATGACCCATATGCGGTTCTTGGAAAGCCCAGTACTATGTTCTACAATGCCTGGGGTGGTGCCGGTAATCGCCGTGTAAAGCTTATCGAGCCTGCATACAATGTCGGCCCGGATGGAGAGAAGCTTATAACCACCATCAACACCGGCCAGTCGATAGTGGTTGCATTCGATCATCAGGTAATGGACGATCCGCTGAACCCTTACGGAATCGACTTTTTAGTTTTCGGCAACTCGTTTTTTGCCGGAAGTGGGAGCGCATCCGACGCAACCAACTTGAACACGTTCAATATCAGCGGCAGTGTATTCGCTGAGAACATGAAGATATCGGTGAGTCAAGACGGAACAAACTGGNNGATGGACCGTATGGCGATGCAATGTTCCCGACCAATGCTTATCTCTGGGACAGCGTCAATGCATGCTGGACGGATACTGAGTCCGACTACACCAAGCCTGTCGATCCGAGCCTTACCAGTGCGGATTTCTCAGGAACCGCCGCACACGCAGTCGAGCTGTATGACGGTTCCGCCGGCGGCACAGGATTCGACCTTGCCGAATCAGACTATAGTTGGATCCAGTATATCAAGGTCGAGGGAGTCAGCGGTTTTGCCGGAGGTGAGATCGACGGCTTCTCGGATGTTGCCGCAGCCGCTGTGCCGGAGCCTGGTTCGCTTGTAGCGATCCTCAGCGGCCTAATAGGCATGGGTGGGCTTGCGATTCGCAGACGTATAAAATAGAACCTCATCCACTTCCGAAGGGTCGGCAGCACCCGGCCCTTCGGTCTTCAAGTCCACCCAAGATTATGATATCGCGTGATTTGCGAGTTAGCAATTTAACATAGCTTCAAGCTAACTTTTGGCATGCAGAGCAAAAGTAACTAGTGCGACCTGAGATTTTCAGCTTCGCGACTTTGCCGCCGCATACGGGACAGTTTTCACCCTCCATTCTTCGATGAATAATCCATGAATCTGGAAATGACTTGGAATCGGCCTGTCGGTCTATTGCTATCTGAAGCACATGTTCCATTTTACGATAGAGCATGCCTAAGGCATCATCGTTCAGCTCGCTTGTTTTTTTCTTTGGATGGATATGCGCCTGGAAGAGAATTTCGTCGCTGTAAATATTGCCGATTCCCGCAATCTTGCTCTGATCCATCAATACGGATTTGATAGAGGCCGTGCTTTTGCCAATGATTGATTTGAACTGTTTTTTATTAACCGTCAGAGCATCCGGGCCGAGGTGATTTTGTATTATATATCCAGCGATGTCATAGGTAAGATCGATTCTGCCGAGCTTTCTAGTAGATGTATACGAAAGGCTATTACCGTTCTCAAAGCTTACGAGAAGGCAAGTATAATCTGGCTCAGGTTCATTTTGCTGGAGATAGTGCAAGTTGCCGGTCATCCCGAAGTGTAGGACCAACGCAGACCCACGGTCCGTAGCAAGAAACGCCAATTTGCCATATCGGGTGCAGCGTTTGAAACTGGAGCCATTTAGAGCTTCGCTTAGAACAGGCTCATCAACTCTTAACAAGCGAATGTGCTGCGCATTCACTTCGACAATCTTCTGATCGAGTGATGTGTCCTCAATATACCTTCGCAGCATCTCAACATCTGGAAGCTCGGGCATATAGGCTCCTTGTCTGCCTGATTGATCACGATAGTTAGTTTACCCCAATCTTTTCATATATCGGCTTTCAGTTTTAAGCTCATTGTTTTAGGGGTATAAAAATATTGAGAGAGTACCAGACTCTGCCCTGGTTTGTAGCTATGGTTCTCACTAACGACCAAACCGGTTCAGCCGGTTAGGCAAGAGATGCGAGTAAAACCTCAGACTACGAACCAGGGTTCTCTTTTTGTACGGGGTATACTTTTTACAGTTGTTGCGCGTTATTATTAAAGGCAGTTGCGATAAAGTGATTTTACTAGCAACCTCCTGACTTATTGAAGAAGCAGTGGATCAGGAATATAACAAGTTAGGNNCTTATAAATGGCTTTTAAGTGCCGGGCTTCCTTGACATGAGAGCATTTATCTATGTATACTTGAGCAAGTGAATAATGTCGGGTAGGCCATACGAAGGCAAAAGAATTCCGACAGGAGGTCTTCATAACTTGGGAAAACTCTTGTTGACCGGTGGCGCACGACTCAGCGGAACAATCGTAACAAGCGGCAGCAAGAACGGCACACTTGCTATTATGGCAGGCGCGCTGCTCGCTAAAGGCGAAACTGTTCTGAGAAACGTTCCATCTATCGGTGATGTGAAAACCATGATGGAAATGCTGAGGGCACTAGGAGTCAAGTGCGAAGAAGAAACCCAGGGAGTGGTGCACATTGATGCCACTCATATCGAAGCCACTGAGGCCCCATATGAACTCGTAAAGAGAATGCGGGCTTCTTTTTGTGTACTCGGCCCCGTGCTTGCGAGAAAAGGGTATGCGAAGGTTGCGATGCCGGGCGGATGCGATATCGGTGCCAGACCAATCGATTTTCATGTAAAGGGTATCCAGTCTCTCGGAGCCTACGTTAATATAGATCATGGATTTGTTGAAGCTGAGTGCGAAGAGCTAAAGGGAACACAGGTTTACCTCAATTTCCCCAGTGCGGGAGCTACTCAGCATATTATGACCACGGCCTGTCTTGCGGATGGCGTTACTACCATTCATAATGCGGCAGCCGAACCTGAAATCACACAGCTTGCTTCGTTCCTCACAAAGATGGGCGCGCGCATCGACGGCGCGGGCACATCGACCGTCCGAATAGAGGGAGTAGATGAGCTGCATGCCATAGATTTCGAGATGCCGCCCGATCGGATGGAGGCAGGAAC
>DJHI01000139.1:13369-14720 GCA_002431715.1 Armatimonadetes bacterium UBA5829
GCGGTCGCCGCAGTCGTAACTAGGGGTGATGTGCGAATCGAACGGATTACCGAAGAGATGGTCGAACCTTTTGTGCTCAAGCTTCGCGAAGTCGGCGCGGTTGTCGAAATATCAGACGATGTGATGCGGGTGCGTGCCAATGCAAGGCCGATGGCTACCGATATCATGACCATGCCCNNGCCCCACCCCGGATTCCCGACAGACCTTCAGCAGCCGTTTGCCGCAATGCTCTCAATTGCGGAAGGCACATCTGTTATAACTGAAAATGTTTATGAACGCCGCTTCAGATATGTCAATGAGCTTATTAGAATGGGCGCCGATATCAAGCAGGAAGGCAGAACCGCGGTCATTAACGGTGTGCCAAAACTGACCGGCGTTCAAACAACCGCTTCAGACCTTCGAGCAGGTGCCGCGCTGGTGTGCGCAGCCCTTGCAGCCGAAGGACTAAGTGAAATAAGTGGAATTGAGCATATCCAACGCGGGTATGAAAACATGGTCGAAAAACTGTGCAGCCTAGGCGCACAGGTGAGCTGTTTACCTAACGAACAGGAGAAAGAGACAGTCTGTGTTTAACTTGGTGCCTGAACTCGGCATCGACCTTGGAACCGCCAATATTCTGGTCTACCTTAAGGGTAAAGGAATAGTTCTCCGGGAGCCGTCGGTTGTCGCGATGAACACAACCAGCCAGAGCCTTGTAGCGGTTGGTGAAGAAGCACGTCTTATGATCGGTCGAACACCAGAGAATGTCGTTGCGATCCGGCCGATGTGCGATGGCGTTATCGCCGATTACTCCACCACGCATAAGATGCTCGAGTATTTGATCTCAAAAGTCTGCGGCAGAAAGCGCATGCTCAAGCCCAGAATTATAATTGCGGTTCCCTCACAGATAACCCCCGTGGAGAAGCGCGCGGTGGTACAGGCCGCCAGAAGCGCAGGCGCGAGCCAGGCTTATCCCATTGAGGAGCCTCTTGCGGCTGCCATAGGCGCGGGCCTGCCTATATCCACGGCAGGCGGAAACATGATCGTCGATATAGGCGGCGGAACGACCGATATCGCCGTTATATCTCTTAACGGCAGGGTGCTTTCAAAGTCGATCAGAGTAGGCGGAAATAAGATGGACGAGGTTATTCAGCGTCACATCAAGACCAAATACTCGCTTATGATCGGCGACCGCACCGCGGAAGAAATCAAGACAAAGATTGGAAGCGCTTATCCGCTGGAGCAGGAACTCGTGCTTGAAGTGCGAGGACGTGACCTTATCGCCGGTCTGCCTAAGACAATAGAAGTAACCTCCACTGAGATACGGGAAGCGCTTTCGGAGCCTATAGGCGCGATTGTCGATAGAGTCAAG
>DJHI01000139.1:14734-17068 GCA_002431715.1 Armatimonadetes bacterium UBA5829
AGCAGACTCCGCCTGAGCTGAGTTCCGACATCATAGAACGCGGCATTATGCTTACCGGCGGATGCGCGCTTCTGAGGGGTTTAGACAAACTGCTTACCAGCATGACCGGAATTCCTATTCATGTAGCGGAAGATCCGCTCTCATGTGTTGCTCTGGGATGCGGAAGAGCTCTCGATCAATTGGACACCATTCGCGACCAATTTATCGAGACAGGGTTTGAGTAGATCAGTCTAAAAGTTGAAAAGTCAAAGGGTCAAAAAGTTCTAATGCTTTTTGGCCTTTTTGTTTATTGGGAGGAAGCCATGAAAACGCTGCTGGGAGTTGCCATTATAATACTGCTTGCTGCGCCCTGTTTTGCCGGAGAAGGGTTTAAAGATGTGCCGAAAGACCATTGGGCAAAAGAAGCAGTTGACATGGTTTCGACGGACGGAATCATGAACGGCTACCCCGACAATACATTCAAAGGTGACAAACCGGTCACGAGATACGAGCTTTGCGTGGCTCTGGCGAATATGGTGGAATTCATACAGGCGAGCCGGCAGCCGGTTATTAAAGATGGCGATAAGAAATCGGAATCCGCGCCGAGCGTAAACTGGACAGCCCAATCTATCGACAAATTGAAATCAGGCGGCTTCTTGCCCGTGGACTCACCCGTTTTGACTGGCGGCGACGGGCCGGTCACCACTAAAGAGCTTGGAGATGCCCNNCGCATTCGCTCGGAATGACAGTGCGCGTGGCCATCGTGCTTAGTATGAATTATTCGGGTGAAGTCCCGAAAAAATACCCTCGGTGGCAATTTCCGAATCGCCACCGGACACTTTACTCCAGCACTTTCACCCACTGCTCGTTTGCAGACGATTTCTCGACTGCGTCGAGCACGTACTGGCATTTGAGACCGTCATAGAAGTTGGGAGACGGACTCTTGCCTTCGGCGATGCCATTCATAAGCTCATAGACCTGATGAACAAATAAGTGCTGCCAACCGATAATATGGCCGCTCGGCCACCATCCGCAGACATATGGATGCACCGGTTCAGTCACCAGAATTGTCTTCCAACCCTGATATTTCTGATCTTCCGTGAGGTCGAAATACTCAAGCTCGTTCAGTCGCTCCAGATTGAACCTGACGCTTCCCTTGCTGCCGTTGATCTCGAATACATTGCCGTTGCGATGACCACCCGCGAACCTGGATGCCTCGAAAGTCCCGATTGCACCATTGGCGAATTTTGCAAGGAAGACAGTCGCATCATCGACCGTCACGCTACCCATCTTTTTCGGCTTATCAGGCTCCTGATTGAGCAGAGGCCGCTTTTCAATGAATGTCTTCATAAGACCGCAGACTGAGTCGAACTCACCACAAAGGTAGCGAGCAAGGTCGATAATATGGGCATTGAGGTCGCCATGCGCGCCTGAACCCGCTTTGTCTTTGGATAAACGCCAGACAAGCGGAAAATCAGGATCCATTATCCAGTCCTGCAGATAAACGGCTCTGAAGTGATATGGAGTGCCTATTTTGCCTTCATCTATCATCTGGCGGGCAAGTGAGACAGCGGGAACACGGCGATAGTTGAAGTCGATCATATGGACCACGCCTGCCTTCTCAACGGCCTCGATCATCTCTTTGCACTCGGCTGCATTCATCGCCATAGGCTTCTCGCAGAAGATATGCTTGCCGTTTTTAGCGGCGGCGATGGCGATCTCTTTATGCGTGTTGTTGCCTGTTGAGATGTCGATCAGGTCGATGTCATCAGAGGATATCACGTGCTCGTAGCCTTGACTCCACCGCTCCCAACCGAACCGCTGCGCGGCAGCACGTGCTTCATCTTCCAGCAGACTACATATCTCCTTCATTACCGGCACGGCTTTCACATAAGGAAAAGCAAATGCGCAGTCTCGATAACCGACACTGTGCGCCTTACCCATAAATGCGCTGCCGACCATTCCCACTTTTACAGTTTTCATCTCGCTGCTCCTGCTCACAAAAATAGGGCTATGCCTGGCCCCTGGATATTTTCTTCTTCCTGCCAAATAAAGTCAAGGGTCATGGATAATCCATGACCCTTGATTAAGACGATTTGTCTTTTGGCTATTAGTTTGCTTCCGGTGCGGGCGGAGGCGGAGGTGTCTCTGTCTCGCCAGCTGCGGGTGCGGGTACAGGTGCGGGTGCCGGTGCAGGCTTCGGAGCAACCGTCTTCGGAGCGGCTTTCGGCTTTACAGCGGGACGTGCCTGCATCTGAGGCTGCTGCTCAACCGGCGCGGAAAGCTTGCTGTCCATCTTTGCGGATGCCTTCAAATCCTGGAACCAGATACCCGTCTGCATGGGCACCTTCTGGC
>DJHI01000287.1:0-3671 GCA_002431715.1 Armatimonadetes bacterium UBA5829
TCGTCTGCGGTGAGGAGACAGCCCTTATGGCAAGTATCGAGGGCAAGCGCGGTGAGCCGAGACCTCGACCTCCATTCCCCGCAATCTCCGGCCTCTGGGAGTGCCCGACGCTCCTCAACAACGTTGAAACCTACGCAAACATCACCTGGATCATCCAGAACGGCGCCGATGCCTTCGCCGCTATCGGCACGGAAGGCAGCAAGGGCACAAAGGTCTTTGCCCTTGCAGGCGCAATCAATAATTCAGGATTGGTCGAAGTCCCTATGGGAACCACACTCGGCGATATCATATTCGATATCGGCGGCGGCGTGCGAAACGGCAAGAAGTTCAAGGCCGCGCAGGCAGGCGGACCATCCGGCGGATGTATCCCTAAAGAGCACCTAAATGTGTCGATGGATTACGACTCGCTTAAGGAACTCGGCGCAATGATGGGCTCCGGCGGTCTGATCATCATGGACGAAAACACATGTATGGTAGACCTCGCCCGGTATTTCCTTGACTTTATTCAGGATGAAAGCTGCGGAAAGTGTACTCCGTGTCGAATAGGGACCAAGCGGATGCTTGAAATTTTGAACCGCATTTCGCACGGACTCGGCCAGGACGGTGATATCGAACTGCTGATCGATCTTGGAACCCAGATCAGAGACTCCGCGCTTTGTGGACTCGGTCAGACGGCTCCTAACCCCGTCCTTTCGACAATTCGCTACTTCCGAGATGAGTATGAGGCTCACATTAAAAACAAGAAATGTCCGGCGTGCGTGTGCAATTCGCTCTTCGATGCGCCTTGCTCGCATACATGTCCGGCTGGGACTCAGGTTCCTCAGTATGTCGCGCTTGTCGGTGCGCGCAGGTTCACCGATGCCCTGCGTTTGATTCGAGACAAGAACCCGTTCACTTCAGTCTGCGGCAGAGTATGCAATGCGCCGTGCGAGGATAAGTGCCGACGTGCGCAAATCGATGAGCCTATCTCGATCCGTNNAGCCGAGTCGGGCGATCTGCCCAGCCCATCGAAGAGAATGTCAAGGGTTGCGGGCAAGAAAATAGCGATTGTCGGCGGAGGCCCTGCCGGGCTTACGGCGGCCTATCACCTTGCTCGAATGGGACATGTTCCGACTGTTTTCGAGGCCGACCCGGTCGCGGGCGGCATGCTCGCAAGCTGTATCCCGCCGTATCGACTTCCGCGCAAAGTTCTTGCCGGTGAAATCGAAATGATTAAGCAATTGGGAGTCGAGATCAAGCTCAATACCCGAGTGGGCAAAGATATCCCGTTCGAGAAGATCAAGAAAGATTATGCCGCTGTATTCATTGCTACCGGCGCAGATAAGGGTTGGACCCTCGGCATCCCCGGCGAGGACTTGAGCGGTATTTACGATTCGATTACGTTTCTCAAGGACGTGAATCTTGGTAAGAATTCGATCAAAGTCGGCGTAAAGGTGGCCGTAGTCGGTGGCGGCAATGCTGCAATAGACGCGGCACGAACCGCTCTGCGCCTTGGCGCGAAGAAGGTGACCATCGTCTACCGAAGACTCCGCGACGACATGCCCGCAGCCGAAGAAGAGATTCATGAGGCCGAGGTCGAGGGAATCGAGATCAAGTATCTCTCGCTTCCTGTTGAAGCGGTCGGTGAGGGTGGCAAGGTGAAGACTCTCAAGTGCCAGATGCTGGAGCTTGCCGATTTCGACAAGTCCGGCCGCCGCGCTCCCAAGCCTATCGAAGGAGCCGTATTCGATCTTCCGGTCGACACGGTCATCACTGCCATCAGCCAGGAGCCGGATGTGAAGTTCGCGGGTGAAGACCTCAAGACGCGCCGGGGTGGCACGGTCCAGATCGAAGAGTCCACTATGAAGACCAACATCGACGGTGTATTCGCCGGTGGTGATGTAGTCAAAGGGCCTTGGACGGTTATTGGTGCAATCGGCGACGGCATCAAGGCTGCAATCTCGATTGACCGCTATCTCGGCGGATACGGCGAGCTTGCATCCGATGCCGAGGAGATCGAGATTCCGAAAGCTCCCGAGGATGTGGACGATATAGTCGAGACTCCGCGCGTATGCTGCAATGTTCTTGCAGTCGAGAAGCGCGTCGGCATGACCGAGGTCGATCTCGGATTTACCAGAGAACAGGCGCTCCGCGAAGCCGCCAGATGTCTGAGGTGTGATGCGGGAACGTAAATGGGAGGGCGAGGCTCCCGCCGAGCCAAACGCATAATCTATGCACTTTTGATCGAGTGCGATATTCGGTCGCACTCGTACAGAAAAGAAAATCATTGTTCGGGCGCGATATCTGATCGCGCCCGAAATAGAATATAGTTGGCTGCTTTTGCAGTAATACAGCCCTATAAATGGGAAGTGAATATGAGAGTCGCAATAATAGGAGTCTGTGGTGCAAATGCTAAAAAGCATCTAGACTCCTACAAAAAGCTCGAAGAGAAAATAAGCGTAGTAGTCGATACGAATCCAAAGGGTCAGTCCATAGCCGATGAACTGAACTGCGCATACCTCGACGATTACAGTAAACTGGACTCTTCGATGGCTGATATCGCCAGTGTCAGCCTGCCTCCATATCTGCACGCCCGGGTTGTGGAACACCTGGTGTCGAAAGGCATACATGTTCTGTGCGAAAAGCCTCTTCCATTGACCGTAGACGAGGGAAAAGCTCTGGAATCTGTTATCCAGGTCGGTGGAGTCAGTGTAATGGTGGGTTTCTGCCTCAGATTCAGCAAGAAATTCCTGACCATACGCGAACTGATCGAACAGGGTAAGATCGGAACCCCGGTCCAGATCAGAGCCAGGTACAGCGCCCTCAGTAAAATCGAGGGGACATGGCGGGCCGATCCCGGTAAGGGCGGCGGAATAATGCTCGTGAACAGCATCCATTATTTCGACCTTGCGCCGTGGCTTATAGGCAGCAAAGTGATTTGCGCGGATGCCTACGGGGATTCGGCATTCCAAGGGCAGCCCGCGGAGGATAACGTTCATATAATCCTCTCACATGAGAACGGATGCAAGACGATAATAGATGCAAACTACTGGACATTCAACTCATCCTCCGTCGAATTTGAAGTCATCGGCAGCACGGGAAGAATGTATATTCTCCAAAATACGGTGATTCTGGAGAATTCGGATGGCAGTAAAAATATAGAAATAGAAAACGACAGTATGTATCTTGCCGAGGTCAGTTACTTCATCGAGTCGGTAAAGTCCGGCAGTGCTCCCCGGCCCGGCATATTGGAAGGGATCAATGCAGCCAGACTTGTCGAGAGGGCAGTCCTGTCTATGAAACAAAAGGAACGGATATGGATAGAAGACTGAAAATCGCCTTTGCAGGTGCCAGACACTTTCACGCAATGATGTTTCTCAACGCGGTAAAAAATCTGCCTCATGAGATCGCGGCAATAGCGGATGAGGACAAGTCCTTTATAGAGGAAAAATCCGCCGTTTTTGGATGCCGTTCCTATACCGATTACAGGGTCATGCTTGATACGGAGAAACCCGACTTTGTCTTCTCCTTCGGTAAGCACCGCGATATGGCAGGTATGCTCAAGGAGATACTCTCGCGCAACATTCCCGTATGCACAGAGAAGCCGATTACAGATGATCCGGCCATTATGCGCTCGCTCGCTGAGACCGCAACAAAGAACGGAATCTATACGGATGTCGCGCTTCCGTTGA
>DJHI01000287.1:3677-3858 GCA_002431715.1 Armatimonadetes bacterium UBA5829
CGTCATCAATGATTTTCGCCAAAAGCACGATGTCGGAAAAGTTGTCCACTGCTATTTTAGAAATATGGCGGGTCCGGTCCAGAGATATATCGATTGGGGAAATGCATGGATGATCGATAAGGAGCAGGCCTTGGGAGGCCCGTTCATGAACGAAGGCTCGCATTATATTGATCTTTTTATG
>DJHI01000262.1:0-136 GCA_002431715.1 Armatimonadetes bacterium UBA5829
TTCGGAAATCGCCACCGAGGCTAGGTCCCGAATTAAAAACAAAGACGATCCGGTGGCTTCGGCAGCGGGATTAGATTTATTCATTAGACAGATTAATCTTAGCTGCTGCCGAAGCAACTCAACCGTGCAATTAAAA
>DJHI01000262.1:178-4940 GCA_002431715.1 Armatimonadetes bacterium UBA5829
AGCAGATTCCTCACTGCGTTCGGAATGACAAATATAAGCCTTATATACATAACTGAGAGCTTGTTGTTTGCGATGCCAGATGAAACAGGGTCAGGATTCAAAAATCCTGACCCTGTTTATTTTGAGTCCTATCCTATTATTTATGATCCTGCCGTTTTCTACTGCTGCCAGTTCGATTCATCGAGATTCTTTTGGAGTTCCTTATATTTTTCCATCAGAGCCTTCATATCTTCGCTGAGTTTCTTTACCTGAGCCAGTTGAGCTTCAGTTCTCTCAGTTGACGATTTAATCCCCTTCCAGGCCTCATAATATTGAGTGAATGTATAAGCAAGGTCGGCGGTCATGCTGCCGTATTTCCATGCCATGCCTGGGACTGTTGTGTCCAGTGATAACAGGCCCGATATCTGGCCGATGCCGTCCCGGATCGATTCATAGACATCAGCATCGGTCTTATTCTCGCGATCCTGCCACTCACCATAGGTGCCTACATCCCTGGCATTCTTCATGTCTATGGCAAGAGACTCCAGACGGCGGTATTTCTCGATAACTTCGGCTTCACTCGGAGGAAGCTTCTGAGCGACTTCGTTTATCTCTTTGAAGCGGTCTGTGAGCAGGCCGATGGTGGTGTCGAAGAATAGGTCTTTGATTGTTGATTTGCATTTGTCCATTCCATCGGAGGCCATCTTCTCCCAGTCGTTATAAAGCGACTGGTCGGTCTGTATCTGCTTGTTGAGCATCAAGAGCATCTGCTTTGTCATCTCGATTCTTCTATTTACATCTTCCAGCTCTTTCTTCCATTTTGTCCGTAGGGCTTCCATATCTACAGGTTTGCCGGTGTTCTGGGTTGTCGGTGTCTGTGCTGTTTGGTTTTGGCCGGGCGCAGTCGTCGGAGTGTTTGGAATAGGCTGAACAACCCCAGAACCTTGTATCGAGACTATGACACTATCTGCCTGAGACGGATCGGCTTTGAGAGTCTTAACTGAACTCATCAGAGTTTGAAGCCTTTCACTTGCTTCATTTTGAGCCTGGGTTGCCTGCGCGCGAATTTTTTCGGCTTCTTCGGGTGAAGATGATGCGATGTTATCCGCGTGTGTCATATCTTTTTGCGCTTTGTCCATAGTGTTCAGGCATTCACTGGCCTCGTTGATAAGCGCCATATCCGCATTTGCGTATGACGCCGGGTCAGACGGCTCCGGAATACCTTCTAGTGAAGGAAGCCTAGAAAGGTCGATCTCGCCTGTCATAGCACGGACGCTCTTGTCGGCTAAGGCCCTGGCCGATTCCAGATCACCATCAACTGCTGCATTGGCGGCTTCTCCGGCAAGCACGGTGCTGGCGATAAGCTGCTTGTTCACATCGGCAGTGATAGTAACATCAGGATTCGGCTTCACCCATTCTTCACCCTCATCGGAAGAGAAGCTTGCTCCACCCTCTCCAATAACGGTAAGTGAGAACTTGTTCTGATTGGCCTGAAATACTGCGCTCCAGAAACCGTTTACAGTTTTGGGGTGATCGAACTTGACATCCGAAGTCTCGCCGACAGCCAGTGTGTAACCATTGCTCTTAGCCCAGCGCACTAAAGCGACGACTTTGGCAACTTCCTGTAATCGATAAAGCTCAGGGTATACCTCTGCGTAATCGTCTATATGCGCGGTTACATAGTCCCCGTATTTCGGAACGATGGAATTTAGGACATTTTTTGACTGGCTGTCCCAACCATCGCCGATATAGTTTCTTATCCAACCGATTACCTTCACCTGCGCATGATCGAATTTAATTACATCACCTGAAGGCGATACTTTCATGGATACATCGGCCGGGATAAGCCGGTTACCTATATCAGCACCAGCATTGATTGGTAGATAGTAATTGCTTTTATTACATTCTTGCTGCTGGAACTCCATGTCGGTCATATGCCCGGGCACCTGATCGCGCAGGTCGGGATTAGAGCAAATCGTTTTAAGTAAATAATCGGCTCTGAAGAGAATATCTCCAAGCACAGAATCGGACGGAACATTTGTGAATGCCAATTCGGACTGCGGCAGGGGAAAATCGTATAACCTCGTCATCAGTTCCGGACTAAAAACCAGCCCATTTATTATTTTCTCACCAAATCTGTCGGTGATGTATTCGGAGAGCTGAGTGCTGAAAGCATCAGCCATAACATCTCTTGATTTTGATCCGTTTCTTATGCCATCCGCCATGCTTTTGATTTTATCTTGCGGATAATCCAGTTCGCTCAATATCTCTGAAAAGCAGAGAATGTAGCCTTCATTCCCGAACTGATCCTGAGTAATTTCTCCAGAATCTCGCTTGGATTTCAGATTATCGATCTCTGATGTCAGACCGAGAGATGTGCTGATATCATACAACATGTCTCCCGTGCCGCTTTTGCCGCTCATCACATCAAGCATATCAGCAATTTTTGGCAGGCCCACCACACGAATCATTTTTGAGGCTGTGCTGATCCATTGACTCTGATCTACATTAGCCATATTTTGAGCTCCATAAAACAGCTCTTTGAACTCTTCAGCGCTCATACCGAAAGCATCACCAAAATGCTTCATAAACCGTTTGTTGTCAACCGCTACCGAAGGATCATTCAAAAGAGTCGAAATAAGCCTGTTGGCCCACTCATTACAGTAGTTGGGTTCGCTGTTCATTTTGGCTATATCGGATGAGATTGCGGCGTTCATTCGGTCGAATGTGGCCTTTTGATCTGCAGTCGGTTCCAAAGAGAATGATGGGTAGGCATTGTTTAAGACATCTTTTAGAATATCGGCATAAGGAATCGGCCCTGTTTCGTAGGCTGAATCGTAATTTCCGATAAATGTAACGACGTGCGTTTTATGATCGATAAGTGCATACTTGAGAGTGTTAATATCGGTAAGGTGGGATTTTGTGCCTTTTATACCTATTGCACAGGTCGAGCTAGATTGCGGTGTGCTGGAAGTTGCACCCCGAAATCTTCGTATTCTTTCCTGAACGCGGGGATTCTTGCTTGAATCGTCGGATTGGCCGGGCATTGGCCTTTGAGCAAAAGATTGCACACCGGCAGTCAATAGATACAGTGTTACCAACGCAGTGATGATTTGTTTGTAGCGGATACTCATTTGAAAACCTCCAAAAAGCAACATACTACGGGGAATAGCTGAGGATAAGATATCACTAGTTCGAATACTTGTCTAGATATTATGTCGAACAATCATCTCTATTTACTCGCATGCTTCGACTCGGCCCAGCATGCTCAGTTAGTAATTTACAGAAGTATTTGCCCGCTCAGGGCGCTGTCTTTGCTTCCCACATTTATACTTCCATATGTATGGAATGATCTGAACCGATTAGGTCTCTTTTCGAAACAGATCGAGCGCCGGATGATCAAGCGCAGCAGCAAGACCGGCCCATGCTTCATCAAACCTCTCAGAGACATTTGCGGGCACGAAGCCATAGTCCAGATACATATTTATGNNCTTTAGACCAGAGGTGCACCCGCGTATGAGACAGGCGCAATATGCGCATGGTCTCAGAGAGCATGGGTTTTGCAAGCTTTCGGCCCTGAAACTCGGGGATTATGGCAACCCAGTGGATACGGCCGCGGTCGTCATCTCGATCCGGGTGATACCAGGCGGTTGTGGTTCCGATTACTCGATCGGTTGCTTTCTCCACTAAAAAGATGCAGCGTTTTTCGAACTCGTCGATGTGTCTGGAAAATTCCATATTGAAGCGTTCGAGAGCATGATCGATATTTGCAAATGCTCCGACATCGACTTGAATTTGCGCCCAGATCATCTCCTCTCCGCGCCTGAATGTGCGGAAATAATATCCCGCGGGTAGAGAGCACCGCGGGATATTGTCCAGATTTTCTCTTGCCATTGCGACAGGAATTTCTTCCAAATTTATCTCCTCGCTGATGCGATATAAGTCTTTGCTCAGAGGACTCATTTATTTATCAGAAGTTGAATCAGTCCTTTTTGTTACTTTCAACGATAACCCGCTGCTGAGCGGTTATCACTCCAATTGGGCTCTTTGTATCGAGAGTCATCTCCATTATATATGAGTTTGGTTTTATCTGCGGCGGAATAGTAAACACAAAACTGGTATCGCCGAAGTAATATTGCGCGGTTGCACTGTAGAGAACGACTCCATTTCTGATGAAACTCAGAACAGGCAGCGGCATCGCATGAGGGTCGTGGAATGAATCAATTGCAGCCGTGCTGCCTATTTTGGTATTAAGGGTAATCGTTGCCGCAATACCCGGCATGAGCGTAGCATTGTTTTTTATACTGAGCGAACTGGTCAGATCTCCTTTGATTGTCAGCTCAGTCAGCTTTCCGGTATTTACAGTCAGAGGATCATTTGAACAGCAGCTGAATGTGAAGCCATTTCCGCCCTTAAGAGTGGTTACACATCGCTGCACTTTGTAATTTCCTACGGGCATATTAACCGGTCCGCTGCAGTCATAGCCGGTATAGTAGCCGAGGTCACTGATTACAGAAAACGATTCGGCGGAGGTTTTGAATTTACCTATGTTTTCGCTGCGTAATAAAAGCTGACCAAACTCGCCCTGATATGGCTCGATTGTCAGCTTATTGCCTAGCGGGCTGATTTTTACAAAGTAATACTTGCTGCCTATCTTCGAAAGGTTATAGGGCCTGACACTATGCTTGCTCCATTCGGCAGGCACGAGTTGCGATGCTCCATTTGTGTTGATAAAGGCGCTGTCGCCACCTCCTTGCCATTCGAATGATGTGCCGTCTATTAC
>DJHI01000200.1 GCA_002431715.1 Armatimonadetes bacterium UBA5829
AGGAGAGGGAGTAAGATAAAAATCCAGTTAATAAACACCCTGGACAGGAATATTACGGACGACCTGATAAGAATTTTGCGCTTTCTAGATATATCTCACTCCACCCACCAAGTGCAGGACATACGGCGTTTTTAGAGAATATAAATGAGAAGCTCTTCACAAGAAGGCGGTAATTAGTTGTGCGGTTATTATGCAGCCGTATAGTTTCTAGTGTTGGGGATTGGTGGGCTTATATAGGCTGGACTCTTTTTATTTGCTCTCTCATAATCCCATACTTTGATCGAAGTGAGACTGGCCTAGTCCTATTTCTACTATTGGGAGTATTGCTGTTTTGGTGGATTATTGATTCATCGGATCAATCTATACCAACTTGGATGTATATAACCGGCATAACAATGCTATTTATAGGTGCTTTCTTTGGAAGTATAATTCTCATAATCGCATGTTGGGTTATTTATTGGACAAGGGTGCGTGAATAGCATATACCCCCAACCGGAGGTTATTATGAAGCTTATGATTTCAATATTGCATGAAAGAGATAAGCAGCGAGTCAGCGATGCGCTGTTGCAGGCGGGGCACAAGTTTACCGTGGTTGCCTCCACAGGCGGATTTTTGCGCGACGGCAACACCACTTTGCTTATCGGCGCCGATGAGGATATGGTGGACAATGTGNNCGGCTGCTGCCCGTGCAGGGATGAGTATGTCAATCAGCCCCTGCCCGATGCTCTTGCCACAACGGGAGTGATGATGAACCCGATCAAAGTGAAAGTCGGCGGAGCGGTTATATTCGTAGTAGATGTAGAGAAATTTGTACGTGTCTGAGAGAATGGGATTCGGCAATATAATAGGTCAGAAACTTGCCAAACGGGTGCTTGTGCGGGCTTCACGCGAGCAGAGCCCTACGCACGCCTATCTATTTCTCGGGTTGAGAGGTACGGGCAAGACGACAGTCGCGGTCGAATTCGGCAGGGCCCTTAACTGTCTGAACCCTGTGGACGGCAATGCATGCGGTGAGTGTGCGATATGCCACGCAATCGAGCATGAGAACTTCCCTGATATAAGGATATGGTCGCCGGAAGGGCAGAATACAAAGATCGATCAGATGCGCGAGATGCGCGAGATGGCCAAGTTCGCGCCAAATAGAGGCAAATGGAAGATCAATATTATCGAGCAAGGCGATACCCTCAATGAGGAGTCGGCTAACTGCATTCTAAAGCTCTTGGAAGAACCGCCGGATTATCTAATAAATATCCTGCTCTTTAGAAACGCAGTCAATGCGCTGCCGACGATCCGTTCGCGGTGTCAGTTGCTCAGATTTACTCAGGTGGATGCAGATGAGCTTGCCTTGCGTCTTGTCGAGGACTTTGGCGCGGCGAAAGAAGAGGCGGAGTTTTTGGCTGTTTACTCCCAGGGATGCCCTGGAAGAGCAATAGAGCTTATTGGTAATGAATCGTTCTTTAGCAGGCGAGATGAGATTATCCGGCTCGCTCATGATGCGTCTTCAGGCAACCCATGGCTTGCTCTCAAGCTCGCTGGGATTTTGAGATCATCTAATGATGATAAGAGTGCGCGGGAGACGGTGATCGAATCTCTCGACATGCTGCTGGTGTGGTATCGTGATCTATTGGCGGCAAAGCTGCAAGGTGAGGGGGCGGCGCTGGTTAATATGGACAAACTGGACGAAATAAAATTGCAATGCGCGCGTTATCCCCATGCCGGGCCGCTGGCAAATGCAGTCGATTCTATACTCTTTGCCAAGCGAGCAATCCTGGGTAATGCAAGCGCTCCAATAACCACAGAAGCTTTGATGATGCGCTTGGCCGCCTCTTGACAGCCGCACATTTGTTCGTATAATATAAATGTCAATGAGCACAAAGACCACCACAAAAACATATTGGCTGACATCACCCCAGCCCTCTCTCCAAGGGAGGGTATATATTGGTCGTGAAAACCAATAACTAATTCAAAACACTAACTTTGGGTTACGCATTCGCCCGATATTCTCCCCCAGGGGAGAAAACGGCAAGCCCAGATAAAATAATAAATATACACTCCAAAATTACAAATCAGAGGAAAGCGGATATGAGCAGTATTCTCGGTGCGTGCGGTCTTAATTGCAGTGAATGTATTGGATACAAGGCAACTCAGTCAAACGATCCTGAAGCGGTCGCCAAAGTAGCGGCTGAATGGAGTAGATATTTCAATATAGAGATCAAACCTGAAACTATTTACTGCGATGGATGCATGGTTGATAGCAATCGCAAGAGTAGATTTTGCCCCCAATGTGAGGTACGGAAGTGCGTGGTGGACAGATCGATTGCAAACTGCGCTTACTGTGATGACTACCCGTGTGAAATACTTACCGAGTTTTTCAAAGAGGCTCCCTGCATCCAGGGTCGACTGAATGAAATTCGAGCCGAATTGGGGAAGTAGAACAAGATAAAGTATTAGGCGACAGGCTGCCTATGGTCTTTTCCAAGGTGGGAATATGGACTGTGTTCTTGCGAGTGAACTGAAATTGCGCTATGCGCCGGTGGGAATTTTGCTGTCCAATGAGAAACCTGATGGCGCGGTGCAATTCAAAGAAAGCACATGGGGCTGCGTGGTGGCAATGTTTGCCGCCGCCGCCAGAGGCAAGACCGCTGTTTTCGACTATCAGACCACCACATGCGGAGGCGGACGGGTCGGTCTCGGATTTTGCGAAGAGTTCGAGGGACCCCCGGGCGGTATAGAATTNNCGGCAAAGGCGAGGGTTATCCTGAAGGTGAAGGCTACAAAAAGACACCCGATCTGGCGAAGGCGTTTGTAGAGTCGCTCCCAAAACGAAAGATATCTTATGAATATGTGATCTTTAAACCCCTTGGATTGATAGACCCGGCGGTGGAAGTCCCCATGCTCGTAAGTTTTCTCGTAAACCCCGATCAACTCTCGGCGCTGGTAGTGCTCGCCAATTACGATCGGGCGACTAACGATAATGTCAAGATCGAATTTGGAGCCGGGTGCCACAGCCTGTTTCTCTTCCCTTACCAGGAGATAGATAAGCCTGATCCAAAGGCCGTTATAGGAGTTGTGGATATAACGGCCAGACCGTATGTCGACCCCGATATGCTCTCTTTTACCGTTCCATGGAATATGTTTCTGGATATGGAGGAAAATATACCAGGCAGTTTCCTTGAAAAGAAGGACTGGGCGAAGGTGCGAGAGCGTATTAGTTAATTACTCTCCAGGCAGGATAGCTGGAGAGATAAAATCTAGCCGATTGCCCTCCAGGTAAGATACCTGGAGGGATAACATTGACAAAGGCGAATGGGCAAGAGCGTATTTAATGGCTTTTGGATTTTTTGTAAAGGGAGTTATTATCGGCTTTTCCATAGCCGCGCCTGTCGGCCCGATCGGAATTTTGTGCATCCACAGAACGCTCACTTATGGGCGCATTACAGGGTTTGTCTCTGGGCTGGGAGCCGCGACGGCTGATGCGTTCTATGCCGCCGTAGCCGCTTTTGGACTCGCCGCGATATCCAGATTTCTCATCGCCGACCAATACTGGCTCAGACTCTTTGGTGGAGCATTTCTTCTTTTTCTTGGAATAAAGATTTTCCTTGCCAAACCCGGACAAATGGACCCGAACCACAGGCATAGTGGATTAGGTTCGGCTTATCTTTCGACGTTTATCCTGACACTCACTAATCCCATAACGATAGTATCATACACGGCTATTTTTGCAGGGCTTGGAGTCGGAGCATTCGGGCATGGCATGAACTCGGCGGTAAAAGTGGTGTCCGGGACATTCATAGGTTCGAGTATATGGTGGCTGACGCTCAGCTTTGGAGTCGGGTTCATCGCAAACGCACTCGACGAACGCGGGTTAAGGTGGATCAACCGGGCAGCGGGTGCTGTAATTGTCCTGCTCGCAATATTGATAATGTCTGAGATCAGATTTTAAATTGATATTGCAACACGCTCCTCGACAGTTCCCTGCAGCACAGCACTGACGGATGCGATGATTTTATCGGCACTCGGCAGGGCGGAAAGCTCCAATTCCCTTGAATAGGGCATGGGGTTATCGGCAAGAGTGACGCGCATTATCGGTGAATCGAGGTAATCGAATGCGTGAAGCTGAAGTTGATCGACCACCTGCGCCCCGATTCCGCACTGGGGCCAATCCTCTTCCACTATAACCGCATGCTTGGTCTTTTTAACCGACCGGACGATTGTCTCCACGTCCATCGGGCGAAGTGTGCGTAGATCAATCACCTCTGCACTGATACCTTGAGCAGCAAGAGCCTCAGCCGCTTTGAGCGATTCATGAACCATACGCAGGTAGGTTATGATGGTAACATCCGATCCCTCGCGTTTGATATCGGCCTTGCCGATTGGGACTGTATAATCCTCTTCGGGAACCTCGCCGCGCAGTGAATATAGAAGCTCGTGCTCCAGGAAAATTACGGGATTGTCGTCTCTAATCGCGCTTTTAAGCAGGCCCTTGGCGTCGTATGGAGTGGAAGCGGTTACGACCTTGAGACCCGGAATATGGGTAAACCATGCCTCAAGATTTTGAGAATGCTGCGCTCCGAGCTGCATGCCCGCGCCTTCCGGCGCACGGATTACCAAAGGGACTTTAATTTGACCGCCGGACATATATCGATACTTGGCGGCGTGGTTTACTATCTGGTCCATGGCAAGCAGGGCAAAGTTGACGGTCATCATCTCGACAACCGGCCGAAGGCCGACCATTGC
>DJHI01000101.1:0-3752 GCA_002431715.1 Armatimonadetes bacterium UBA5829
ATAGCGTGCTCTTGCCTGCCCCATTTGGCCCGATGAGCGCTTTCGTCTGACCAGCCACAACTTTCGCATCCACATTATCAACGGCAACCAGTCCGCCGAACGAACGAGTTACCGACCTGGCTTCGATCAACACATCCAAGGCTATTTTGCCTTTCCACTCCGTGCGGCTCGCCATGCCGCCGCAGCCATATCAGTTATGCCGCGGACAAATCCCTGCGGCAATACAACCATAACTATAATCAGCACCGCTCCAAAAACAATCGGATCAAGGCCCTTTAGAGTCAGCCCTAAAAGGTTGACGTCGGCTTTGTCTAAATTTAACATCCAATTTTTAAGGAGTTGAATAGCACTTGCGCCAAAAAGCGCACCCCAGACGCTCGCCATTCCGCCGACCACGACCATTACAAGCAACTGCACTGAGACCGCAAACCCAAAATCAGCCGGGTTAACATAGCCGACTCCGGCATTATGCGCATGTAAACTGCCCGCGACCGACGCCATAGCCGCGCTCAATACAAAGACCTGAATCTTATATCGCTCGGTATCGACTCCAAGCGACTCCGCCGCGATCTCGCTTCCGTGAACTGCTCTGAACGCTCTTCCGACCCGGCTGCGGACAATGTTGATCGCAAGCACTAGCGCAATAAAGACAAAACCCCAGACCAGATAATAGTACTGCTTCTGCAAGTCCACTGTCCCGCCGGCAAAAGACTCAAAAATGTGCCGCACGAACTTGGGCGAGCCATCGAGCCAGGCTATCGATGGTATGCCGAATATGCCGTCGCTGGAGCCGCCAGTTATGGCGGTCCATTGCCTGAAAACGATCTCGACAATAACTCCGAATCCGAGGGTCGCCATCGCGAGATAATGACCTTTGAGCCGTAATACCTGACCGCCGATCAGATAAGCGATAAGTGAAGNNTGAATATTATTCCGACGAGCATCGCGACCCACGGTGACGCGCCGCCGCTTGCCAGAACACCGGCAAGGAACCTATCGCATATCCCGGCTGAGAGAATGCATGTTACTCCCGCCGCAGCGGATTTCCACCACTTGATTTTCAGCATTAAGCCAGCAAGAGCCATTCCCACGGCATATATGAAGAGAGCCACTACAAAGTGAGATTTTGTAATAGCTGCAATCCAGCTCAATAAAACCAACGCACCGGCTGCAATCGCAAGCCTGCCTCCGGTTACTCTGGCAAGCGACATAAGCGCGGCCGCGCCTGCAATGATCCCGACTCCAGTGCTGAACCCTGGAATGACCTCGGCGGCTATGGGCCTTACGGTAAGGATTGCGGATGTGTAAGCGCCGATTCCAAAGAAAGCGGCATGGCCGAGAGATATCTGGCCTGCATACCCCATCAACAGATTCAGCCCGAGTGCAAGCAGCGCGCTGATGCCGATATAAATAAGCAGCATCAACTGCGTCTCACCGGCAAACCTTGGAATAAATGCGCAAATCACCAAAAAAATCACAAACGGCAATATGTTCCAGATGCTGGAACTTTGAGCTTGCCGTTTTACTTTTGCCGGAATTGCCGGGGCCTGCACCGCCATCACGCCACCGCCTTTCTGCGCGCAAGCAGACCCTCAGGGCGCACAAACAGTATAATGAGAAGAATAATGAAAGCGACAGCCTCACCGTAATCGCTCGACAGCAGACCTCCGGCTAAGGCCTCAATGATCCCCAAAGCGATTCCCGCGGCTACGCCGCCGCCAAAATTGCCCAGGCCGCCCATTACAGCCGCGCAAAAGCCCTTTAGACCTAAAGCAGTGCCCATATTGCAGCGTGCGTAGAAGACAGGTGAAACAGTTACACCGGCAACAGCGCCCATCGCCGCGGCCAGAATAAAAGATAGCACAATCATCCTTCGAACGCTGATTCCAACCAGTTTCGCGCCGGTCGAGTTCATTGCGCAGGCTCGCATCGCCTGACCGGCGAGTGTATATTTGTAGAACAGGTGCATGCCGACGACAAGCAGAATGGTGATTCCAACAACCCAGATGTCCTGTGCCCGCAAAACAGCACCAAAAATGTGGAATATTCGGTCTTCGACACCGAGAGGCGTCACTTTGCCGGTAAATGGAGCAACCGGAATGGCCTGCTCACCCCAAAAGAGCTGTGCAAGACCTCGAAACATTATCGAAGCGCCTACAGTTATGATGATCAGAGAGATGACTGAGGATCGTTTATGGGATATCAGAACGCAAAGAGCCACAAAAGCGCCTGTCAGGCATCCGGCAAGAATGGCTGCCGGGAAGGCGACAGCCAACCCTAATTTGGCCACAAGCACGGCCGCAACCATTGCGCCGATCATTACAAACTCGCCCTGTGCGAAATTGATCACCTGAGTCGAGTTATAAATAATTGAAAAGCCGATCGCAACAATCGCGTATATACAGCCACTGGTAATTCCTAAGACCACCAGTTGAGGGATACGTTCTAACTGCTCCAATTGCTACCCCTGGAACGACTTTATAAGTGGATAGCCATAAGCTTCATCATCAGATTCGGCACTGGCTTCGGGTAGGGATTAAAACCCCTACCCGTTCGCGATATCTATTNNGCCCATTTGCCGTTTTTTATCTGGACAAGAGCAAATGCGTTTTTATCCAGACCGGCATGATCTTTTGCCGTGTAATCAAACACACCCGAAATGCCTACGAAGTCTTTCTTGCTCTCGATGACTTTTCTGACCTTCGCACGGTCGCCGCCGACTTTGTTCAGCGCGTCGGTCACAAGCATAAAAGCGTCCCACGCATGCCCGCCAAAAGTATTTGCAGGCTTCTTGTAGGCCTTCATATAGCTGTTGGAGTATTTGATCAGTTGTTTCTTCTGCGGGTCGCTGCCCGGAATCTCTTTGGCTACAATCAGCTTGCCCGCAGGGAAGATCACCCCTTCCGCAGCGCTTCCTGCAAGTTCTATGAACTTCATATTCGCTACGCCATGGCTCATAATAAGCGGGATCTTGATACCAAGCCTTTTAACGTCTTTTGCGACAATCGCCGGGCCGGGATTTGTGCCCCAACAGATAATCGCCTGCGGTTTTGCGGCGCGAATCTTGGTAAGCTGAGCCGTCATTGACGTATCTGCAGTATTGAAAGACTCAAGAGCCACGGTTTTGATGCCGAATTTCTTCGATACGGCCATCCATTGATCGCGTCCACTGGAGCCGAAGGCGTTGGAGTCGTTGATAAAGCCGACCTTTTTGATCTTCTTCGACCTTAGGTAGTCAACAATCTTCATCACCGCAAGTGAATCGGCCTGTGCCGTCTTGAAGACATAAGGCTTAACCGGATCGACGATCTTGATGCTCGCGGCGCATGATACCAACGGCACCTTTGCGTTTTGGCACATTTGGGTAATTGCAAGGCTCGGCNNGAGTCGGGCCGATTATTGCAACCACGGACTTGTTGGCCAGAAGCCTCTGGCAAGCCTGAGTAGCCTGCTGTGGGCTTCCGCCGTCATCGTAAAACTCTACTTTGACCGGATGGCCTTTTATGCCGCCTGCTTTGTTGATTTGAGCAGCCAGCATTTCAACCGTCTCTCGCTCCGGCACGCCAAGCGGCGCATTATCGCCGGTAGTCGAGAATATTGCACCGATAACATACGGACTCTTCGCGCTCATACAAGGCGATACGGCCAATCCGATCAACAGTGCGACTGCCAAGACTAAGGAAATACGTCTACCTGTCACAACCCACCCCCAAATAATTTTATATTTAGTATTGGTTATTGAGTAATTTCAG
>DJHI01000101.1:3766-5309 GCA_002431715.1 Armatimonadetes bacterium UBA5829
TTCACGGTTGGTCGCTTGCATACCACTAAGTCTCTCCCGTAAATTGCCTAGAGCGAGTGCAGCTTTTCTCCGCTGAGAATTTTGACACCCTTCTTTTGCAGGGAAGCGATTGCTTCGTCAACCTTCTCCACTCGGAAAATAACAATGGCGTTCTTGCCGGATGTCCCTACAAAGGCATACATATACTCGATGTTGAGACCACATTCCGAGAATGCATCGATAACCCCTGCCAGCCCGCCGGGCGAATCGGGAATTTCAATTGCAAGCACCTCGGTAAGCGCAACGGTGAAGCCTGCATTGGTCAGCACGGACTTCGCCTGTGACGGATCATTTACTATCAGCCTCAAGAGGCCATAATCGATGGTATCAGCGATAGAAAGTGCGCGTATGTTGATATTTGCATCAGCCAGCGTGCGCGTGACATCCGCCAGCCGACCGGATTTGTTCTCTATGAATACAGAAAGTTGGCTTACTTTCACTGGTATAGATCCCTCCTGTCAACCACTCTCTTTGCCTTGCCTTCACTGCGTGGAATGGACTTCGGCTCCACAAGTTTGACCTTCAGCGAAATACCTAAAAGTGAATGAAGCGCATTGGCTATCTCACGCTCCATACCTTCGAGCGCTCTAACCTCATCAGACACCAGCTCCGGTGAGACCTCAACCCAAACCTCCAGGCTGTCCATAGCGCCCTCGCGGTCTACAATTATCATGTAATGAGGCTCGGTGCCCTCCATCTCCATAAGAACGGTCTCTATCTGGCTAGGGAAGACATTGACACCGCGAACGATGAGCATGTCATCGGTTCGGCCCATAACTCGATGCATTTTGCGGAAGGTTCTGCCGCACTTGCAGGGAGTATCGTCCAGATAGGTAAGATCCCTCGTGCGATATCTCAGCAGTGGGAGCGCTTCCTTTGTAAGGCTTGTAAATACAAGTTCACCCTTGCTTCCGGGCGGCAGTTGTTCGCCCGTATCAGGATCGATGATCTCGGCTATGAAATGATCTTCATTGATATGCAGACCCTGCTTTTCAAGACATTCGAAAGAGACGCCCGGTCCCATAACTTCGCTTAATCCGTAGATATCCAGCACGTCGATATGCAGCATTTCCTCGATCTTGCGGCGCATGGTCTCAGTCCATGGCTCCGCTCCGACAAATGCCACCCTGAGCGGCAGCTTGGATGTATCGACTTCCATCTCCCGTGCCGTCTCACCGATAAACTCGGCGTAACTGGGAGTGCAGCACAGAACCGTACTTCCAAAGTCCTGCATGATCTGAACCTGACGCTTTGTGTTGCCGCCGGAGATCGGGACGACCGATGCTCCAATGCGTTCGGCTCCACAGTGAGCGCCTAATCCGCCTGTAAATAGTCCATAACCATAGGCATTCTGAACTACATCGCCCTTTGTTGTTCCGCCTGCACCTAGAGTTCGAGCCATAATCTCAGCCCAAATGCCGAGATCATTCTGGGTGTAACCGACCACAACCGATTTGCCTGTGGTACCGGAGCTTGCATGAACTCTGACGATTCTGTCCATCGG
>DJHI01000101.1:5323-6060 GCA_002431715.1 Armatimonadetes bacterium UBA5829
GCACTGCGTACATGCCGAACGGATAGTTGTCGCGGAAATCCAGTTTAGTGGTAAACGGAATTTTTGAGAGGTCTTCGATGCCCCGAATATGCTCGGGCTTAAGACCTATCTCGTCAAACTTTCGCTTGTAGGCCGGNNTTTTCATACGCATGCCTGACCGTTTTCATGAGCCGGTAGTTTTGAAGCGCCAGCAGCTCGCCACGGTCTATACATTCGGCCTCTTTGTTCCAATAGTGCATAGATATATGGCCTCCAATAAACAAGAGGTGTGTAGTTGTTTCGGGAGATTCTCGAAACCCTCTGTTGTATTTGATGTATCTTATGAGGATCAACGATACATCAAGCTCAAAATTTCTTAAGCTCTGCCTATTATGTCAAAGAAATCTTCATCACGCAACTGATGAGTTATCACAGGTGTATTTCTAGATCATTTCAAGAATTTCCTCCTTTATCTTTAAGATAATGCTCACAAATTTCTCATCAACAGTCTTTTGTATTTAAGGAAAGTTGCAGCCAGTCACCCGAACTTGTGCAATGAGCCTGATTCTGGTAATATAATAATAGTAGAAAAGCAACTTTGGGCGGCCGAGGGCACGTGCAATTGCCTCGGCCGCTTTGTCGCGTTTGACCCAAACTGCCGGTTTGGGGGAGAGGTCATTTGAATACGGAAACCATACAAGTTCGCGAGAATATTCGCAATATAGCCATTATAGCCCATGTCGATCACGGCAAGACCA
>DJHI01000216.1 GCA_002431715.1 Armatimonadetes bacterium UBA5829
TAGGCAAAAATCCGTCCCTGGCTGTCCATCGTGATATCACGAAGCCCTACCGCATCCCCTCCGGGAGAAGGTACATCGATGGTCTGAACAAGCTGGCCATCAAGTGTATATTCCCATATGTTGGTTCCGTATGCTACGAGGATATTACCGGGTGTGGGAACCGCTGCGTCGGCTCCTTGTACATAGATTGCAAGTGAAAAGACGCAGACAACCGTGATGACTAACACTGATAATAGTGGCGTCATTCTATTCATGATCTATTCTCCTTCTTGGCTCTCTTCGGAGCTTGTTAGTGTTGTGAAAACTTATAAAAGTCTCATGCGCTTCTCAATTTTTGTCATATTCACAGAAATGCATAAGGCTTCATTCATTAATTGTCTTTCTTCTCAGCCATTTCCTGCCAAAGCAGCTAAAACCAGTAAAAATACCTGGCATACTTTATTTTTATCGTATTCATTATTATGAGTTTATATTTGAGCTGTTTCTGCGTCCAATATGATAGGGCCACTCAAACAGGGAGATGAATATGCGTCTGATACCTATCATTATTGCTCTTCTGGCTATTTGCATACCGGCAGTTGGAACTGAACAATTACCCGATGATGCTGCACTTTCAAGGACTATTACGCTGAATTTGAAGGGTGAAGCGTTGTCGGATGTGACCAAGATTCTTTCTAAAGCGGCAGATATCAATATTCGCACAACCAAAGATGTAGCAGATCAGAAAGTTACACTTATTGTCGACAGCATGCCGCTAAAGGATATAATGAACCATCTTGCAACCCTATTCGGTTGGAAATGGGCTGTAAAGAACGATGATGATGGTATTAGCACTTACGTTATCTATGATCCGTTGAAGCAACAGCGTGAGGCTGACCGGAAGGAGGCTCTCGATAAGGCATGGAAAGCTCTTGGCGAGAAGCTGAATTCGCTGTCACCCAGCGATAATAAAGCCTCAAATTTCTATGAAACGCTTGCCCTTCAACAGTATAAATCATTTTCTCCTGAAATGTGCAATGCATACCTTTCGGGAATGCATATCTGCTTCAATCCGGAATCCCCAAATATCGCGTGGCGGCCTTCTCAATCGGTAATGGATGAGTTTTCCGATGCCGAAAGCAAAATACAAAAACAGATTGTCAAAGTGCCTGAGGGCTGGGCTGCGTGGAACCCAGACCTTAAAAATCCCAGTGCAGTCTCGATCGACCTGTATTCTGTTGTGGGTACTAATCTAATCATAGCTCGAAGCAAAATCCATATCTCTTACCTCCATCCTGATTCCAGCGATTCAGGAGCATTTGGAATCGGCATGGGAATTTCTTCCATTTCAGATGATGATGAGTCGGCGGGAGTTTCATCTAGTGAAGGTGGGTTTGATCTGTGCACACAAACAATAGACTACCCATCAGAGACAATCGAGAGTTCACTGCCCAATAATCCCACTGACGAACTATTGAGCAAAAAAATATCCTTAAGCACTGCGGAGCTTATCTCCGATGGAGCCTTTGAAGAGGAAAATGCTTCATGTTCCGTGACCAGAACTGATCTCCTTGCTGCACTTCACAAAAAACTCGGAGTGCAGATCATATCGGACTACTATAGCAGTTGGGCACCGATATCAGATATCGGAGATATCACTGTACAGCAGCTATTGGAGAAAAAGATGCCCGGTTTTCCAGCCTATTGGGGCTGGGACGGCAGCGTTCTTTACATGCGCGTGAAAGACATCCGAACAGCCGATTCCAAGGAGATTCCGAATCGTTTTTTGAGGCCATGGCAGACTGTGGTAAAGAAACAGGGCTATAGAGGTCTCGATGAACTCGCACAAGCGGCGGCTTATCTTAATGGCGAGCAGACACAGGCTTTGTTGAAGAATTGCCGTTATCTAAAGCTGGGTGACTGCAAGGAAGTTGACGATACAGCCGGCTGGGAAAACTCCTTACTGAGATTCTATGGAACCCTCACGCCAAAACAGAAGAAGGATATCTTCACCGGCCAAGTTGGTGTAATGGACCTGAATCTTGAGCAGAAGAACGCACTGTCGGCTCTTATTTATACTGCCAACTTCTCTCGATCAGGTATTTACAATACTGATGGTATCAATATGAACGAGCCTCAGGTCGTACGTGGATCGTCCGGCTCTCCGGCGGTCTCACTACATATGACTTGCAGCGGAAGCTTCATTTATTCACAGCCTGGAGACGATTTTGAGTCCCGCCTGATGCGTTCAATAACCGCAACTACTCCTGAAGAGGCTCTGCTTACTGCTAAAAACTGGCTCCTCAAAGATGGTGACCCGCAGTACGTGGTTGCACAGGATGATATAGTTTACACGCTGACAGTCAACTATGAGGGTTTCACCTTTGATGAACCATCTCCTCAGTTCTCCGGATCAATCGGGAGGTCTCGGAATTCAACCTATCACAGAGTGAAGATCCAGATACCGGAAAAGATGAACCACACATCAAGATGATAGTGTCGGGTCTAGTAAAACAGGTCTAGATGAGTCAAACTAGGAAATCAGCAAATTTGAAGATCAAGGCAGAGCAGTTTATTTTGTATCGGGACTTCAGTCCCGATACACTATCTACAAATTCACTCCGCACATGATAGACCAGCCGATACAGCCATGCTTATGGCTTCTTTAAACTCCTCCCGAGTGATCTGTCGACAGATATCCGGGTCTTCACTAGCCAGATAGCATGGTCGATATTGATCCATTATGTTGACATAAGTCCGGCAGCTGATTTCCTCTGCAATAAATCTCATCACTTTCTCTGTTCCGGCGAGTCCATTAGGCAGCACGAGATGCCTGACCAAAAGTCCATGTACAGCTATTTCGCCGATCTCCAAATCGCCTACCTGCCTGTGCATCTCACGCACCGCTTCCCGGCTGCGGTCCCAATAGTCAGGCACGCCCGACAGCCGACGCCCAACTGCATTGTCGCCATATTTCATATCGGGCATGTAGATGTCTATAATGCCGTCGAGCAAACGCAGAGTCTCGACCGAATCGTAGCCTCCGCTGTTGTAGACAATCGGGATTGTAAGACCCATAGAAACTGCAATCGCGAGTCCTTCGATTATCGCCGGAACCTGATGAGTGGGCGTCACAAGGTTGATATTGTGACAGCCGATATCCTGCAGATGGATCATTATGTCTGCCAATCTGCGGCAGTCAACGGTCTCACCATACCTGAGCTGACTGATTTCATAGTTCTGGCAAAACACGCAATGCAGATTGCAGCCGGTGAAGAAAATTGTCCCGGAACCATGTTTGCCGACAAGCGGCGGCTCTTCGCCGAAATGCGGTCCAAAACTAGATATGACCGGGTCTGGTCCAATCCTGCACTCGCCCATTTCTCCGCCTATTCTATTGACCCGGCAATTTCTAGGACAAATGACACAGGACTTTAGCATATCCCTTAGCGACTTTGCACGGGACTTTATTTGATCTATTGACAGCGATAAATATGCAGCCTTTCTCAATATAACCTCCTTTATTCCAATTTACATTACCCGATAGACCGTGCACTCGATCTAGTTGATGATATAATAGCTCATCAGAACGTCCGAAGTTAGTAATCAGGTCTGCAAAATTGGAGTAATAAATGCCGGATAAAAAGTGCTTCCCATTCAGCGTGTGTGTCTTTCCTGAGCCCGGTCTCAACTCTGCAAGAACCGTCAGTTATCCCAATTATATCCATGAAATATTGAAGCATGCGGGGATTTGTTACTCTCCTATTGAAATCGACGATATTCAAAATTCTCTTGACGACATAAAGCTACTGCTCACAATAGGCGAATATTCACTTCCTGATGATCTTTCCTCTCACCTGCGCATTTGGATACAGAATGGTGGCACATGGATAAGTGTGGGCGGCGTCTGTGGACTCGCAGATGCCTTTGGAGTGCAGCCTGAACCCCCTTCTTATTCCTGCAAACCAGTCAAGATCAGCATGTTGGGCGAGGGTTATCTCGATTTTGAGAACAGTAAACATCCGATGATTGATCACCTGAGCATCCCGCTCCATTTCTTTAACGGCATATCTGTAATTGCCGATGGTGCGGAGGTAATTGCCGAAGCAATGGACTCTCATCAGCGAGCCACTTCACATGCAGGAGTTACCGAGTGCGCATATGGCAAAGGCCGATGCATATTGATCGCGCCCGATATTACCGGATCGGTGGTGAGGATTCAACAGGGCGTTGGAGTTACTCGTGACGGCGTCTCATCTCCTGACGGTGTTGCCCCAGTTTGCGACAATGTCCTTAAAAGCGACGACGGCGCGGTGCTGGATTGGATATTCGACCGCGAACCTGTGCCCGGAGTTCCTGGTTATAACGCTTTTCTCCAGCCCATAGCCGACCAGNNTTCGAGAACTGCTTATCAGGTCGATACTCTACGCGGCTAGTCGGATTGATCTTTCGATTCCGATTTTGTGGTTATATCCAAGAAATCTGCCCGCAATAGCTCTTCTTTCACATGATACCGATAACAACAATATTGAAAATGCTCGCCGGATGCTGGAAATTCTCTATGAGACGAAGATTCACTCTACCTGGTGCGTCATTGTGCCCGGATACCCCAAGGATATTATCGACGATATCAGAAAATCCGGCCATGAGCTTGCAATGCATTATGATGCGATGACCGATGTTACAAGTTGGGGTGAAGATGAATTTGACAGGCAATGGCGGG
>DJHI01000281.1:0-156 GCA_002431715.1 Armatimonadetes bacterium UBA5829
ATGCATACTCCGATATCTCCACACCACTAGCCTGCCAGCCCCTCGAGTTCGCCGCTTCGACAAAATAGCCCAGTGAGCAGCCAATATCGAGCAGCCTGCCCGGTTCTTTTATAAGTTCGATCTGCCTCAGGCGCGTATCGCCTCTTTTCAGCCGAA
>DJHI01000281.1:205-4937 GCA_002431715.1 Armatimonadetes bacterium UBA5829
CGGTAGAGATCGAAGTAAGATGCGTCATATTGATCGGCAAGCGCTTCCGGTTGAGGCCAGGTAAAGGCCAACCGACACTCCCGGCACTGATAGACATCATGTCCGTTTTTAGTTACCAGTAAATCTGACTCTTCGCTCCCGCACAGGTTGCAAATCCTTATTTCCGAACCCTCCACTCTATTCTCCACTTATTCAAACAGCGAATCGGATAAACCCGAGTTATATTTGATATCGCTCATTTCGGTTGTGCCTGCCCTGTCACCATCTGGAGCAAACATTTCGGCTCTGGTGGGAAGCCAGATGACACCGTCCACGTTTTTTGGGTTGGAATATACCATTCTGAACTTNNCCCTGGGCGTCCCGCTTCTCCAGCTTCTTGAGCCACAAATTAGCCTCATCCAGCCAGGCAAAGTATACCATATCACCCTTGAGCCAGCGAAGCTCAAGCTTTATTTCACCGTTTGATTTTGCCTCTGCATCATCGACGACTTCGACACAACGCTTATCCCAAAGCCCAGGCGTGATAATCCCGACATCCAGCGGAGACTGCAGCTTTGCTGGATCGTCTGAATAGTTTTCTTTCTTGTTTATACGTACAGGAGATGCTCTGAATATCTTGGTGCCGCCGTTTACGATATATTCGAACTTCACCATTCCAAGCTTGCCCTCCATACGCACCTTGTCGGGCAGCTTGAGCATTACCCTGGCCGATTTGAAATCATACAGGCGAGCATAGTTTTCATCGACCTTTGAAATCGCCTGCTTGTTTGCATTGACTACGGTGCCGAGCATGCTGATATCTTTCAAGTTTTTAGTGGCTGCCGCGACTCTGGCCTTAAGTTCGGCGCTTGTAAGAGCCATTACGGGATTGGCTATTGTAAGAAAAACGCTCACAGCCAGTAAAAAACCAATAAATCGAATCTTACTTCTCATGACTTACTTCCTTTTTAGATCGACACAAATCCCAAAGATATGCATACCTCAGAATAGACGAGCAAGCAGTAAGGCTGCTTAAAACCAGGCCATGCATACCATCCATAAATCCGCGCTTCGCTATATACATCTTACAAAATGAATGCCCAGGATTCAAAAGAATATCTATAATATGAAATGAACGGCCTTCATTATACTTTTGTTCCGCAGCGGCTTTGGCATACAAGACCATTTTTCGGCTATAATCGGCCATAGAGTCATAGCTATAATGGATGATGGGATTTTTTAGTGTACCGACAGGTCCTTCACAAAGAAGTGATTCATGCACGATTCTATTTGGGATTCTCGCCTTTTCTCTGCGCATCAGCCTGAGCTGATAATCGGGATACCAGCCGCAATGACGCATTCTTTTACCTAAAAAGAAGGTCGAACGAGGCATCCTGAATCCCTCGAAATCATTTCTATCAACAGATTTTATAATCTCCGCCGCGAGTTCTTTTGATACAACCTCATCAGCATCAATAAATAATATCCAATCCTGAGCTGCAAGGTCTATTGCAGCGTTTCTTTGATCTGAAAAACTTGTGAGCTCTCTTTGTACAATATTGGAAGTATAACGGCCCGCTATTTCCAGCGTCCGATCGGTGCTGTATGAATCAACAATAATAATCTCGTCGGCAAATGCCAGACTGTCCAGACAGCGTTCGATCCTGTTTTGCTCGTTGTATGTGAGAACTAATGCCGATATGCCCATCAGAAGTTATAAACCCAGAAGTGAATAGTATAGAGATTCGTTGTTTTGTGCCATTTTTTTAAGACTGAAATATTCCCGCACTCTTGCCTGTCCGGCTAAACCAAAACTCCTGGAGATTTCGGGATTATCGATCAGCCTATTGATAGCATCAGCCAAACTCTCAGGATCGGAAGGAGGCACAAGAAAGCCGGTTACTTCATTTTGCACGGATTCCCTTAAGCCCCCGACCGCACTGGCAACAACCGGTTTGCCCGCAGCCATCGCCTCCAATGCCGCTACTCNNCAGGGAAGGCATCGCAAATGCGTCGCAGCCCGCAAGAAAACCGGCCATATCCGCGCTGAACCCTAAAAACGAAGCGGATACCTGCAAATTGTGCGCAAGCCTCTCGAGTTCGGCGCGCTGTTCACCATCTCCGGCTATCACGAGATGAACCTTTTCCTTTATAATCCCGGCTGCCTCTATAAGATACCGCATACCTTTGCACTCGGCAAGTGTTGCTGCTGAGCCGACTATAAACGCCGAAGGAGATATGCCAAGCCGCTGCCGCACATCGGGATCGGCAGCAGCGCTTTGAAAGCGATCCGTATCAGTTCCGCTGAAAATCACGTGGGTCTTCGAAGCTTCAACCCCGGATTGGATCAGCGATTCGCGTACGGCTCCCGAAACAGCAACAATTGCTGTTATCCATTTTCCGTAGGCGCTTGTGTTCGGCCAAACCATATTGATTCGGCCCTCGTTCCGCCGTGTCGCTATAACAACCTTTGAACCCGCCAGCCTTGCCGCAGCGGCACCCAATACATGCGCTCGTGAGGTATGCATATGGACTATATCGGGATTGACCCGAGCTATTATCGAGCGAATCTGCATCACCGACGAAATGGAGATAAATGATTTCATATCGACCGGATAAGAAATCAAACCATAATCCCGAGCCCATGCTTGAAGCTTGGAGCCGGGCCTACAGACAATGTTGACCTCATGCCCCTGGTCTCCTAGATAGGAGCACAACCCGGCGACCTGCGTAAGACCTCCGCCCCACATCTTCTCGGCATCTATTTGCAGTGTTCTTAAGGGTGGTTTTCTCATATAGCAGGCTCAGCGATAATTGATTCGATTGCTGAAATCACATCGTTTGCGTCTATGTCTGTCATACATTTTCGCTCTAACTTGCACACTGTCTGCATGCATGGACTGCATTGCGCGCCTGAGGTCAAAACAATATGGCCGTCTCCCTGAGGGCCCGTTACATTCCAGTTGGAAGGTCCGTAAAGACCTACCACTCTCTTACCCATCGCAGCAGCCAAATGGAGCATGCCGGAATCAACCGCCAGCAGCGTTCGGCTCCTGAAAAGCACGCCNNCGACGTCTTTCCACTCAAATCTATAACAGCTGGGCATTCACCCGTTACCTCTAAAGCCGGAACAGTGCCTAAAATAACGACTCTGTATCCCTTGTCTGTGAAATGCCGGGCGACTTTAATATATCCTTCATCAGTCCATTCTTTCACGCTGCGCCTGCCGGATGTGCCGGGGGCAAAGGCGATCAATCTGTCATCGCCGGTCACTCCGTATTTGCTCAAAACACTATCTGCGGCGGTTTTCTGCTTATCCGTCAGCTTAAGAAGGGCTGAATAACTGCGGGATTTAGTCTCGCATCCAATTGCGGCAGCAAGGTTCAGATTATTCTGAGTCGAGGGAGGATGCGTAAATGAAATCCGCTGAGTCAGAAACAGGCCCATCGACGTATTTATAAACCCAACCCTCTTTTTTGCACCGCTCAGATATGTCAGCAGAGCACACTCAGCGCTCTGTGAGAATACGACAGCTACATCATATTTGGATTTGACAAGATGGCATGCAAGTCTAAGCTTATCTAAGTTTAGTTGGCTGTTCCTTAATAACACCTCGTCAACGAGACCGGTTGCCATCAATAGATCCGAACAAGCCGGAGGCGTCACACTGATCAAATGCGCTTCAGGAAAGCTGTCGCGAATGCATTTCAAGGCAGGCAGGGAAAATGCAAAATCTCCTACCTGGTTGAGATGGAAGCAAATGATCCGCATAGGCGTTTATCCCAGCCAAGGCGCTGCTGCGCTCTCGACGTCTTCGGGTGTTATCGCCTGCATGCAGTCGATATTTTTGCATGTAGGAGGCCTTCGGCATGGGCTGCAAGGAAAGTCCTTTGCTACCCAGATAAAATTATGCTTCTTTCGGAAACACCTCCACGCGCTTGCACCGAAAAGGCCGACTGTGGGTCTATCCAGTGCTACTGACATATGCAAAAGTCCCGTATCTACCCCTATCACCGCTGTGCATTTCTCCATCAGCGCTCCTGCCTGTTTAAGAGTCGTTTGACCGGCACTGATTACAGGATTGCAGTGGGAACCGTTGACTATTTGCTCGGCCATCTCTAGGTTGGCTTTGGAGCCGAGTATCAGAGAGCGAACACCATGCCGCTCGTGCAGAAGATCGGCAACTTGCGACCAGCCCTCAACCGTCCAATGCTTGTTGACCCAAGTTGTTGCCGGGCAAAACGCAACCACTTTCTCATCCTTTAGGCCACATCGATCAAGAAAACTCTGCGCAAACGCGCGGTCTTCATCACCTACAGGCATATACATGGCGGTATTCGTCGAGTGCACGCCGATTGTCTTAAGCAGGTCCAAATTGCGCTGCTGGGCATTTACATCGTCACCACCAGGATCGTAGGTCTCATGATATAGATAAACGCTGCCCTCGGCCCCATCAGAGAAGCCTATTCTGCGCTTTGCTCCCGATACAAGGCAGACACCAGCGCTGCGCAGGAGACCCTGCAAATCTACACAGACATCGAATTTGCGCTGTTTGAGCTGCTTGCTAAGGCCGGAGATCGACTTAACAAAATGCGAAGTGCCTCTAATCAAGCCGGGAACTTTTGTCCTGTCCCAGACTATTACTTCGTCCAGATATGGATTTCCAAGCACGACATCGGCCGATTTTTTTTCGACAATCCATGCGATATGGCTATCGGGAAAAGCTTCACGCAATGCGCGCGCAGCGGGTGTC
>DJHI01000281.1:4970-5835 GCA_002431715.1 Armatimonadetes bacterium UBA5829
TATCCTCTTCGGAGTGCTATTTTGCATCGGAATCCCCCTCACTCCGATTATCATTTGGCGACATTTTCCAGCGATTGTGCAGCCAGAGCCACTGCGAAGGATTCAAACGAATGGCTTTCTCGATGGATTGATTGATCAGTGCGGTCAGATTCTTGATATCAGCATCTTCATCTCCGCTCGGAGTAAACTCGATTCTCGGATATGCGGTCGCCACATATCTGGAACCTCTATCGATTCTGGTGGCAAATACAGGCACGAGCGGAGCCCCCGATTTTAGAGAAAGCACAGCGGGACCAATGGCCGTAGCCGCAAGTTTGGAGAAGAAATTTACAAATATTCCGCTGCTGTCGTTCTGATCGGGCAAAATGCCCAGGATTTCATTATTTTTCAAGGCCCTGAAAGCGCCTATTATCGGTTGGTCTCTGTCGAAAACACGATAGCCGCCGTTTTCTCTGATCTGCTGGGTTATGCCGGTCATGCCGGGATCGTCGCTGTCGCGCGCAATCACATTCACCTTATATCCGAGTATAACGAGCTTGCGGGCGAGAAGCTCCCAGTTGCCGTAGTGAGCGGTTATGATTATGCAGCCCTTGCCCTGGGCAAGAGCGGAATTCAAATGCTCGGAATTTTCTATATCGATCATCGCATCGATCTGATCGCGCGTGAGAGAGAGCAGATAGAAAAACTCCACAGCACCTCGCGCGAAGTGCTTGAAAACATCTTTAGCGATTACCTTGATCTCGGCATCGGATTTCTCGGATGCATATACCATTTGCAAATTCTTTATAGCCACGCTGCGATATCTCTTCGACAGGTGATACATTAAGGAGCCGAGAAAGTTTCCCAAGAGCTTCACAGACCAGGG
>DJHI01000285.1:0-1019 GCA_002431715.1 Armatimonadetes bacterium UBA5829
TACAAGTTCAGCAACCTTAATATGCTCACCTATGCCAAGGCTGCTAACATCGACCTCGACATTCTTTGGAATGTCGGCCGGCAGGCAGCTCACCTGAAGCTCATCGATCATCTGCTCCAGAATTCCGCCTTCCTTGGTTCCAGGCGCTTCGCCGACTATCTNNCCTACATGGATCTTTTCTTTCATCGAAACGCGCTGGAACTGAACATCCAGCACTTTTCGTGTGAGCGGATCCTTAAGAAAATCCTTGATAAGAACTGTTCCATCGGCTTTCTTGGGAGTACCTTTAATCTTAAGGTCGATCAGTGATTTGATTCCCATATCCGATTGCTTGATCTGATCGAGCAGATCCTGCAGTTTAACTTCCACAGCTATAGATTCCGAGTTATGCCCAAAAACATTTCCGGTCACAAAGCCATCGCGACGGAGCTGCTTTGTCCGTCCCTTGCTTACATCAGCGCGGTAATTCGCATCGAGTTTTAACGTACTCATTGACATCCTCCCAGCATTCCTATCAAGTATACTAATTTCGACCCCCATTCGTCAATGGCTCGATAACCGTCAATCGTCAACTGCCAACCAATATGCTTGCGTATCTATCAGCATTGGCATACCATATATATATGCCCATTGACTTATATGAACTTGCGAAGGCCCGTTTTGCCGGGGAAAGAGGCGGTGTTACCATAGATAGAGCAGCGCCTGTAAGGTTTGCTCTTGCATTCCCGAATGAATACGGCGTGGCCATGGCATCTCTCGGCTATCAACTCGTATATAAAATGCTCAACGATCTGCCGAACGCCTCCTGCGAACGCGTATTTCTTCCCGATATCGCTGATCTTAAAGAACATATAAGGACAAAGACCGAGCTTTTCACCCTCGAAAGCCTTTCACCTCTCTCCGAGTTCGATGTTGTTGGATTTTCCATATCCTTTGAAATGGATTATCTCAACATTCTTCAGATATTGAAACTATCTAATCTGCCCGTAATGAGTTCTGAGCGGGACGATTATGATCCG
>DJHI01000285.1:1050-1975 GCA_002431715.1 Armatimonadetes bacterium UBA5829
GGTGGGCCCTGCGCCACGTTCAACCCTGAGCCTCTCGCTGATTTCATAGATGCGTTTGTAATCGGCGACTGCGAGATGATATTGCCTGATCTGGTGAATGTCTTCGAGCAGACTCAAGAAAAATCCCGTCATGAGGTTTTACAGGCGTTAGCCGATATTCCAGGGATATATATCCCGGCAATTAACAATACGGCGGCGCGGCAGATTACATCGAATTTGGACAAATATCCGGCCGCTTCTGTAATCCGTACCGACGAGGCGGAGTTCGGCGATATAAAGCTCGTGGAGATAGCGCGCGGATGCGGCAGAAAGTGCCGGTTTTGTGCCGCAGGTCATATCAATCGACCAGTGCGTTCTCGTGATATCTCGGGTGAATGCGATGCGCCGAGGTTGGGTATAGTCGGCGCTGCGGTATTCGATCAGCCCGACGCTAGAGATATCTGTGAGTCCATAGTCGAATCAGGCGGTGAGTTCAGCACATCTTCAATCCGGTTGGAGACAGTTACGGACGAAATCGCTGCGCTTATGGCAAAATCCGGCCAAAGAACGCTCACCATTGCTCCGGAAGCCGGGAGTGACCGTCTTAGAAGAGTAATAAACAAGACATCGACCGATGAGCAGATTCATCGAGCGGTTCGCTCGGCTTATAATGCAGGCATAAACAGGGTAAAACTCTACTTTATGATCGGCCTTCCGACCGAGACCAGTGACGACATTTCAGCCATCGTCGATCTTGTCCGATCACTTGCATCGGAGTTTGCTACAATGCACTTTCAAGTGTCTGCAAGCAGTTTTGTGCCCAAGCCCTGGACACCGTTCCAATGGCATGCGATGGAGCGCGAAAACGTTCTTAAAAAGAGATATGCGCTTTTAAGATCGGGCATTTCATCGATCAAAGGGGCTGTTTTCGGCGGTGAGAGCCCTC
>DJHI01000285.1:1980-2958 GCA_002431715.1 Armatimonadetes bacterium UBA5829
ATCCAGGGCTACCTCGCTCGTGGAGACCGCCAGATGGGAGCCGTTCTGTTGACCGCTCTTGAAAACGGCGGCGATTATTCATCGGCTCTCAGGGAAACTGGGGTAGATATCAAAAACTATCTTTACAGGCTGCGAGACCGGGAAGAAATTTTCCCCTGGGATCATATAGACAACAGGATATCCAAGGATTATCTGTGGACTGAATATCAAAAGGCGCTCCACGAGCAGACCACGCAGCCCTGTAACATCGGCGCGTGCAAATCCTGCGGTGCTTGTAAATAGATTGTTTGAAAGGCATTATATATGCGGCTTCCTAATTGGTATAGAGTCGAAAATAACGGTGTGCGCTTCTATAAGGCCTGGAACCTTGAGGCTTCACGTATGGTTACGCACGGTTTCAGCACGCGCATCGGAGGCGTGAGCGNNTGGCCGTTGACGATGCTCCTGAGGCCGTGCGTGCAAATCGCCGTGCATATGCTTCTGCACTGGAGATCGATCCTGCTCGAATAGTGGTCCCTCAGCAGATACATTTAAATACAGTCAGAGTCGTAACCGAATCGGATGCGGGCTCGGGCGCGATGGATCATTCCTTAGCCATCCCCGATGCCGATGCTTTGATAACCAGCGTCCCGAATCTGCCCCTTGCGCTTCACTTTGCCGACTGTGTGTGCATTTTTCTACTAGATCCGGTTTATAGAGCAATAGGTGTCGCTCATGCGGGCTGGCGAGGAACTGTGGCAAAAATCGTCACGAAAACAATTGAAGCGATGCAGCAGAATTATGGCTCCGACCCGGCAATGCTGCAGGCAGCNNTTTTTAAGGCATTTCCGCACGACAGCCGCATAATCTCTCAGTCTTCGACCGACAAATGGTTTGTCGATCTCAAAAACGCAAATCGAATTCTCCTCAGGCAAGCCGGACTTCATAGCTGCAATATCGCCGTCAGTGAAGAATGCACTAGTTGCAACTCGACGGATT
>DJHI01000156.1 GCA_002431715.1 Armatimonadetes bacterium UBA5829
CATAGAGCTGAAGAGAGAATATCCGTTGATGGGCCGGACATTGATATGGACCGGGCTCAAGCCTCACTTGCAAGAGCACTAAACAGGATTAAAGTAGCTGAGCGCCAATAACAGTCTTTATGGTATGATAGTATGATTGAAAACTATCATATCAAGAGGAAGGCCTTATGCGACGCAGAGCCGTTGTTGTCCTTACGCTTATGCTCATCACCATTGCCGCGCGAGCGGGTGCGTTTAATATCCCCTATGAGAGCTGGATGGGCTCATATGTAGGCGATAAGAAGATCGGCTACATGTCTTACAAGATCGATAATGCCGAGTTTGAAGGCACCAAGGGATATAGAATCGCAAGTGTCCTGAGTAATCGCCTCACAATCCTTGGAGCCGACCTTACTCAGCTTGTCACTACAGTAGTCTATACCGACGCCAAATACTCTCCTCTGCGTGAAGATTTCACCATCTCAAGCGGCGGCAAGTCTACCACTATCCGCGCAACTTTCAACAAAGACAGCATCGATTGCGTTGTGTCGGCAGGCAGTGGTGTCTCAAACCAGAGTGTGCCGATCCCGGAAGGCATCAGTTTAGTAGGCGATGCAATGTTTGTAATGCCGGATGCCCAGTTGGAAGTCGGGAATGAATATACCCTGCATTACTTCAATCCTCTTACTCTCGCCATAGAAGATCTTAAAGTCAAAGTCATTCGGAGGGAGAAGATTACCGTCGGCGGCAAGGAATATGATACCGTCGTGCTCACAAACTCCACTCAAATGGGCGATATGACCATCTGGCAGGATAAGGACGGTGACTGTATCCAGCTCGAAGCCGTAATGGGGATTCGCATGGAGAAGCAGACCCAGGAGCAGGCCATCTCCGGCTTGGAATCGGCATCATCCGAGGATTTTGCCGTTCTGACGAGCGTAAAACCCGATAAAAATATTTCCAGTCCGCGTGATCTTAAAGACCTTGACATCATATTTACCAACCTGGATAAGCAGATGTGGATCAATGATAATCGCCAGAAAATCGAGAAGACCGAAGATGCCGACAAGGCTGAAATAAGTATTGAGGCATCTATCTTTGATTCTGACAAATCGATCAGCCTGCCGGTTGATGAGAAGAAATTTGCTGATTACCTGGCAAGCACGGTCTATCTCGACTGGGACACCTCTATTATCAGGGATGAAGCGCAAAAGATTGTAGGCGATGAAAAGAACGCATATAAGGCCTGCGCTAAGATTCGCGACTGGATTTATTCCAATATGATCGTGGATAAGACCATAGGGATTACCCGTTCGGCCTCGGATGTGATAAAATCTAAGAGAGGTGTGTGCAGGGATTACGGAATTTTGTTCGCGGCCCTTGCCCGCGCTGCGGGGATTCCGTCCAAAATAGCCGCGGGGCTTTTATACACAGACGGCGCTTTTTATTATCATGTGTGGACGGAGTGCTATGTGGGCGAATGGGTTCCTTTCGACGCCACGCTGCCTACTGATTTTGTCGACGCGACTCATANNAAACTCGCCGAGGGCGACGCGCCGACCATGTTCGGCCTGGCTAAAGTCATAGGAAGCCTTAAGGCAGAAATAAAATAAGTTATCAGTAATCACTCAGGAGAATGATTTGATTGCAAAAGATTTTCTCGCGGTAGCGATATTTATAATTGTAGGAATAGCTTTTTCAGTGATCTCACTGCTTGCGGCTTGGTTCATCAGGCCGCACAGGCCGTCTGAAGAGAAACTGACCACGTATGAATGCGGCAAGGATCCAGTAGGCCCGGCCTGGCTGCAGTTCAGGGTCGGATATTATATTTATGCTCTGGTTTTTCTCATCTTTGATGTCGAAGCGGTTTTCCTTTTCCCATGGGCGGCAAAGCTCTTTGGATTCAGCAAAAATCACTCTCTGGCCGTGCTCGGCTTTGTAGACATGGTGATATTTGTCGCAGTGCTCGCGGTGGGCCTCGTATGGGCATATAAGAAAGGTGTCTTGGAATGGAAGTAGATCGCCCGTTTGATTATCTTGAAAGATTTCCCGGCGGGACAATTATAACCACCAGTGTCGATAGAGTTCTGGAGTGGGGACGTGAGTCCTCGCTCTGGTATTTTGCATTCGGCCTTGCATGCTGCGCTATCGAGATGCTGATGGCTGCAGGCGCGGCGAGATATGATTTGGACCGTTTCGGTATGATGCCTCGCGCAACTCCCAGGCAGAGTGACTTGATGATAGTCGCGGGAACGGTCTCGAAAAAGATGGCTCCATGCGTAAAGCGGCTCTATGAGCAGATGGCTGAGCCGAGATATGTCATCTCCACCGGAAGCTGCGCAAATGCGGGAGGGCCATTCGCTGATTCCTATGCCGTGGTTAAGGGTGTGGACAAGATTATTCCGGTTGATGTATATGTTCCCGGCTGCCCGCCTAGACCGGAGGCTATAATTTATGCCGCCTCTAAGCTCAAAGAGAAGATGAGAGCGGAAATCGTCCGGTAATTTTGAATTATGAAAACTAACAACTGAGAAACAAAAACTATCATGTCTGAAATTATAGAAAAAACAATAAGAGACAATTTTCCCGACGCCGTTTTGGAGAGCAAAGACATCTTCGGCACGCTGCACATCAAGATCACACCGGACGTGCTTGTCGCGGTCTGCGAGATGCTGCACGATAGCCAGGGGTTCGACTATCTCGAAGATATCACGGCTATCGACTGGAAAGGCCGCGTCGAGGTGGTCTACCAGTTAACCGCCTTGGCGACAAATACCAAAATTGCTCTCAGGGTAGATTTGGACAGCAGCCAGCCGGTTGTCGAGTCGCTCACGGGCATTTGGAAGGGAGCGGACTTCCAGGAACGCGAAGTCTACGACCTTATGGGGGTTGTCTTTACAAACCACCCGGACCTTCGGCGAATTTTACTGCCGGACGATTGGGAAGGACATCCATTAAGGAAAGATTATGTCATCGAGGATTAAGACAGAACTACTCGAAATCAATATGGGCCCGCAGCACCCGAGCACACACGGCGTTCTCCGGCTCGACGTTAAGATGGACGGCGAGGTTGTGGTCGAGTGCCATCCTGATTTGGGATATCTGCACCGCGGAGCCGAAAAGCTCGCGGAGATGCGGCAGTATCTGCAGTTTATTCCTATTACCGACCGGCTCGATTATCTGGCGTCAATGCTCGGCAATATGGTTTATGTCGGAGCCATAGAAAAGCTTGCCGAAATTGAGGTTCCCGAGCGCGCGCAGTATATCCGCGTAATCATGATGGAACTCAATAGAATCGCCAGCCATCTTATTTTTTTCGGCACGATGGGTATGGACCTCGGCGCTACCACACCGTTCCTTTATGGTATGCGCGAGCGGGAAGACATACTCGATCTCTTCGAAATGACCTGCGGCGCCAGGCTTACATATAACTATTTCAGGCCGGGTGGCGTATCGAAAGATCTGCCCGCGGGTTTCCATGAGAAGTGCAGAGCCTATATAAAGAAGCAGCGCGATATGCTTCCCGAGTATGACGATCTGCTGACCAACAACCAGATTTTCATAGCTCGAACCCGTAATGTGGCGGTAATCTCAGCCGAACAGGCGATAAATTATTCAATGAGCGGTCCCAGCCTGCGCGCATCGGGAGTGCCGTATGATGTCCGCAAGGTCGATCCCTACTGTGTCTACGACAGGCTCGACTGGGATGTGATAACCAGAACAGAGGGCGATACCCGCGCTCGTTACCTTTGCCGAGTGGATGAAATCCGGCAGAGTTTGAAGATTATAGAGCAGGCATTGGACCTGATACCCGAGGGAGAGCTTAAATACAAGACTCCTCTCAAACAGAAAGTCCCTGCAGGAGAAGTATATTTCCATATCGAATCTGCAAGGGGCGATGTTGGGGTATATCTGGTAAGTGACGGCTCCGATAAACCCTATAGGCTCAAATGGCGCGCTCCGTCATTTATCAATCTCGGCGCACTCAATGAGATGGTAAAGGGCTGGAAGGTCGCCGATGTGGTGGCGATTCTCGGCAGCCTCGATGTCGTTCTCGGAGAGGTTGACAGATAACTCATAACTCAAAATCTAATTCCTCCAGGTATCTTACCTGGAGGAATATAGGGTAATTCGTAATTCAAAATTTCTCACAGAAAGGTGGTGATACAGTTGACAATAAGCAGCAGACGATTCAGACCTCTGTTCACGTTAGCTATTGTGATCTTAGGCGGGATAGCAGGCAAGGCATTTGCCTATCGCACATTACTTGCGCTGGATGCCTATCTTAAAGGTTCAAGCACGGAAGCGATATCATTCCTCGGTTTCATCCCTATAAATCCGGTGGAACTGACTTCTGGCGAGAAATGGCGTTTATATACCGTATTTATTGTTGCAGGCGCGCTGCTTGGTTTCGCTATTGAACGAATGGCTTTCATACAAGCCAAACACACGAAGTCGAAGTGGGATTCAATGGCGCCTCAAGAAAAAATCGGCGCGGTCTCCGGTTTAGTATTAGGCCTCTTACTTACATTACTTCTACGCAGTATTCTGTCCACTCCTTGGTGGGTTAATGTGATTGCGGCGGCATTGTTGTGTTATGTGTCGGTGATTGCGCTTGCGAGTTTCACGGAGCAGGTGAGGTTTTATTTCCCGGGCTCAATGCCGATTGCTAAAAGCAGTTTGAACATCAACAGTCGCCCAAAAATTCTCGATACGAACGTGATTATAGACGGTCGTATCGCGGACATTGCGCGAGCTGGGTTCGTTGAGGGACCTGTATACGTTCCTAAATTTGTTCTGGAGGAACTTCAGCAGATAGCCGATTCCGGCGATTCGCTAAAACGGGCAAGAGGGCGCAGAGGTCTCGATATTCTAAATCAGATGCAGAAAGAAATGGAACTCCATATTCCTGATTTCTCATCCGTGGATCCAAATGACGAGGTCGATGCCCGCCTGATTGTAGCGGCTCGTGAGGTGGGAGGCGCAATAGTCACCAATGATTACAACCTAAACAGGGTAGCTGAATTGCAAGGAGTCGATGTCCTGAATATCAATGAGCTTGCAAATGCTCTGAAGCCGGTAGTGCTGCCGGGCGAAGAGATGCGAGTAACTATTATTCGCGAGGGCAAAGAGAAAGATCAGGGAATCGGATACCTTGATGACGGGACAATGATAGTGGTCGAGGGCGGCAGAAAACTTATCGGCGAAACCCTCGATGTAGCAGTGACAAGCGTCCTGCAGACTGTGCAGGGTAAGATGATATTCGGCAAGACCAAGGATACCTTGGATCAGGGAAATGACGATTTTGATGAAGGCATGCGCTCTTATACCGGCGGCAGGGCGAGGAGAAAGATTCGGTAGAGGCATAAACAAGGTTTTCGCGGAGATAGCGGGAAAACCTGTTCTTGCACACACTCTGTCGGTCTTTGAATCGTGCGATGCCATCGGTGAGATTATAATAGTCACGGGCAAAGATGATATCGAAGCGGTCGGCAAGCTGGTCGACCGCTTCGGTTTTAAGAAAGTGCCCCATATCGTTGCAGGCGGAAGAGAACGGCAGGACTCCGTGCGCTCTGGCCTGGAGAAGGTGACCAGCGATGTTGTAGTCATTCACGATGCCGCCAGGCCAATGGTCACATGTGCCATTATAGAGCGATCTATCGAGGAAGCATTAAAATCCGGAGCCAGTGTGGCAGCGGTGCCGGTTATCGATACCATAAAAAAGGCAAACGGGAAAATAATCTCCGGCACGGTCGACCGCGCGAATCTGTATTCGATTCAAACCCCTCAGACCTTCAAAACCGACCTCATTAGAAAGGCCTACGAACAGGCTTATGCGGAAGGCATATATGCTACTGACGATGCAGCATTGGTGGAGAGAGTGGGGGAGAAAGTGACTATAGTAGAAGGCTCATATGACAATATCAAGATCACGACTCCGTCGGATATTGAGCTGGCATCCATGAAACTTGGAGCACAAGAGCAGAGAACAGGGATCGGGTTTGATGTCCACGCGCTTGTTGAAGGCCGGAAGCTTATTTTAGGCGGCGTAGAGATTCCCTATGAAAAAGGCTTAGCGGGTCACTCTGATGCCGATGTGCTCGTACACGCTATTATGGATGCTCTATTAGGTGCAGCTGCTCTTGGAGATATAGGCAGGCATTTCCCGGACTCCGACCCGATATATAAAGGAGTCTCCAGCCTTAAGCTCCTGGGGCATGTCGGCGGCCTTCTGACCCAACACGGTTGGAAGATAATAAATATAGATGCGGTCGTTATCTGCGAACAGCCTAAAATATCGGTCCATGTGCCTGTTATGGTCGGCAATATTGCGAAATGCCTGAATATCGATCCCGGCAGAATAAGTATAAAGGGCACTACAACTGAAAAGCTTGGATATACGGGCAGAGGAGAAGGAATAGCCTCTCAGGCTGTTGCTGTTATAGGTAAGCCTTAAAACATAACAACAGGCCGGGTATCAGATAGACATCCGGCCCAAGATATCGATTCAGCCCGT
>DJHI01000160.1:0-7492 GCA_002431715.1 Armatimonadetes bacterium UBA5829
TCCAAGCATAGAAAGATATTCTTTAACCTTATCGAAATGCTCTGCGCATTCCTCATCCAGATAATCAGGCAGCTTAGGAGCCTCTTCGAGGAGTTTCTTACAATCGGGGTTCTTGCAGTCGAGCATTCTCATAGGGTTCTGCTCATATCGCTGCCGACAGGATTCACATAGCTTATCGACCCTCTGCTTTGCAAAATCTAGCAGAGCCTCACGATACTTTGGGCGGCAGTTCATACAGCCGATGGAGTTGAGTTTAAGCTCAAAATCCTTGATCCCTATACTCTTGAAGAACTGAGCGGCCATCGATATGATTTCGGCGTCGATAGCCGGATCGATTGACCCGAAAGCCTCTATACCAAGCTGAGTGTGCTCGCGATATCGACCCGCCTGAGGTCTCTCATATCTGAAAATTCGGCCTATATAGTAAACCTTGTTGACCGGCAGAGTCGCCCCGAGATTGTGCTGGACATACGCGCGGACGGTCGGCGCGGTGCCTTCGGGCCGGAGCGTGATGCTTCGCCCGCCGCGATCCTCGAAGGTATACATCTCTTTGGAGACGACATCGGTGGCCTCGCCAAGGTTGCGCGTGAAGAGTTCGGTGTGCTCAAAAGTAGGCGTGCGGATCTCTCGATAGCCATACAGGCCGCACGTTTTTTTGAAAATTTCCTCCACATACTGCCAACGAGGCGATTCACCGGGCAGGATGTCTCTTGTCCCGCGAGGGGCCACATACTCAGTCATTAAATGCTCCAAATAGTAACGAACAAGACGAGGGACGCCATGCATCCCCCGCCCTACTTTATTATTCTACGGCTTATTAACGTGGACTGTCAAACCGTTGATCGTGTATCGATGAATCTGTTCTCTGGTTACTTAATATGCTTCTTGTTGAGCTTTTATTAGTTGTTGAGTAGTGATAGACTTAGTGTATGCAATCGAACATCCTGAGAATGCTGTTCTGGGAGACGACAACCGCCTGCAACCTCAAGTGCAGACACTGCCGCGCTACGGCTACTGAAAACAGGCCCCATGAGGAACTCACACTCGATCATGGCAAAAAACTGCTGCAATCTGTCACGTCATTTGCCAGGCCCGTAATCGTGCTCAGCGGCGGTGAGCCACTTGTTCGACCTGATATATTCGAGATTGCATCATTCGGCTCCGATTTGGGCTTGAGGATGGTTTTGGCAACTAATGGCACCGCTCTGAATAGTGACGCAGCAAAAAGGCTCAAAGCAGCGGGTATCCAGCGGGTAAGCGTCAGCATAGATGGAGCCGAATCGGCAAGTCACGACGATTTCCGAGGTGTACCGGGAGCCTTTGATGATGCTTTGAGCGGGATCGAGTGCCTTAAGAGCGTAGAGATGCCGTTTCAGATAAACACATCGGTTACGCGTACGAATTTACATCAACTCCAGCAAATTCTGAATCTGGCATTAATTCTCGGAGCATCGGCGCTGCATCTATTTCTACTCGTCCCCACCGGCTGCGGCAAAGAAATCGCTGAAAGCGAAATGATAAGCCCAGAGGAATATGAGCAGGTGCTCAACTGGGTATATGACTCCGCTCAAACGACACCCATCAACCTCAAGGCCACCTGTGCACCGCATTATTTTCGAATAGCAAGCCAGAATAGAGCGGAGCGCAGAGAGCAGAGAGCAGAGAAGCCTATTGGGCATCCGTTTGCCGCTGAGACAAAAGGGTGTCTAGCTGGAAGCTCGGTCTGTTTTATATCGTATAAGGGTGATATCTACCCCTGCGGATACTTCCCTCTGAGCGCAGGAAATGCGCTTGAGAACCCATTAAAGGAGATATGGGAAGGCTCTGAGCTATTTAAGGAGCTGCGCGACCCGTCACTGCTGACAGGTAAATGCGGAGCATGCGAGTTTGTGAATGTTTGCGGAGGATGCAGGGCGAGAGCTTACGCCATGACAGGAGATTATTTATCACAAGAGCCTTTCTGCAATCATGTTCCCAGGAAAATAAGCTAATCTCCAAATTCCTCGCCTCAGACTTTGGGGTCGTCCTGATCCATTGGAAAGTGCATAGGCTCATCAGTAAAATATTTCATCAATAATATAGATGTCCCTGCTTGCCCTGTCGCCAAAAGAATTCGATCAGAAACATCAAGCATTATCGAATAACCGTAACCAAGGGATGGTTTGGTAGAATAACCCTGCATAAGAACAACTTTCGGAATCAGTAAAGACTCGATTCCATCACCCTTATCGCGAACGACTGCCCATACACCCTTGCTATCAGTTCCTGCAAATATTTCGCCTCCATCGCAGGCGTGCTTGATCACATTTGTGATCGCTTCACCAACACCCATCATAATGAGACTGGTACGATCCTCGTCGAGTCCTTTGGAACGAAAAAAAGATTCCACATCTTTTCTCGCATTGGAAGTCGTTTCCATGGAATCGAAAAATGCACCCGCTTCTGCTCGTTCAATGAACTCATCGATCTCGGCATACTGGCAAATTCTAAACTTGCCGCCGGTAACGCTTAATATGGTCTCACGATAAAACTGTCGCTTTTGCTCATCCAACTTTTTCTCATACTGCAATTTCTCCTGCTCAGCTTGTTTGCGCGTAGTAATATCAGTAATTGTACCAACCATTCTCATTGCTATTCCATTCTGGTTTCGCTCGACTGCCTTGCCTTGAACTAACACCCATCGGCAATCTCCCTGCTTCGTTTTTACACGATATTCAGCCTGATAGCTTGAAGAACCATTTTCTAAATGAGCTTGGAGCGCCTCTGAAGCCAATTTTGCATCTTCAGAGTCCACCAAATCCTTTATAAAAGTCAGCATTCCATGCATCTCATCAGATTCATAGCCCAACACAGCACTGCAACGCGGGCTGCAATATATAGAACCGGTGTCGATATTCCAATCCCAAATCCCATCCGATGTCGCGTTTACGGCAAGGTTGAGACGCTCCTCGCTGACTCGCAGCGCTTCCTCGGCTCGCATCCTACGCAGCGTGTTAATGCTCAAAGTAACCCCAAGTCCGGCAAAGAAAACGAGGACCGACAAGCCGACGAGAATAGGGGTTTTGTGTGTTTCAATGAAACTCTCCCGCCTGTTGACAATAACATAACTTGACGGCATACTTGCTGCATGAGGTTTAAAGTGATGCAATTGCTTCCAATCAAACATATAGCGTGCGGGTGTTATGTATGGAACCCTTACGCCCTTGAACCCGCCTGCTCTCAAAATCCGAATTGCGCACTTGGCAATAGTTTTCCCGTATTCTTTCTCATCTATTAATAAGCCTCCGATGATACCATTATTGATGAGATATTGCCACAATCCGAATGATGGCGTATTACTGGCGGATATGATTTTGCGCATACCGGAGGCCGAAACGAAGAATTCACCTTTCTTATCAATGGAGAACGGCAGTATAAAAAGTGTCGAATCCTTAGGCAATAGTCGGACTTTCTTAAGCACCTTGGGCATGGTCTCATCAGTAATAAACGTAAAGTCCACATCAGGATATTTCTGCGCAAAATCAAGCGCATCGACCGCAGATGCATTGCCACTTGTGGTATTATCGTGTACAAATACCATTTGCTTTGTATCAGGAAATAGGTCTAGAGCAAGTTGTATGTTTGCACCGAGATTCCAGTCGCCGGAAATGCCTTCATAGAGCGGCTTTTGCCTTGCCCGAGCCGCTTCATCAGTCCCCACCGCGCAGAAAAGCACCGGAATATTTGGAAATATATTGTTGCCACGGCTGAGCATAAAACTAAGTGCGTCGGAACCAATACATATAACCAAATCATGCTTTAGTTTGTGAAACTCATCGGCCAGCAATCCTGATTTGAAGTCCAGGTAATGTCTATCCACTCTAATACGCTTGGTGTGCATATAGTCTATGTGGAGTTCGATCTCTTCGTTGTTTTCGTCAACGGAAGACATCAGCGTGTGCTCAAATGTCGCCATGGCATTCATGTTCCAGGGAACACCCTGCTGTAATGAACTGATTACGAGAACACGATATACCCTTGTCGATTGAGCAGACGCACAATTACACAATAATAGTCCAAGGGATAGAGTTGATAAAACCTGAAGCAGCCTTCGATAATCCAAAACAAATGTCTCCCGCACAGGAATTATATAGATATGATTTTCCTGTTTCTGTAATTAGGAAACATAAAAAAGGCCCGGAGCATATGCTCCAGGCCTCGATTATTCTTTCTTACGCCCAACATCTAGACTTCATGGCTTCACTGTCTGCTTTTTCTGCCCGGATTTCTGCTGCTCAAAACGGATAGGAAAAGGAGCATATAAATCTTGTGTCAACAGCGTGGAGTTGTCACCTTTTTCATCCAGTTGAAGCGTGTAGAAATGCTTGCCATTTTGAGATTTTGGAATTTCTTGTTTTTGGATTCTAATCGACAGATCAGGGAGTTTGTCGGAGTCGGACAACGAATCACTCTTTATAATCTCTGCTAAATTTGCATTCTCTGATATATCGCTAAAAGCCGTTTCTTTCATATACGCTGTAATCTCTCCACGCAATACGGAACATATCCAGGAACGATCAAAACCATCAAGTGAAACAGACCTGCCATGTTTCACCGCATCTTTTTCCTGCGGACTCAATGCAAAATAAAGCTGACATAAACGTTTCCCGCCCACATTTGACGCGATATGTCCAAGTTCATTAATCTCCGGAAATTCGGGACAATAATAAAACCACTCATAGATTTGGTCTCTGTTCAACCTGGCCATTGGTTCTAAATCATCCAGCTCAATCCCGTCACCTTTGATCTTAACAGACAAATCCTGGAGAAGCTTTTCCGGAACAAGTGCATTCAGACGTGTCATCCAAGTCTTGTCGCGACCCAATATGAGCTTATTAGTTTCATCGACATACCAATCCATTTTGTAAATATCGGCGCTGAACGCTAGTATATCGCGCAATGCTACTTCTTTTCCGAACATAACCTCAAGATCACTGTTCTTACTCATTATCCAGGAGCGATATCGAGCAGCAATGCCCTCAGCAATTATAGAGTAACCAGTGGCTGTTGACGCCGCGTAAAGAAGATTGGAATAGTCAGGCTTTTCGCCATCTTTTAGTTTGGCAATCTTTACTTTTGTATTCAGAAATTCCGGATAACTTTCATCTGAAAATGAGAGCTTGACATATCGCTTGTCCAGCGGGTCGTCTTTTACATCCTCCGGCACTTTCGGTCTTGGAGGTAGATCGGGTCCATATGCCTGGACAGTACTTAAAAAGTCGTATTTACTAATCTCCCTCATGCTGAAATAATTAGAACCCAAGATTTCGACTTCAAGGTCTTTATTATCAGCCAAATAAAATCCCTGAGGGGAAATATTTATACGGCATCGATTAAGCTTGTCTTCGTCCAGCGGAGCAGGCGCCTCCTGGCCGTTAAGCGAAGCATATAACTCATTTGATTTCCAGCATGATCGAAATAGTGACTCAAGATAAGGTTTTACAGCAGCAGGCGCATATTTATATGTAATAACAACCATTTCACCGGACAACACCCTGTCCTTTACCTCAGGACTTAGCGCAGCAATGGTCTTTGACACATATCTGGTTTGTTCTCCCCAAAGCCTGCCAGCATCCGGATTCGAAAAGTCTTTGGAAAGTCTACCTTCGAAAGACAACTCCGGCACATCTTTGAGCAGAGACAAAGCATCCCAATCATAACTCATTACATCTACCAGAGCCNNTAGCCTCTTCAAATGCACTCAGATGCTTCTCGCGCTTCAGATCCCGCCAGACGCGATAGGTTATACCATTCTCTGTTGAACTGGATGATAAAAACAGATGTGTTGTGTCCGCGATAGATTGCAGCAGAGTGCCGAGTGGGAGGTCTCTCGAACAAACCAAGAGAGGATAATCACGCACTTTCCAGTCGCTCTTATTCTTTCCGCTGTATGTAACCACGCCGCTCATGTTGTAAAGATCGTCAATTACATCATGAAGCCGCTTATGGACGCCGTCATAACTGATCTTCTGTTCCAGACGGTCATCATTACGTCGTGCAACTTCGGTCTGATTGGCGGAATTAATAGTATTCGGGTCAATTACAACCTTATCCCCATAAACCGGAATTGAAGCAATGATTACTACTGCAAATAAGAAAATTACAATATTCTTCAACATGCTCTTCCTACCTGCTATCATATTTCGGCAGAAGTATATCCCACCTTTTGTAGACACATTTTAGCACGGCCACTTGCTATCGGCAAATGCACAAACAAAAAGGGCTCAGGGCAATAATGACCCGAGCCCATATAATCATATTACCTGATTACTACACCCAGCCTCTGAGCTTCATAGCCTCAGCTACACGTCCGATGCTGACCATATATGCGGCTGTGCGCATATCGACTTTATAGTCACCAGCCATCACCAAAACGTCTTGGAAAGCTTTGGTCATTTTCTTATCGAGCTTTACGTGGACATCATCCTCTTCCCAATAATAGTTGGTCATGTTCTGAACCCACTCATAATAGGAAACGGTGACTCCTCCCGCGTTCGCAAGGAAGTCGGGAATGACGAAAACGCCATTCTTGTAGAGAATCTCATCCGCCTCTGGGGTGGTGGGGCCGTTGGCAAGCTCGCAGACGATCTTAGCCTTGATGTCGGCTGCGTTTTCGGAGGTGATTACATTCTCCAGCGCCGCTGGAACCAATACCTCGACCGGAAGCTCCAGAATGTCACCGTTGGATACAGGTGTGGTTCCGGGGAAGCCGACTACAGTCCCCTTTTCAAGCTTCCATTTCACGATAGCTTCGGGATCGATTCCGTCCTTGCAGTAGACGCCGCCTTTGGTATCGCTCACGGCAACTATTTTGCAGCCGAGAATGCTGGCAAACAGAGTAGCGGCGAACTGGCCCGCATTACCGAAGCCCTGAATTGCAACCGAAGATTTGGCAAGATCGATGTCGAGATACTTGGCTGCTTCACGGGTGCAATAAGCGCCGCCGCGCGCAGTGGCATCTCCACGGCCTTCGGAGCCTCCGACAGAGAGAGGCTTACCCGTGATGACTCCGGGGCTATTGCAGCCGTTGATCTTGGAGAACTCGTCCATCATCCAGGCCATGATCTGAGGAGTAGTATAAACGTCCGGTGCGGGGACATCCTTGTCGGGGCCGATAATTCGCCCGACCTGATCGATGTATGCCCGGCTGAGCCTTTCAAGCTCTCTCTCGGACATGCACTTAGGGTTGCAGATAACGCCACCCTTACCGCCGCCAAGCGGTATGTCGACTACGGCGGTCTTCCAGGTCATCCACGCCGCGAGAGCACGAACGGTATCGATCGTCTCTTCGGGGTGGAAGCGGATTCCGCCCTTGTTGGGCCCGCGGGAATCGTTATACTGAACCCTGAAGCCCTTGAAAACTTTGACGGACCCATCGTCCATCTTTACCGGCAGCGATACGTGCAGCTCACGAAGCGGCTCTCTTAGTACCGCGTGGATTGCCGGGTCCAGC